>DATBRJ010000162.1:0-2056 GCA_036560395.1 Actinomycetes bacterium | reverse complement strand
GACGGCGCGCGGAGCGGAGATCGTGTCGGGTTTCGTGGGGTCGTTCACGCTCGGCGCAGGCCAGTTCTGCACCAAGCCGGGCGTTCTTTTCCTACCGACCGGGCACGGGTTGGAGTCGACGCTCGCTGAAGCCGTGGCAGCGGTGCCGGCCGCGCCGCTTCTCACGCCCGCGATCGGCGGCGGCTTTCAGGAGGCGGTGACCCGGCTGGGTGGGCATCCGTTGGTTCGCATCCTGGTCGGGACGACCGAGAGTGATAGCACTCTGGTGCCGCCACGCGTTTATGCCACGACGGCTGCCGCGATCGTCGCCAACCCTGTGCTTCTCGACGAATGCTTCGGCCCGTCCTCCCTGATCGTCGAGTACGACGGTGAGGACGACCTGGTCGCGGCGCTCGACGCCTTCAGCGGTTCGCTCACGGCGACGATCCACGCCGAGCCCGAGGACGAGAAGCTCAGCATGATGCTGCTGAGCAGGCTGCGGCGACGTGCCGGACGGATCATCTGGAATGGCTGGCCGACCGGCGTGGCCGTCACCTGGTCGATGCACCATGGCGGTCCCTGGCCGGCCACGACCAACCCGCTGCACACGTCGGTGGGGGTCACCGCGATCCGCCGGTTCCTGGTACCGGTCGTCTACCAGAACACCCCGCAGGACCTGCTCCCCGAGGTGCTGCGCGACAGCACGTCGGCCGTCGTCCCGCGTCGCGTGGACGGTGTCATGCAGACGCCGCTATAGGAGAATCTCGGCCGATCACGCTGTGCCACACTCTCGCGAGTGAACGTGGCACGGGGTCCTGTCGTTGCGGTGTACGGGACCCTGCGACGCGGGCAGCGCAATCATGCGCTGCTGGCCGAAGCCGAGTTCCTCGCCTCCGGTTGGGTCGCCGGAGTGCTCTCCGAGGTGCCGACTGCGCCGTTCCGTCCGTACCCCTATCCCGCGCTGGTGGACGATCAGGACGGTCGGGTCGCGGTCGAGCTGTACCGGCTCCCTGACGACGCGACGCTCGCGAGGCTGGATGCGCTCGAGCGGTACGACCCGCGCAGCGAGGCCGACTCGCAGTACCTCCGCCGGACCGTTCCGGTCTTCGCCCAACCGATGACGGCGGCACCTCCCGTCGGCGAGGCAATCGTGTACGTCTACAACGGGCCGCCCGAGGATCTCGGAGCCGTGATCGCGAACGGCGACTGGACGGCCGCAGCCGAGGCATGAGGCGGACCTCATGCCCTGCCGTTCCACATCCGGCTGACGGTCCGCCCACTGCGGCGGGCGATAGACCCGAGTCTGGCTGCATCACGGACCGCGGCGCCACCTGGATCGTTGTTGAAGTAAACGAAGACGTCAGCGCTGTCGGGCCAAGTGTCGCTGAGACGACGTACCCAGGACGTCAGCGCTCGGCGGCCATAGCTCGGCCAGGGTTTGGCCCGGCCCTGATGCAGCCGCAGATACCCCCAGTCGGCGGTCCGCCAGGGCGGCGTCCGCGGCCGCCCGCCAGCATCCGCCCAGCACAGCGCGGCACCGGCCGCGGCGAGTACCTCCCGCGTCTCCTCCATCCACCAGGACTCGTGGCGTGGTTCGACGGCGACGCGCACTGTCCGCGGGAACTGCTTCAAGCAGTCGGCAAGCAGCTGAGGGTCCGCGGTGAGGGTGGGCGGAAGCTGAACGAGGATCGGGCCGAGCTTGTCGCCAAGCCCCGCGGCGGCGTCGAGAAGGCGGCGTACCGGCTCGCGCGGCTCGCGCAGCCGCCGCACATGGGTCAGGAAGCGACTGGCCTTGACGGTCATGACGAAATCGCCGGGTACCCGCGAGCGCCAGGACTGGAAGGTCTCCCGCGCCGGCAGCCGATAAAACGCGCTGTTGTTCTCGACCGTCGCGAAAGCCCGTGCATAGTGCTCGAGCCACCGCTTCTGGGCGAGCTCCGGCGGGTAGAACACCCCGCGCCACGAGGAGTACTGCCAGCCTGACGTGCCGACGAGGAGCGGCATATGTCGATGCTCGCACCATCGGCGCACCCTGGCCCGGACACTCACGGGGAGCATGCGCGGCCTCTTGCGCTCG
>DATBRJ010000161.1:0-8361 GCA_036560395.1 Actinomycetes bacterium | reverse complement strand
GTGTTGAAGGCGCCGTCCGCCTCGTCGAGCACCGCGCCGAGGATCCGGTCTACGGCGGCGGCGGTCACCTCCTCCAGCGGAATTCGCCCGACCAGGTAGACGTCGCCGAGCCGATCGAGAGCGAACGCGATGCCAGGCGCTCTGGTGTTGCGTTCGAGGAGCCAGCGATAGACGGCCTCATGGTTCTCGTCGGGCCGGCGAGCGACGAACGCGTTCACGGACAGCGAATGCGTGCCGACCTTGAGCGAACAGGTCGTGTTCAGCTTCCGTACACCGGGAAGAGTGGCCACGAAGTTATTCACGGCAGGTTCCTCGTACGCGACCCCGGCCTCGACCAGGGCCTGTCGCAGCACTTCCGTGATGTCGTCCGGAGAAGCCGGCTCACCTGAGCCGCCTGTCCTGCCCGGGCCGCGCTCAGCTTGCTCCATCACCCAACCAGTTCGCCGTCGAGCTCCGCCAGCCGGCGCTCGGCTATCGCATCGCCATAGACATCAAGCAAGGTCGCAGCCGATGCCGACCAGCCGAACCGTACGGCATGCTCGCAAGCGCCGCGCGCGAGGTGCGCCTGCAGCCGCGGCTCGATGGCGATGCGCCGAAGCACGTCGGCGTAGCTCTCCGGGTGGTGCCCGTCGATCAGAACTCCGGACAACCCATCGGCCACCGCGGTGCGAAGGCCGCCTACTGCTGCACCGACCACCGGTGTGCCGCAGGCCTGGGACTCCAGTGCAACGAGCCCGAAGGATTCGCTGTGGGAGGGCACGACCGTCACGGTCGCCGCACGATACCAATCGGCGAGATCGTGCTGCTGCACGGGCGGTTCGAAGCGGACGAGGTCGGCGATCCCCAGCGTGGCGGCAAGCTTGTGCAGATGCTTAGGTGCCGCGAGGCCCGATCCACTGGGTCCGCCGACGATCGTGACCACGAGACGCTCCCGTAGGGACGGATCGGACTCGATCATCGTGGTCGCCGCCCGCAGCAGCAGGTCGGGAGCCTTGAGTGGCTGGATGCGGCCAACGAACAGCAGGACGATGCCGTCCGCCGGCAGCCCGAGCCGGGCGCGGGCAGCACCGACGTCGGTGGGTCTGAAGACATCGAGGTCCACGCCCGGATGCACGGTGACCACCCGTGCGGGGTCCGCCCCGTAGAGGGTGACCAGTTCCCGTGCCTCTTCCGCAGTGTTTGCGATCAGCCGGTCGGCGACCGTGACGACCTGTGCCTCGCCGATCACTCGGGCGTCCGGTTCTGGGACGTCGTCCTCGGCGAGAAGTGCGTTCTTGACCTTGGCCATGGTGTGCATTGAGTGGACGAGAGGAACACCCCACCGCTCCTGGGCAAGCCAGCCGACGTGGCCCGACAGCCAATAGTGCGAGTGAACAAGGTCGTAGTAACCGAGTTCGTGATGAGCTTCGGCGCGGAGGACGCCCGAGGTGAACGCGCACAACTGGCCAGGAAGATCCTCCTTGGCGAGCCCTCCGTACGGCCCGGCGGTGATGTGCCTGACGACCACCCCGGGCGCCATCTCCACGGTGGGCGGAAGATCTCCACTGGTCGCTCTGGTGAAGATCTCGACCTCGGTGCCTGCGGCAGCCATCCGTTTGGCGAGCTCGACGATATAGACGTTCATGCCACCGGCGTCGCCGGTGCCCGGCTGATCGAGGGGCGAGGTGTGGACGGAGAGCACGGCAACCCGCCGCGGCACGTCGCGGCGCACGGGCAGCACTGTCACTCGACTACCTCCGGTCCTTCGGTCCACTCGGGCCGGGCGGCCTCCCACCACCAACAGACCCTAGGGGCGTTTGCTCATCGAACCCGGTCCTGGGTATGACCGGTCCGCTGCCACTTCGCTCTGTATCACCCGGCGGGCACGATTTATGCCAGTGCATATAAACCCCCCTGGATCTTCCTGAATTCCCGGTCTGGCACGATCTCGTCCTGTGACGAACTCCACGGACGGACCTGCGCTGCGCTCCGATCACCTGCCCGGCCCTTCGGCGATCGGCGGCGCGAGCAAGCCGGTCGCCGTCGTCACCGGCGCCAGCAGCGGCATCGGGGCTGCAACCGCCCGTCGACTGGCTGCTGAAGGCTTCACGGTGATCGTGGGAGCCAGGAGGGAGAATCGGATCAAGAGCCTTGCTGCTGAGATCGGCGGCACGGCGATCCCGCTGGATGTGACCTCGGACAACTCGGTTGCGGAGTTCGCGGCGCGTGTCCCGTCGTGCGCCGTGCTCGTGAACAACGCGGGTGGAGCGTTCGGCCTCGATCCCGTGGGATCGGCCGATGTCGGCGAGTGGCGAGCGATGTACGAGGTGAACGTGCTCGGTACGGTCAGGATGACGAAGGCGCTCCTGCCTGCGCTCGTGGCCAGCGGCCGGGGCCACATCGTGCTGATGGGCTCGATCGCGGGGCGGGTCGTGTACGAGGGCGGCGGAGGCTATACGGCTGCCAAGCATGCGACGGCCGCGGTGACTGAGACGCTTCGGCTGGAGCTGGTCGGCGAGCCGGTGCGGATCACGGAGATTGCCCCGGGGATGGTGAAGACGGAAGAATTCGCCCTCGTCCGCTTCGGCGGCGACGAGGCCCGAGCGGCGGCGGTGTACGCGGGCGTGGAGGCACCACTAACCGCGGACGACGTCGCCGACTGTGTCGGCTGGTGCGTGAGCCGGCCGGCGCACGTCAACATCGACCTGCTGGTCGTCAAGCCACTGGCGCAGGCCGCGCCGTACAAAGTCCACCGCACTACCGGCTAGCGCAACTCCCCGACATCCGCCCATCGAAGCCAGCGAGAGGCTCACGGCCCTGCCACGTGTCTGACTCGGCCGAGCTGTAAGAGGTGTGAGCATCCTGTGCAGAGCAGGGATCCGGTGTGATCTCAACTGCGGTAGACGACGACGCTGTCACCGATCCGGGTCTCGTCGAAGAGGCGCTCGGTGAGGGCCCAGTTCCTGGTGTTGACGCAACCATGGGATGCGCCGTCATAGCCGCGGGCGGCGAAGTCGGGCGAGTAGTGCACCGCCTGACCGCCGCTGAAGAACATCGCGAACGGCATGCTCGTGTGGTACAGCGTCGAGACGTGCTCGCGGTCCTTCCATTCGATCTGGAACCTGCCCTCGCGGGTCGGCGTGAACTCGCTACCGAATCTCGCATCGAGAGCGAATTGGACCGTACCGTCGACGACCCAGCGGACACGACGGGCAGTCTTGTCGATGCAGATGACCCGGCCGACTTTGCACTGCGCATCCAGCACCCCCGTAACCGGAGGGGCTGGGAACATCTCCGAGCGCGTGACCACGCCGGTGACCTTGACGAGTTTGGACCATGTCGCCCGGTCAACCGCTCCGGTCTGCTCGAGGTCGTACTTCTCCTGGAAAGCCCTGACGGCGCGCTGGGTGACGGGGCCGAAGAATCCAGTCACGGACGCCGTGTAGACCCGGGCCTTGTGCAGCCGCGCCTGGAGTTCGCGAACCGCTGTGCCAGAGTCACCCCGTTCGAGGATCGGCTTTGGCTTGGGCTTGGTCGTCGTCTTCGTCGGTGTCGGCGTCGAGGTCGGCTCGGCCGCGGGCTCGACAACGTTTGCGCCGGTTGCGGGCGCGGTCGCCGAAACCGCCGGAGCCGCCCGCGACGAGCCCGCCGCCTGGTCGAGGCGGCAGCCAGCCGTGGCGGCGATGGCGAGCAGCCCGATGGCGCACAGGAGCACGCGGGACCTGGGCACGAGCACCTCCATGAGTACCGGTGTTGGCGGAGGCCCGCGCAATGGCTGCCCATCGCGCGAGCCTCACCGCTGATGATCCCGGCGGCGCCTATTGTCGCCTGGCGAGATCTTTCGACACCCTGGAGACGCAATTTCGAGCTTTGGGCGTTTCCCGGCTTTCATCACAAAATCATCTCGGTGCCGGCAGCCGAGCTGGTGACGACCTTTCCGCTGATCCCCAGATACATCTGATCGCCAGATACAGCAGAACACCCTGAGAGTGGAGGCAGCGATGGAGATCCGCATCGTCCTCGGTGATATCACCGAGCAGAGAGTCGATGCGGTAGTCAATGCCGCGAACTCCAGCCTGCTCGGAGGCGGGGGCGTCGACGGGGCCATACACCGTCGAGGTGGACCGGCGATCCTGGCCGAGTGCCGGGAGCTGCGGCGCGGGCGGTACGGGGACGGGCTGCCGACAGGCCAGGCGGTTGCGACGACGGCCGGCGAGCTGGCCGCCCGATGGGTCATCCATACTGTTGGGCCGGTCTACGTCAAGTCCGAGGATCGCTCTGCCCGACTTGCCTCTGCCTATCGGGAGTCGCTGCGGGTGGCAGATGAGCTCGGAGCACGGACCGTAGCGTTCCCTGCCGTCTCGGCAGGCATCTACGGCTGGCCGATTGATGACGCGGCACGCATCGCCGTGGAGACGGTGCGGTCGACGGAGACGGCCGTGGCGGAGGTTAGCTTCGTCCTCTTCAGCCGGCCGGTCTACGAAGCGTTCGCGGCCGCGCTAGCGGCGAACGAGTGACCCACCAAGACGTGCGAAGATCCCATCGTCACGTCAGTCCGACAGGCGGATGCGGACGCGACGGAAGCCCTTGCCCTTGTTCTCGACCTTCGTGATCTCGATGCCGCCTATCTGGCGGGTCGACCGCACGTGCGTGCCACCGTCGGCCTGAGTGTCCAGGCCGACGATGTCGACGATGCGGACGATCTCGATGTCCGGCGGCAGCAGGTTCGTTGCCGTCCGGATGATGTCAGGGATCGCGAAGGCCTGCTCGCGTGGCAGGTTCTCGACCTTGATCGCCCTGTCGGCCCCGACTTCCTTCTCGCATGCCTCGGCGAGGTGCTCCTTGAAGCCTGCCGGGACCTCGGGAAGGTTGAAGTCCATCCGCGCCTCGAGCGGCTCCATGTTTCCGCCTGTGACCAGGGCGCCGTAGTCGCGGAAGACCACCCCGCCGAGCAGGTGCAGCGCGGAGTGAGTCCGCATGAGCGCCGTCCTGCGACTGTCCTCCACAGCGCCACGGACCGCGGTGCCGCTCGGCGGGAGCGGGTCACCCTCGCGTGGGATCAAGTAGAGATCGCCACCCTTGCGCACCCCGTCGATGCGTGTCTGCACGCCGCCCCAGAGCAAGACTCCGTGATCTGGCGGCTGTCCGCCGCCGCCCGGATAGAACGCGGAGCGATCGAGCACGATGCCGTCTGCCGATGCGTCGAGGACGAGAGCCTCCCATTCCCGCAGCGTCTGGTCGGCCAGCTCCAGCCGGTCGGTGCGGCCGTACTGATCCATCTCACCCTCCTCGGCCGGCGCGCCGCCCGAATGACCTCTCCGGTGCCCCGCTCCGACCTCTCGATCACGGAGTCTCTCCACAGACGGTCATCGGACCGTCCCGCAACTCTAGTGTCGGGTGTCCGAGGTCCTTTGACGGTGGCCCCAAGGACGGCCGGATGCATGGCAAGGCCGCAGGGAGCCCGGCGTACTGGAGGTACGCGGGCGACCGAGAACCCAGCCAGGCGCCGGCGGGATCGGGCCAACGCAGAGAGACTTTGGACACGCGACACCAGCCACCTAGTCGTTGAGGAATCCGGCGACGAGAGCCCGTAGCTCCCGCCGGTGCGTCCATAGGGCACCATCGGCGTCGAAGACGCGCAGCCTGGCATTGCCGAGGGCGCCGGCGAGCCGCTCGGCGATCTGAACCGGGTGCGCGTCGTCCCCATGCTGCGCGATGACCAGCGCAGGTGCGAGCGCGGCTGCCAGCGGGCTGACGTCGGCGATCGCGACCTGAGCGGACATCTCGCGCAGGGCGGACGATACGGCAGTGCCAGCCAGCGTCCGCGCCCGGTCCTCGGCCCATACCCGGACTTCAGGCCGTCCGCGTACGCCAGCGGGTTGTTCGGCCACAAGGTTGGCCGCCAGTCCCTGCACATCGCGAGCGTCGACCAGCGCAGCCATCTCGGAAAGGCGAGCCCGCGCCGCGTCGCCTCGCGGCTGGTCGAGAACGGCGGGTAGGAAGAAGACCAACCTGTCGAACCGGTATGGAGCATCGGCGATCAGATGCGTCAATGCGCCGGCTCCCAGGGACACACCGACCGCACGGGTCGCGGCAATATGATCGGCCATCCCAAGCAGCTCCGCGGCGAGCGCTGCGTACGACCACGGCGACGGTGGTACCGCAGATAGGCCATGCCCGCGAAAGTGGAAGAACACCCGGGTGCCGTTTACGCCGCTGCCGAGCGGCCTGGTCTCGGCTATCGATCCGGCAAGACCAGGTGCGAAGACGGTCGTCGGTGGCCCCGAGCCCGTAACCATGTACTCGAGCCGGACGCCTGCCGTGGCCTCGAACAGGCTGGTCCCGTGGCGGCGGCCGGGCTGCGGTGGGGCTTGGGCTGATGGAGGACGCAAGGCGACGACCGCGGGATCGGGAACGCTGCAGGCTGTCTACCAGGGCCCGTATGGCCCCTGGCTACGTCCGCCGCGGCCGAGCGACCGGACGGCCGGACGCACGTCCACGATGTAGACGATGACCGCGATGACGCCGATGATCCCGATGAACAGGCCACTGAAGAGACCGAAGAAGAGCTGCCACGCGGTGGCGAGGCCGAGAATGATCAGCCAGAACTGCTTGGTCTGCTTCTCCGCGGCGGGGAAGACCTGCGCCGGCCGGATTGCGGCATCTACCAGGGCGAACACATGAAGGCAGAGCACACCGAGTGAAATGATGCCGAGCAAACCGTTCAAGCCGTTGAGCAGCATCCTGCCTCGCTCGCCTTCCAGTGGTTCGGATTGACCTGCACCCTAGTCTGCCTCGCCAAAAGTCCGATACGTAGCGGAGTCAGCCGCGCAACATCCGCCGTCGCGGCCGCGGCGGTCCGGGCAGCCATCGACCCCGGGGCTCAGGTGGGAGCTCCGGGGTCGATTCCTGTCCTGCCGTCCGGTCTTGTCGGCCTACTCGGACTTGGTCGGGCCAGTGCTTGGCTTCTTGGTTGCGCTTTTCCTTGCGGGCGCCTTCGCGGTCGCTGTCGACCTGCCCGTGGTAGCAGGGCGTGCCCCGTTCGCCGGCGGCTTCACGTCGGGGGCGACGGACGGCGCGCTCGGCTCGACAGGCTCGACGATGGACACAACGGGAGCGTCGGAGCGGGTCGCGCCCCGCTGCCGCTCGAGCACGATCCTGCCGCGCTCGGCGAGCTCCGCGTAGGTCTGGACAGCCTTGCCTGCAAGCAGCAGTGCGAGGTCCTGAGCGCGCTCTGGAATGCGCTTTGCCGCGTCCTGGACAGCCTTGGGCTCCGCCTTCATTGCGGCGAGTCTGTCGGGCACCTCAGAGACCTTTGCCTGAGCGGCTTCCTGTGCCCTCGCGAGCCGCTGTGGGACCTCGGCGAGTTTGGCTTGTACGTCGATGCCGGCCAGCTTGGCCTGCGCCACGCGCAGCTTCTCGGTGGCCAGATCCCCGACACCGGCGAACAGCTGGAACGCCTGGCTCTCGGTGATCTTGTCAAGGTTTTGTTTTGCGTCATTCTTCAACGACATGGTCGTCCTTCCGGGGGGTGGAATGGGTGCGGGGTCCTGCGTCCTGGTCGTGGTCGTCTGCTGAGCCAGCTCCGGCTTGGGCGACACCGTTCTCCTTGCGAAAGGCCTCGTAGATGTCCACCAGCACTTGCTTCTGGCGTTCGTTGATCGAGCCGTCGGCCAGGATCGCCGCCGTGACCTCGAGGCCGCCATCGCGCTCATCGAGGATGCCCGCGCGTACATAGAGCGTCTCTGCGGAGATCCGCAGGCCCTTCGCTATCTGCTGCAGAATCTCAGCCGAGGGCTTGCGCAGACCGCGCTCGATCTGGCTGAGATATGGGTTGGAGACACCAGCGGCGTCCGCGAGCTGCCTGATCGAGAGCTGCGCGATGCGCCGTTGCTCGCGAAGGTAGTCGCCAAGGGATCCAACCTTGAACGTCGCCATGGGGTTCAGTGTGCCTTGTCGCGCTAACAATTGCAAGCAGACGTACGCCAGCAGCTAGCACACCTGCTCAGCCGAAGTGACGCTGCTGGCCGTCGGTTCGCCGAATGCAGCGAGGAAAGCCCTGCTCGGGCGGACCTCGCCAACCTCCTCCTCGACGCCGTGGACCGGTACCCGAGTCAGATCCGTGAGGCCCGGCCGGCCACAGCCGAGATAGTCGAGAAGCACGCGGGTGAGCGGCGCGATCGAGCGGCTGGCGCCATCCTCCACCTTGACCGCCGCGGCCCTGCCGTCAGGCAGTGCGAACGCCATGACACCCTCGGCTCCGCTCTTCGCGAGCAAGCCCGGCACCTCCCGCATCAGCTCGGTGACGAGCATCCCGTCACCGGCGACGAACTCGGGATGTGCCCGCATCGCATCAGCGACCCGCCGCGGCAACGAGCCCGG
>DATBRJ010000160.1:0-16949 GCA_036560395.1 Actinomycetes bacterium | reverse complement strand
CAGGCGTGACCAGGACCCGCAGTGGTACGCCGAGGCGGACCTGCAGGCCCGTCGCCTGCTCCGTGACTACGGGATCGGTGAGCCGGACATCGACGCCGTGCTTGGCTCGGCTGGGACCCAGCCCGAATAGATGCCTACCGGTGCGCTTACAGAACGCGGGGCATCGGCCGTTCCGCGCGGGTACCCGTGTGCGTGCGAACGATCAGTGGAACCCCGATAGCCGCCGGCAGGATCCATGCGATGATCTCGGCGGTGGTCGAGATATCACCCGCGGTCACAACGAGCAGCCTGTCCAGAGGGCTATATAGGAGCCGCCCAGTCCGTGCGCGCCCACCCATTTCGGCCAGCCTCGGCGCACAGCTGCGTAGCCAACGAGCGCCAAGAGGTACGACAGGACAGCAACCGGGATGAGCCACCACAGCCGCGACCAGTCCAACAGGCACACAATGGCTGCGGTCAGCAGGTCGCAAACACGGCCCACACGTATGCAGTCAGCAGCCGTTCACGGCTGCTGCGCCGCCGTGCAGTTGCGAAAAACGCCAACGGCCCGAGGACGAGCGGTACCGCTGAGGATGTGGAGTGCCAGGAATGCCGCTCGCAAAATCCACCTCGCGCCAACGACCCGCCTTGAGATTAGCGCTCAAGCGCCATCCCGTCGGTAAGGATCGCACGCTGGCCGGGCCGGGGTGCGTATCTGTCGTGCGCGAGATGTGCAGAGGAGTGGTGATTACGTGACGCTGCCCGGTCGCCGCATGCCCCAAGAGGTTTGTCCGTCCGGTACCAGGGGCAGGGCGTCGCTTACGACCACGAAGCCGAACCGCTCGTAAAAGCCGACGTTGTCGCTCTTTGCGGTGGTGAGGTAACAGGGCAGCCCAGATTGGTTCGCGCGGGCCAGGCCCGGAGCCATCAGCCGAGTGCCGATCCCACGACCCTGCGCCTCGTGCCGGAGGCCGAGCGTCTCCAGATTCCAATGTGGGTACGTCGGATGGAGACGCTCGACGTTCGCGCCGAGCTTCGCGAAGGTGCGAAAGCGGCCAGGTGCTGCGCGCAGGACGCCGAGCATCGCCGGAGTGGCTCGGAGTTTTCGCACGAGACTCCACGGGACGCGGCCAGGGGGCAGCCAGACCGCAATACCGAGGACCTGACCATCAGCGACTGCGGCGTCCACCGCCCCGAAAGGAAGCGCGTCCCGCACCGTCGCGGCGAAGAAGACACGCAGGGCGCGCTCGCGTTGTCTGGGATCGGGAAAGACGTGCCGCCAGGCAGGGTAATCGGCGTGACTGGAGGCGAACACATCGCCGGCTGCGGCCAGGTCGCTACGGCTGAGCGGAACGATCGCCACCGATCCGCGAGGTGGCCCGTCGCTTGCAGGAGGCATATCAACCTCTGCTCTTCACTCGACCCGCTGGGAACCCCGGCGTTCTGATTAGCGGGCGCAGCCTATAACGCTGCGGCGGAACGGCGCGGCACCGAGGGAGACCGCTTCGGCATCGAGCAGACCTGACCTGTCTCGCCCCAACCGACAGCGATGCGTCGGCGGCCTACCTCGGTAGGGACGGCGTGGGGACGGCGTGGGGACGCGCGCTGATGTGGTCGCCTCGAGCCACTTGACGGCCGACTAGGCGCGCAGATTGTGCCCATGGCCTGTTCGGCTCGCCGCTGTCCACGACGAGTAGATCGCGGGTTGGCTCTCCCGGCCTTGCCTCCCTCACAGCATTCCCGGCAGCGGGGTGCGACCCCCAGTCGCGGCGGGCGCGGGGGACTCCGCTTGACAGGGTCGGGAATGAAAATGAAAATGATTGTCATGACACTGTGGAGGGTGGGGGCCATGACGGCTTCTGCTCTCACGCTCACCGTGGCATCGCTGACCGGCTGTGGGAGCGATAGCTCCAGCGCCGCCTCGAGCGGGAAGGTCGACGTGGTTGCGGCGTTCTATCCCTTCGCGTTCGTTGCACAGCAGGTCGGCGGCAATGCCGTCACCGTCGACAACCTCACGAAACCGGGCGCCGAGCCGCATGACCTCGAGCTCACCCCACGCCAGGTAGCCGCGATCTCGGAGGCGGACCTGGCCATCTACCTGAAGGGTTTCCAGCCGTCCGTCGACGAGGCGATCCAGCAGAACAGACCTGCCCACACGCTCGAAGTGAGCACAGTCGTTCCGCTCACCAGGCCGGCACCGCCGGACGAGCAAGGCGAGAAGCAGGATCACTCCAACCTCTCAGGTGACCCGCACATTTGGCTTGACCCGACAAAGCTCGCCGCCGTCGCCCGTGCGGTGGGAGAGCAGCTCGCCGCGGCAGACCCGCCGCATGCCGCCGGCTTCCGGGCAAGGGCCGCCGCGCTGGTCACCCGGCTGGACGGCCTGGACGCCGACCTCCGCGCCGGCCTGAGGAACTGCCGGCAGAAGGCATTCGTCACCTCGCACGCCGCGTTCGGGTATTTCGCCGAACGCTACGGCCTGGAGCAGATCGCGATCGCCGGACTCTCGCCCGAGGCAGAGCCGGCACCAGCGAGGATTCAGCAAATTCAGCGCGAGGTCGAAGAACGAGGCATCACGACGATCTTCTTCGAAACGTTGGTCAGCCCCGACCTCGCCGACACCATCGCCCGCGACACGGGCGCGACCACGGCAGTACTCGATCCCATCGAGGGAATCAAGGACCCGAGTCGGGACGATTACTTCAGCGTCATGCGCGCAAACCTCGGGGCCCTGCGAAAGGCTCTTGGACCCTGTTGAGCGACTCCAGCCCATCCCAGCAACAACCCCGGCGCCCGGTCGGGGACACTGCGCGCAGCAACCCCCAAGGCGCCGCGCCGACCGGCGACGCGTCGCTGGACCGCGGCACGGGCCGCTTGGACAGCGATCGGCCCGATCAGAAGGCTGGCAGGCCGACCGGCGCCGCCGAGTCCTCCATAACCTCCAACGGGTCGGCGCCCGACAGCTCGACGGCGCTCGCGCGCTCGGAGCGCACCGCGGCGACCGTCGCCGAACTGGATTCCGCGGTGGTCGTCCTCGGCGGTCGCGTGGTCCTGCGTCGGGTATCCGCCGAGGTGGAGGAGGGTGAGGTCGTGGCCGTCCTCGGCGCCAACGGGTCCGGCAAGTCCACGCTAGTGCGTGCGCTGGTCGGTCTGGTGCCGCTGCGGGACGGCGAGGCTCGCCTCTACGGTCGTCCGCTGCCTCGGTTCAAGGAATGGCGCAGGATCGGCTACGTACCGCAGCGGACGACCGCCGCGGCCGGCGTACCGGCGACTGTGCGGGAGGTCGTCACCTCCGGGCGGCTGTCGTACACCGGCGTGCTCGGCCGGTTGGGCAAGAACGACCGCATCGCGATCGACGATGCCCTGGCAACCGTCGGCGTATCCGACCGGGCGCGAGACAGCGTCGCCCGGCTCTCCGGCGGGCAGCAGCAGCGGGTCCTTATCGCCCGCGCCCTGGCCGCGCGACCGGATCTGCTCATCCTCGACGAGCCGATGGCCGGTGTGGACCTCGCCAACCAGCGCGCGCTCGCCGACACCCTCGCCGCACTGCATGCGGACGGCACCACCATCCTCCTTGTCCTGCACGAGCTCGGACCCCTGGCGCCGCTTATCGACCGCGCCATCGTGCTCCGCGACGGACGGGTCGTCCACGACGGGGCTCCGCCGCCGGCCATCGGGTATCACGCCGATCCGGCCCACGACCATGTCCATCCGCACGCGCCCGCGGAGGAGCCGGGATGGCTGCGCTGAGTTTGGGTGTCGTCGCCGCGACCTTCCATCCGGCCGGTACAGCACTGCCGGAATTCCTCCAGCCCGCATTCATGCAGAGGGCAGTGGTCGCGGCGATTCTCGTCGGGCTGGCCGCCCCGGCGATCGGGATCTACCTCGTCCAGCGCCGGATGGCGTTGATGGGCGACGGCATTGGGCATGTCGCTCTGCTCGGCGTCGCGCTTGGACTTCTGCTGCACGCCTCGCCCGTGTGGACCGCGGTCGTCGTCGCCACGCTTGGCGCCATCGCCATCGAAGTCGTGAGGGCTCGCGGTGCTGCGAGCGGCGACGTTGCCCTCGCGCTGCTGTTCTACGGCGGCATCGCCGGGGGTGTGGTCCTCATCGGCTTGTCTGATTCGGGCAGCAACGCGAATCTGCTCTCCTACCTCTTCGGGTCGCTCACCACCGTCGCGCCCGGCGACCTGGTCACGATCGCGATCCTCACCCTCGCCGTCCTGGCCGTCACCGTCGGTCTGTCGCGCGCACTCTTCGCCGTCTGCCAGGACGAGGAGTACGCCAGGGTCGCCGGACTACCGGTTCGGGCGCTCAACCTGCTGCTTGCCATCTCGGCCGCAGTCACCGTCACCGTCGCGATGCAAGTCGTCGGCGTCCTCCTTATCAGCGCGCTCATGGTCGTACCCGTCGCCACCGCACAGCAGGTCACCCGCGGCTTCCGTGCGACGCTCTGGCTCGCCATCTTGCTGGGGGTGGCGTACGCGGTGTCTGGCGTGACGTTCTCCTACTACGCGGACACTGCCTCAGGGGCGAGCATCGTGCTGCTGGCCATCGCCGGATTCGCCTTGGTCACCATCCTCACCGCGGTCGTCCGCCGGGGTCGGGCGCCCGAGACCGAGATCTATGAGGATGAGGTTGCCGTCGGGCTGGCCGAGGGCCAGGCCTGAGCGACAATGTGCACGGAGGTGTAGCAAGGAAGTGACCGTGATACGCGAGGACAGCGCGACGAGGACCCGGGCCACCAGGCAGCGCGCAGCGGTCTCATCGATCCTCGACGAGATCGACGACTTTCGGAGCGCACAGGACATCCATGCGATCTTGCGTTCGCGTGGTGACTCCGTTGGCCTGACCACGGTCTACCGGACGCTGCAGGCGCTGGCCGACGCCGGGAAGGTAGACGTCCTGCGCACGGCGGACGGTGAGTCGGTCTACCGGCGCTGCTCCACCAGTCACCACCACCACCTCGTGTGCCGCAACTGCGGCCGCACGGTTGAGGTCGAGGGCCCGGCGGTGGAGCGGTGGGCGGGAAAAATCGGTGCCGAACACGGTTTCGTGAGGGTCACCCACAACGTTGAGGTCTTCGGCACCTGCCCCGACTGCGCCCTCGCATGAAGGGCACCTTCTGGCGGGACGCAGGACTCAGCTTGGGGGGTTGGGAATCGCACCGCCATAGCGGCGGTCCCGGCTGGCATAGATCTCGACGGCTTTCCACAGATCGCGGCGGTCGAAGTCGGGCCAGAGCGTGTCCAAAAACACCATCTCCGCGTAGGCGGACTGCCACAGCAGGAAGTTCGAAAAGCGCTGTTCCCCGGACGATCGGACGAACAGGTCGACGTCCGGGATGTCCGGCTCGTCGAGATAGCGAGCGAGGAGCTTTTCGTTGACTCGGTCCGGCTTGAGTCGGCCGGCCGCCACTTCCCTCGCAATCGCCGTCGCCGCATCGGCGATCTCGGCACGGCCGCCGTAGTTCACGCAGAACTGCAGCGTGATCAGGTCGTTGTTGCGGCTCAGCTCCTCGGCGTACTCCAGCTCCTTGATCACGCTGCGCCACAGGCGCGGGCGGCGGCCCGCCCAGCGAATGCGGACGCCTCTCGCATGCAGCTCGTCGCGCCGCCGGTGGATGACGTCCCGGTTGAAGCCCATCAGGAAACGCACCTCGTCCGGCGAACGGCGCCAGTTCTCGGTCGAGAACGCGTACGCCGAGAGGTATTTCACGCCGACCTCGATCGCACCTTCGATGACGTCGAAGAGCGCGGCCTCGCCGGCCTCGTGGCCCGCCGTCCGCGGCAGGCCGCGCTGCTTGGCCCAGCGGCCGTTGCCGTCCATGACGATCGCCACGTGGCGGGGTACGAACTGGGCCGGGATGTCGGGGGGCCGCGCACCGCTCGGATGAGGGTCCGGCGGCCGTGGTACGGCCACGGCAGCTGCTTCGGTCGCGCCCGCCTCGCCGGCCCGACGTGAGCCTCGGCGGATCCCACGCCGGCCGAAGGCCGCCGAGGAGATCCCGCGTAGTGTGGCGCCTCCGCCGCGCGCTGACGGGCCGCCCGCCGGCGGGCGTACGTCAGCGTCGGGCTGTCGGTCGGACTCCCGGTCGGGCTCAGTCCCCGGGCGCGGCTGGGTCACGTACGCTCCACCAGCCCAAGGGACCGCAGGCCCCGCTCGAGGTGCCACTGCAGATAGGCTGCGACGATCCCGCTCGCCTCCCGCCGATGCCGCGGCTCGCTCGTATCGGCGGTCGGCCATTCCCCGCTGAGCAGGGCCGCGAGCAACATCATCGTCTCCGGAGCGGGCGCAACGGAGCCGGTTGGCCGGCAGTCCTGACAGGCAGCGCCGCCCGCCTGGACGGCGAGGTACGGGTTAGGCCCCGGCGCACCGCATCGAACGCACGTGCCGAAGCTCGGTGCGTACCCGGAGACCGCAAGCGCGCGAAGCAGGAACGCATCGAGGACCAGCCCGGCATCATGCGAATTCTCGGCCAGGGCGCGCAGCCCGCCGGCGAGGAGGACATAGAGCTGGACGGCAGGTTCCCGCTCTTCATCAGTGAGCTTCTCGGCGGTCTCCAGCATCGCCGTGCCCGCGGTGTATCGCGGATAGTCGTCAGCGATCCCTGCCCCGAAGGCATCCAACGACTCGACCTGGCTAACGATGTCGAGGGTCCGCCCGGTCGCGAGCTGTACGTCGATACGAGTGAACGGCTCGAGCCGCGCCCCGAACCGCGACGTCGTTCGCCGCACGCCTTTGGCCACTGCCCTGATCCGGCCGTTGCCCTTCGTGAGCAGTGTGACGATACGGTCCGCCTCGCCCAGCTTCTGGGTCCGCAGCACAATCGCCTCGTCGCGGTACAAGCTCACCGACTCATTCTCCGCCAGACCCGAGCCTGGCGCTCGCGACGCCCTCGCCGTGTCGCCGGTCCTTTACCGAGGCCGGCCCGGTGCCGATCGATGGACCGTCATCAGAAGGAAATCGCGCCACAGCGCCGATCATTGGCAGCCACCCGCACCATCAGCCGGATCTCGTCAGGGGGACTGTCCAACGATCAATGACTCGTCCCACCACCCGGGAGGTCCTATCGGCGAGCGCTCCTCGAGCCCTCGGGACACCGGGGCGTCACAAGCCCGGGCAAGTGCGCTCGTGGATGGGATCGCTGAGCGCTTGTCCCGGCCCGCCGGATACTCATCGCGTGACCGCGTCGAGGCTGCCAGACTGGGGTCCCGTGGGCGACCTCCTTGATCGAATCGAGCACTACTACGACGCTGTGCCGCGATCGGGTTCTCGTACGGAACAGATCGGACCGTTCACGCTCTTCGTGTCCAACGGCGGCTGGCCATATTACGCGCGGCCGACTCTCGGCCGGGCGTGGAGCTTCGATCTCGCCGCTGTCGAGCGGCTACGGGAGCGACAACGCGAGCTCGGCGTCCCCGAGGCGCTCGAGTGGGTCGATGAGATCGCACCGGACCTGCTTGCGGTCGTCCGGCAGTCCGGCCTTCCGGTCCTCGAGTGCCCGCTCATGGTCCTCCACGAGCCGATGCCGATGGCCGACGCGCAGGACGTGACGGTACGGATCCTCAGCGCCGACGATCCCGCGCTCGCACCAGCCGCTGCGGTGGCCACGGTGAGTTTCGCCGCCGGAGGAGTGGATGTCGGCAGCGACGGCACTCGGGAAAGGGACGCCCGTGTCGCCGCCATGACAGAGTCCGAGCTCTTGCGGCGCAGGGATCGTGTTCGGCGAGGCCTTACCGTGTCCGCCGTCGCCGAGGACGAGAACGGTCCTCTGGCCTCCGGCTCCCACCAACCGGTCGACGGCGTGACCGAGATCGTCGGCGTCGCGACGCTGCCCGCGGCACGCCGCCGCGGTCTCGGCGCTGCGATCACCGCGGCACTGGTAGCTGACGCGCAGCAGCGAGGTGTGGACGTCATCTTCCTGTCCGCCGGTTCCGAAGCGGTCGCACGCATCTACGAGCGGGTCGGGTTTCGCCGCATCGCGACCGCGTGCATCGCGGAACGAGCGTGACTGGGGCGGCCAGAGACGCCGGAGGGGGTTGGAACAGCCCCGGGCAGCGGGCGCTTTGCCGTGGAGAAGCGAGCCGCGTTCTTAGCCTTGTGGACAAGGGCGACCCGAGCGGACCATGCAGCCCTGGGATTGTTGAGGCAAGGGAACCATGCGTCGAACCGCGAACGCATGAAGGGCACCTTCACCCGATAGATCCGGGTGAAGGTGCCCTTCATGCGAAAACCTGCGTGAAATCCTGTGTTGCGGCGGAGGTGACTAGCCGGGCTTCGCCGACCGATTAACGGCGCTGACCACGGCCTTCAGTGACGCTGTGACGATATTCGCGTCGATACCGACACCCCACAGCACCCGGTCTCCTATGCCGCATTCCAGGTAGGCCGCTGCGCGGGCGTCGCCGCCGGAGGACAGCGCGTGCTCGTGGTAGTCGTACACCCGCACGTCGATCCCCAGTTCGGTGAGCGCGTCGACGAACGCGGCGATCGGTCCGTTCCCGGTCCCGTGGAGAGTCCGTGGCACCCCGTCCACATAGACGCTGACCGTGAGCGCATCGGTCTCGCCGGCCGCCGATGAGGTGTGTACAGAGTTGAGCGCAAACGGCTCGCGAGCGGCGAGGTACTCAGCCTCGAAAATGCGCCACATCTCCTCCGGCGCCACTTCACCGCCCCCTGCGTCGGTGTACGCCTGGATGACCTGGGAGAACTCGATCTGCAGGCGGCGCGGTAGGTCGAGGGCGTGCTCGGTCTTCATGATGTAGGCAACCCCGCCCTTGCCGGACTGCGAGTTGACCCGGATGACCGCCTCGTAGGAGCGGCCGATATCTCGGGGATCGATCGGCAGATAGGGCACGTGCCAGGGATGCTCACCAATCGGCACGCCGGCGGCCCCGGCATCCACCTCCATTGCCTCGAGCCCTTTCTTGATCGCGTCCTGATGCGATCCGGAGAACGCGGTGAAGACGAGCGCGCCGCCGTAGGGATGCCGCTCGGGCACCGGAAGCTGGTTGCCGTACTCGACCGTCCGGCGGATCTCGTCGATATCGGAGAAATTGATCTCCGGATCGATGCCCTGCGCGAGGAGGTTGAGCCCAAGCGTGACGAGGCAGACATTGCCCGTGCGCTCGCCGTTGCCGAACAAGGTGCCCTCGACCCGGTCGGCGCCGGCCAGTACGGCAAGCTCGGCCGCCGCGACGCCGGTGCCACGGTCGTTATGCGGGTGGACAGAGAGCACCACAGCGTCGCGTTGCCGCAGGTTACGGCCGAACCACTCGATGACGTCGGCGTAGAGATTGGGCGTGTACATCTCCACGGTCGACGGCAGATTGATGATCGTGGGCCGGTCGACGGTCGGCTCCCATACGTCCATCACTGCCTCGCACACCTCGAGGGCGAACTCGGGTTCGGTGCCGGTGAAGGACTCGGGTGAGTACTCGAATCGCCAGTCGGTATCGGTCGCCGCTTCGGCAAGCTTGCGCGCATGCCGGGCGCCCTCGACCGCGATGTCCACGACGCCTTCCCGGTCGGTACGGAAGACGACTCGTCGTTGCAGTGCGGAGGTGGAGTTGTACAGGTGGACGATTGCCCGCCGAGCGCCCTGCAGCGACTCGAAGGTGCGCTCGATGAGGTGGTCGCGAGCCTGCGTCAGCACCTGGATGGTGACGTCATCCGGAATCATGTCGTTCTCGACGAGCTCACGGACGAAGTCGAAGTCGGTCTGGCTCGCGGACGGGAAGCCGACCTCGATCTCCTTGTAGCCCAGGCGGCATAGGAGCTGGAAGATCCGCCGCTTGCGCGCCGGCGTCATCGGGTCGATCAGCGCTTGGTTGCCGTCGCGCAGGTCGACCGAGCACCACAGGGGCGCCGCGGTGATCCGCTTGTCGGGCCAGGTGCGGTCAGGAAGGTGGATCGAGGTATACGGGTGATAACGCTGTACCGGCATCGCGCTCGGTTGTTGTGGCACGGGCATTTCGGTCGGCTCCTCAGCTCGCCGCGAAGGTCCGGCAACGACGACCACCCGCGGCGAGGGAGCCGGCTCGTCTAAGGAGCCTCGCCGCGGCCGCTAAGAAGGAGCAGTCCGCTGTAACGCATCGCCGGTCAGGCTACCGGATTGATCACTCACCGAACCACTCATCCCACATTCCGAGACCGCTGCCAGTGCCCGTTCAGCGGCCGCCGGCGACGTCAACAATCGAACCGGTGACATAGGAGGCGGCCGGCGACAGCAGCCAGAGGATCGCCTCGGCGACCTCCTCCACCGCCCACCGCGCTGCATGGGAACCGTTCCGGCCAACCGGCTCACCCGGCCGGCCTCGCCGCCGTCCGCGTGAATGGTGGTATCGATCAGCCCGGCGCGTACGCCGTTGACCCGGATTCCACTGGCCGCGACCTCGCGCGCCAGGCCGATGGTCAGCGCGTCGACCGCGGCCTTCGATGCGGCATAGTCCACGTACTCCCCCGGTGCGCCGAGAACCGCAGCCCGGGAGGACACGTTCACGATTGCCCCGCCCTCGCCGCCACGGGCCGTCGACATCCGGCGAACCGCCTCCCTTGCACACAGAAACGAACCAAGGACGTTGACGGCGAGCATGCGCTGGATGCGTTCCGCACTCATGTCTTCGACCCGAGATTGGAGGTCGACGATGCCGGCGTTGTTCACAAGGCCGCGAACAGGTCCGAGTTCTGCATCCGCGGCCTCGAAGAGACGCACGATGTCGGCCTCGATCGACACATCCGTTTGCACTGCCAAGGCCTTGACGCCGTGAGCCTCGCAGCTGTGCACAACCTCCGCAGCTGCGGCGCCTTCGGCGCGATAGCCGACGCACACATCCCACCCGTGGCCGGCCGCGAGCCGCGCCGTCGCCGCGCCGATACCCCTACTCCCCCCAGTCACGATCAGAACGCCATTCACGAGACAAGTGTGCCGTCAAGGAGGTCCGGTGATGGATGCCGGAGGGACCCGGCAGACGCACCGAGACTTCCTTGACGGTGCCGTCAAGGAGGTCCGGTGATGGATGCCGGAGGACCTCGCGATTGATACCGCAAACTGCAGGGTTACCTCGTGATATCGGCTAGCCGAGCCTTGCGGGCTGCGGTTGGCTGTGCACATGGAGACTCGGTGGTTCAGGCCCGAGCAGGAGCTGCTCGACATCGAGCTGCTGGACCCGGAGAGCGAGGTCTCGAGAGACCGCTGGTGGCGGTTTCGCGTCGAGGTGGACGCCTACGACCTTCCGTACGACCCGCCGTTGCCACGCGAGCAGACGACGTGGTGGCTGTACATGGATCCGGGGACGCGGTGCGAAACCTGGGTCATTCGCGATGACGACGGGATCGCAGCGGCTCTGCGCCTGCAGCTCTTCGACGACAGCAACAAACATCTGGCGTGGGCGGCGATCCATGTCCGCCCGGACGTCCGCCGGCGTGGCCTCGGCCGAGCCCTGTTCGGGCACGCGGTCGAGCGCGCTCGTGCCGAAGGCCGGCGCACGCTCAACGTGGGCGGACCACGCTCCGATGCAGCGGCTGAGTTTGCGGATGCGGTGGGCGCGGAGCGCACGCAAACCCTGCTGCGCAGCGTTCAGCGGTTCGACCAGATCGACCGAGACAAGCTCGGCCGGCTAGCCAAGAGGATTGCCAAGGCTTCGCCGCAGTATTCGCTCGTCCGCTGGACCGATCGATGCCCCGACGAGCACCTCAGCGACTACATCCACGCCAAGAACGGCATGCTCGACGCGCCGGTCGCCGACGGC
The DNA here is from genome assembly GCA_036560395.1 of Actinomycetes bacterium. GTDB lineage: Bacteria > Actinomycetota > Actinomycetes > JAKEEW01 > JAKEEW01 > DASYTV01. Next base: position 5,217 of record DATBRJ010000160.1, on the reverse strand, counting down.
ATCGACTACGAGCCGCACGAAGCCAAGCCCGATCTGCTGCGAGAGGCCGAGGATCGTAATAGAAGCCTCGGGATCAAGGAATACGTCATCTGTGCACGCGATGACACGAGCGGGGAGTTCGCCGGCCTGACTCAGCTCTGGAACGTCGGTGGTATCCGTGCAGATCAGGGGGACACTGCCGTGCTCCATGAGCATCGCGGCCACAAGCTCGGTGTGCGGCTCAAGGCCGAGATGGTCGCATGGCTCACCGAGGTCGATCCGCGAATCCAGGAAGTCCAGACATTCAACGATCCGGACAACGAGCCGATGTTGCGGGTCAACCGAGAGCTCGGCTATCGCCCCTCGGAGCTCTGGGACGACTGGACGATCGCGGTACAGCCGCCTTCGTGACAGCTCGCAAGAGGATCAGGCGTCGTGCGCGAACCGTGAGTTTGAGCAGGACACGGATCAACCATCGTGCGCCCAACGTGACGGTTTGGGCTTCAGCGCCACGCTATGCGCACATCACCTGATCGCAATGAGCCGCGAATTCATGCTCCATGCACGGTGGTTGATCAAAGCGGGTCTCGGTCGTTGAACAGGATTCAGGGGCGAAGATCACACGCGCCAGCCCGGTCGTGATCTATACGCTCCCGCCGGCGTGATCGCTCCTGATCTCGGCGAAGGGAGCCTTCGGGACCGGCGAACAGCAGCACCGCGTCAGTTGAGTCCCGAGACGGCGCGGGCGCGCTGCGGGCCGAAGCGTCAGAAGCCGAGCTTGCGGAGCTGTTTGGGGTCCCGCTGCCAGTCTTTGGCAACGGTGACGTGCAGATCGAGGTAGACCGGTGTGCCGAGCAGCGCCTCGATGTGGCGGCGTGCCTCGCTGCCCACCGCACGCAATCTCGAGCCTCCGGCACCGATGACGATCGCCTTCTGACTCGGCCTCTCGACGTACAGGGTGGCGTGGATGTCGAGCAACGGCCGGTCCGCAGTGCGCCCCTCCCGCAGCCCCATCTCCTCGACGACGACGGCGATGGAGTGCGGGAGCTCGTCCTGTACGCCCTCCAGCGACGCTTCCCTGATCAGCTCCGCCACCATGACCTGCTCCGGCTCGTCTGTCTGCTCGCCCTCGGGATAGAGCCGAGGGCCCTCAGGGAGGCGCGCGATGAGCAGATCCTCGACGGTGTCGAGCTGTTCGCCCTGCTTCGCGGACACCGGCACGATGTCGGTGAAGTCCGGACCCCCCGCCCGCCCCAATTGGTCCACCGCAGCTAACTGTTCGGCCAGCTCCCGCCGGCCGACCTTGTCGGATTTCGTGACGAGGGCGAGGACCGGCGTGCGTGGCACCTTGGCCAGCTCGGCGGCGATGAACCGGTCACCCGGGCCGATCTTCTCGTCCGCCGGTATGCACAGTCCGATCACGTCGACCTCGGCGTAGGTGGACCTGACGACGTCGTTGAGCCGCTCACCGAGCAGCGTGCGGGGGCGGTGGAATCCGGGGGTATCGATCAGGATCAGCTGCGCGTCGGGGCGGGTGAGGATTCCGCGGATCGCGTGCCGCGTCGTCTGCGGACGGCGGGACGTGATCGCCACCTTGGTGCCGACGAGCGCGTTGGTCAGCGTCGACTTGCCGGTGTTCGGACGGCCCACCAGGCAGGCAAAGCCGGCGCGATGCGGTGTCTCGTCGCTCGACGAGTCCCGCGGGCCTGCCGACATGGGTCAAGTGTGGCGTACCCAAGGGTCACTCACCTCGCCAGCTCATCCGGGGATCCGCGCCGCCCGCGCGACCAGATGAGGTGACACCGGTCACCTAGCGTCGATACGGGCCCAGACGTGGCCGTCCGGGGTAGCGAGGTAGACCGGGGTCGTCGGACCGCCGAGATCCCTGACCGCGGCGAGATCCTCCGCCGAGGGCGGCTTGTCCGACCCGCTGACGACCCCGACCGCTTCCAGGCCGTCCGCGCCGCTGCCCACCGCCATCACGATGGCGGCACGGATGGCGCTCAATTGCAGAGATGGCAGCGCCACGGTCGTCGCCGCGTATGTACGCCCGGTCGTGTCTCGCACCGCAGCGCCTTCGGCAGCGGACAGCCGCGACCTGGCTGACCGCGCCAGTACGATGATCTTCTCGTTCTCCGGGCCGACCTCCTCCACGGAGGACCACCATAACCGTCAGGCGGGCCGGGCTTCTTGGTCGACGCGGGAGACGAGAACGGTGCCGATCTGGTTGCGCCGCCCGGCGGCACTCTCGGCGGTGAGCGTCAAGCCCTCGACGACAGCGGTGGCGCCAGGGATCGGCACCCGCCCAAGGTGTTTGGCAAGCAACCCTCCCACGGTGTCGACATCCTCGTCGTCGAGCTCGACGTCGAACAGCTCGGCGAGCTCCTCCACCGGTAGCCGTGCCGTGACCCGTACCGAACCGTTTGCGAGCCACTCAACGCCCGGCCTTTCGATGTCGTACTCGTCGGCTATCTCGCCGACGATCTCCTCCAGGATGTCCTCGATCGTGACGATGCCGGCGGTGCCCCCGTACTCATCGACGACGACCACCATGTGGATCTGGTTGACCTGCATCTCTCGCAGCAGGTCGTCGACGGGCTTGGAGTCGGGTACGAAGGTCGCCGACCGCATCACCGACTCGACCTGCTCGGTGGATTCGCCTTCGTGGTATTCGTGGGTGCGGCGCGCCAGGTCCTTGAGGTAGACGATCCCCACGACATCGTCCTCACCCTCGCCGACAACCGGGATCCGCGAGAAGCCGCTGCGCAGGGCGAGGGACAGCGCCTGGCGGAGTGTCTTGTGCCGCTCGATGAAGACCATGTCGGTCCGCGGAACCATGACCTCGCGGGCGATCGTGTCGCCGAGCTCGAAGACGGAGTGCACCATGCGGCGTTCCTCCGCCTCGATGAGCCGGCTCTCCTCGGCCAGATCCACGAGCTCCCGAAGCTCGGCCTCCGAGGCGAACGGTCCCTCGCGGAAGCCACGCCCTGGCGTCAACGCATTGCCGAGCAGAATGAGCAGCTGGGGCAGCGGCCCGAGCACCCGGGCCAGCGGATGGAAGACGACCGCACCGACGAGGGCCACGGAGTCGGCGTGCTGGCGACCGAGGGTACGGGGTGCGACGCCGACCACGACATAGGACACGAAGACCATCACCACGACGGAGAAGAGGATGGCCTGCCAGGTCTCGGGGAACCGATGCAGGCAGACCACGGTGACGAGGACGACGGCCGTCAGCTCGCAGGCAACCCGAAGGAGCAGGACGAGGTTCACGTACCGGGCAGGGTCAGCGGTCACGTCAAGCAGCCGCTGCGCGGCACGGCCGTCCTCCCTGGCCAATTCCTCCGCACGCACCCGCGAGACGCGCGTGAATGCCACCTCGATGCCGGCGAGAACACCGGCCACCGCGACCAGGAGTATGGCGAGACCGATCGTCCAGCCATCGGCGGCGGTCACAGCGCCACCTGTCTATCGCAGTCCACCATCGGTCGATCCGGCATCCGGACCCGACGTCGCGCCGGGCCGGGCCGACCGCTCCTCCCACCAGGATCCGAGCAGTTTCGCCTGCAGGCCGAACATCTCCCGTTCCTCGTCCGGCTGCGCATGATCGTAGCCGAGCAGATGCAGGATGCCGTGAGTCAGCAGCAGGTTCACCTCGTCTGCGAAGCCATGGCCTGCGCGCCGCCCTTGCCGCGCCGCGACCTGCGGGCAGATCACCACGTCGCCGAGGAGCCCGGGCTCGGCCTCTCCGTCATCGTCACCGCGTGGCGGGCGCAGCTCGTCCATCGGGAAAGACAGCACATCGGTCGGGCCGGGCTCGTCCATCCACTTGACGTGGAGCTCTTCCATCGCGGCCTCGTCCACAAGCAGGATCGACAGCTCCGCTTGCGGATGGATCTTCATCGCGTCCAGAACATGCCGCGCCAGGCTTACGAGTGCGGCATCGTCGACATCGATGCCGGACTCGTTGGCGATCTCGATGCTCATGGCGCCCATCCCGACGCTCCTGCGAGCTGGCCGACGAGCGCGGCGGCGGGGATCGGCAGAACTGGGGCCGGCGCAGGTCGGGCCGATCCGAGGGCGAGGTGTGGGAAGTGCCGCATGTCGGGCTGGGGCATGAGACCAGCGTGCCGCACCCGCTAGCGGCCTTGGCGGCCGGCCCTGCGTCCTCCGGCGCGACCTCGCGGCCCGGTGATCCGGTCGGCTCCGCGAGTCTCGGCACCGTTCGCCGCATCCCACCTGCTGTAGGCATCCACGATCCGGCTCACCAGCTTGTGGCGTACGACATCGTGGCTGGTCAGCATGCGGAACTCGACGTCCTCCACGCCTTCGAGAATCTCTCGGACGATCTTCAGGCCGCTGCGGGTGCCCGCAGGGAGGTCGATCTGGGTGATATCACCCGTCACGACGATCTTGGAGCCGAAGCCGAGCCGGGTCAGGAACATCTTCATCTGCTCGGGCGAGGTGTTCTGGGCCTCGTCCAAGATGATGAACGCATCGTTCAGCGTACGACCGCGCATGTAGGCGAGCGGCGCCACCTCGATCGTCCCCGCAGACATCAGGCGCGGGATCGAGTCGGGGTCGACCATGTCGTGCAGCGCGTCGTAGAGGGGGCGCAGATAGGGATCGATCTTCTCGTACAGAGTTCCCGGCAGAAAGCCCAGCCGCTCGCCGGCCTCCACCGCCGGCCGGGTGAGAATGATCCGGTTGACCTGCTTGGCCTGCAGCGACTGGACCGCCTTGGCCACGGCGAGATAGGTCTTGCCGGTGCCGGCGGGGCCGATGCCGAACACGACGGTGTGCTTGTCGATCGCGTCGACATAGCGCTTCTGGTTGAGAGTCTTGGGCCGGATGGTGCGACCGCGGTTGGACAGGATGTCAAGGGTGAGCACGTCGGCCGGTCGTTCGGTGGTCTCGGCGCGGAGCATGTGGATGGATCGCTCGATGGCGTCGACGGTCAGCGGCTGGCCGGTACGCAGGACGAGCACGAGCTCGTCGATCAGCCGCTCGACCAGCGCCACGTTCTGCGGCTCGCCACTCACGGTGATCTCGTTGCCGCGGACGTGGACGTCCGTGTCGGGGAACTGCCGTTCGACTGCTCTGAGGAACTCGTCGGCAGAGCCGAGGAGGCTCACCATCGGCACGCTGGCCGGTACGACGATCTTGTGCTGGATGGATGTCGCGGGTGCCATTTGCCTTCCATGTTATCCGCCGGTTCCGACGAACCGCTGATCAATT
>DATBRJ010000159.1:0-10115 GCA_036560395.1 Actinomycetes bacterium | reverse complement strand
CAGCGCGATCTCGAGGCCGTGCTTCGCGGCCTCGGCGACGAAGGCGTCGAACTGATCGAATGTTCCAAGATCGGGGTGGATCGCGTCGTGGCCGCCCTCGGGGCCGCCGATCGCCCACGGCGAGCCGGGATCGTCCGGCTCCGCGACGAGCGTGTTGTTCCTGCCCTTGCGGTGCGCGATCCCGATCGGGTGGATCGGTGGCAAGTAGACGACGTCGAAACCCATCGCCGCTATTGCGGGCAGCCGCTTCGCCGCCGTGCCGAATGTCCCCGACCGCCAAGCCTGGGCTTCCTCGTCGAACCGCGCGCCCTCAGAGCGAGGGAAGAACTCGTACCAGCCGCCGAAGAGTGCCAGCTTCCTGTCCACCTGCAGGACGAACCGGGACGAGGTGGTGACGCGATCGCGCAGCGGGTTATCCGCGAGGACGGCGCTCACCTCAGGCGCGGTGGCAGCAGCCAGCCGAGCCGGCGCTGGCCGGGACCGGTCCCGCAGCGCAATGATGACGTCCTTGAACAGGCCACGGTGGCGGGGCGGGACGGTCGCGGCGGCGCGTTCGAAGATCCTCGCACCCTCCTCGAGAGCCAGGTCGACGTCCTGCTCTGTGACCTGGGGGATCCCGCCCGCGGTCGCGCCGCCCTCTGCCGCCGAGATCTTCGCCACCGCGGCATGCCGCCACGTCGCCATCGGGTCGGACCAACCCTCGATCGCGTACGACCACAGCCCGGGGCGGTCGGCGACGACGTCGGCGTACCAACGGTCTGTGCCCGGTGCGCCAGGACGCATAGGCGTGTACGGCCCGGGCCGGCCGTCCGGATCTCGCAGAACCACGTTGCAGTTGACCGCGTCATGACCCTCGCGGAACACGAGGGCACTGATGCGGACCGTCTCCCCGGGCACCGCTTTCGCCGGGCGACGTCCGCAGTCGACCGCGGGCTGGACATCGGTGATCGGAATGCGCCCCATCCTCACCTCAACGAACCTACCCAAGTGCGTCACGGCAACCCCCGAACCCTGTTGTGCAAGGGCATGCGAGGCGGGTTGTACAAGGCCATGTGAGGCGGGCTGCGACGTTGACGGGTTAGGGTGCCTCACCGTGAGAGCCCTTCGTCGATTCACCGTCCAGGCTGTCCTGCCTGAGCCGCTGACCGCTCTTGGCGAGCTCGCCATGAACCTCAGGTGGTCGTGGTACGCGCCAACGCGCGAGCTGTTCGCGGCAGCCGACCCTGAGGTCTGGGAGCTGGTCAGGCATGACCCGGTCCGGCTGCTCGGCGAGCTCTCTCCAGACCGGCTCGACCAGCTTGCGGTGGATCCGGAATTCAGAGCGCGGCTCGACGAGGCCGCCGCTGACCTCGCCACCTACCTCACCGCCCCGCGGTGGTATCAGTTCCTCGCCGCAACCAGTGAAGAACTGGGCCCGGACCAGGGTGGTGGCGCCGATGCAGCCGCCGGTGCGGGCGGCGCTGCCGGATCGCAGGCCTCGCCTGTTCTGCCCGAGTCGATCGCGTACTTCTCACCCGAGTTCGGAATCACCGCCGCCATGCCGCAGTACTCGGGCGGCCTCGGCATCCTGGCCGGCGACCACCTCAAGGCGGCCAGCGACCTCGGCGTACCGATCATCGGCGTCGGTCTGCTCTACCGCCGTGGGTACTTCCGGCAGACCCTGTCCGCGGACGGCTGGCAGATCGAGCACTACCCGTTGATCGACCCATATGCGCTCCCGCTTGCTTTGCTGCGGGATACCGCGGGTGCGCCGTTGCGAGTACGGGTCGGCCTGCCGGGCGGCCGCCTACTGGCAGCTCAGATCTGGAAGGCGCAGGTCGGCCGGGTGCCGCTGCTCCTGCTCGACTCGGATATCGAGGACAACGGCCCTGGCGAGCGGGAGGTGACCGACAAGCTCTACGGCGGCGGGACGGAGCACCGGCTGCTGCAGGAGATGCTGCTGGGAATCGGTGGTGTCCGGGCGCTGCGGACGTACTGCCAGATCACCAGCACACCTGACCCCATCGTCTTCCACACCAACGAGGGCCATGCCGGCTTCCTCGGGCTGGAGCGGATCAGGGAGCTGACGGAGGAGGCGGGCCTGTCTTTCGACACCGCACTCGAGGCCGTCAGGACCGGCACCGTCTTCACCACCCACACGCCGGTACCGGCGGGCATCGACCGTTTCCCGCGCGAGCTGATCATGCAGTACCTCGGCGGGGACAACGCCTCGCCAGGCACACCGGTCGACCGGATCCTCGAGCTGGGTGCGGAGACCTACGAGGGCGGAAGCCCCGATCTGTTCAACATGGCAGTGATGGGGCTGCGGCTGGCCCAGCGTGCCAACGGCGTGAGTCTGCTGCACGGAAGGGTGAGCCGGGAAATGTTCGCCGGCCTGTGGCCGGGCTTCGACCCGGAAGAGGTGCCGATCGGTTCGATCACCAACGGCGTCCACGCGCCGACCTGGGTCAAGCCGGAGGTGACTGTGACCCTGGCCGAGTACGCCCCGGCGGCCGCGGCCGGACTCGCGGCGTACGCGGAGCCACCCTTAAACGGTGAGTCGTCGGCAGGCGAAGCGGGCGCCGGGTCGCCGACAGCGGGAGGTACGGGCTGGGAGCTGGTCCACGACGCGGCGCTGTGGCAGTTGCGCGGGATCCTGCGGGCTGCTCTCGTGGACGACGTGCGGCGGCGGCTGCGGGAGTCCTGGCGGCAACGCGGCGCCAGCGAGGCCGAGCTCGGCTGGGTCTCCGCGGCGCTGGATCCCGAGGTGCTCACGATCGGCTTCGCCCGTCGCGTCCCGTCCTACAAACGCTTGACGCTGATGCTGAACGACCCGGACCGGCTCAAGCGCCTGCTGCTGCACCCCACAAGACCCATTCAGATCGTGGTGGCGGGCAAGTCGCACCCAGCCGATGACAGCGGGAAGGCGCTCGTCCGCGACCTGGTACGGTTCGCCGACGATCCCGAGGTCAGGCACCGGATCGTTTTCCTCCCCAACTACGACATGGGGATGGCGCAGACCCTCTATCCCGGGTGTGACGTGTGGCTGAACAACCCGCTGCGCCCGCTCGAGGCATGCGGCACCTCGGGCATGAAGGCCGCGCTCAACGGCTGCCTCAACCTGTCGATCATGGACGGGTGGTGGGACGAGTTCTATGACGGGCAGAACGGCTGGGCGATCCCGAGCGCCAGCGGTGTCGACGACCCGGACCGGCGCGATGAACTCGAGGCCGCGGCCCTCTATGACCTCATCGAAAACCGGGTAGCGCCGCAGTTCTATGACCGCGATGTCGCAGGGCTTCCGGTGCGCTGGCTCGCGATGGTGCGGCACACGCTGCGGACATTGGGACCCCGGGTCGGCGCCGACCGGATGCTGCGCGACTATGTGCACGCGCTCTACGCCCCGGCTGCGCGCTCGGTGGCTGCGGTCGCCGACGGCGACTTCGCCGGCGCCAAGGTGCTCGCCGATTGGAAGGGGCGGGTCCGTCACGCGTGGCCGAGCGTGCGGGTCGATCACGTGGAGTCGGACGGCGTCGCGGACGCGACGTCGGTCGGCGCAACTCTGGTGGTGCGAGCATTCGTGTCACTCGGTGATCTCACGCCGCAAGACGTCGCCGTGCAGGTGGCATACGGCCGGGTCGACGACAGCGACGGCATCACTCAACCGATGTTTCAGACACTGGATCCAGCGGAGGCTTACGAGTCGGGCAGGTGGCGATATGAGGGGAGCGTCGCTCTGCTGAAGACCGGCCAGGTCGGTTTCACGGTCCGGGTCCTGCCCTGGCACGAACTACTGGCGAGTCCTGCGGAGTTCGGCCTGATCGCCCTGCCATAGCGAGGCGCTCAGCCCTGCGGGTGCAGGCGGTCAACCGCCTATTCGCGTCTGAACCGCCGCGCGGGCCTGCTGCGTAGCTTTTTGTGTGGGTGTCCGCCAAGCAGCCGACGAGGATCTCGTCCGTACGCTTTACGCGGAGTACGCCGGCCCGCTGCTCAGTTTTGTCCAGCGACTGGTCGGCGGCGACCGTCAGCGCGCGGAAGACGTCGTACAGGAAACACTCCTGCGGGCGTGGCAGCATCCCGAGGCGCTGAGCGAAGATCGTGTACGGCCCTGGCTCTATACGGTCGCGCGCAACCTCGTGATCTCCGGGCATCGGGCCAAGACCGCGAGGGCACCCGAAGTCCCGATCTACGCGGCCGACGCGCTGGTGACGGACGACCGCGCCTTCGATCAGGCGTTGATGTCCTGGCAAGTGGCCGACGCCCTCCGAACGCTCAGCGAGGCGCATCGCCAGGTCATCGTCGAACTCTTCTACCGCGGCCGGTCGATCGTGGAAGCCGCCGCGGTCCTCGGCATCCCTGCGGGCACGGTGAAGTCGCGCAGCTTCTACGCGCTGCGGGCCCTGCGGCTCGTGCTCGAAGAGCGGGGGGTGACGACGCCGTGAACCGTTTCTCGGCGAGCGCGACGAGCTGCGCTGTCACCGAGTCGGTCGGGGCCTACGTACTGGACCGGGTCGACGCATCGGAGCGAGCGAGAATCGATGTCCACCTCAAGCTGTGCCTGATCTGCCGGGCCGCCGTCGATGAGCTGCGCCCTGTCGCCGATCTTCTGGGCTCGGTGAGCGAGACCGAGATCGCTCCAGGCAAATCGCCTGAGCCGTCGACGGTACTGCTCAACCGGTTGCTGGCGACGACTTCCGCAACCCGGCAGCGCCAGGCCAAGTCACGCCGAGCACTGCTCGCGGCCGCCCTCGCCGTCGCGGCGGCAGGTATGGCGATCCCGGCCATTGATCAGCAGGGTTCGCAGCCGCCAGGTCCGGTGCTCGCCACGGCGACCGGGGCGAGAGTGTCGGGCACGGCGAACCTCGTAGGGACCGACGCTGGAACCGATATCCGGCTTCGACTCCGCGGGGTGCCGGAGGGCCTGACCTGCCGGTTGATCGTCCGGGACAGTTCGGGTGCACGGCACCAGGCAGGCAGCTGGCCGGCAGGCTACGACGGCACTGTCGACGTACCCACCTCGACCACCGTTCCTCTCCCTCGGATAGTTGCACTCGGCATCGAGACGACGACCGGCCGTGAGCTCCTGGCCATCCCCATCGATTGATTCCAGCTGGCAGGTAGGGGAGTTTGGCGCTGGCCGCGAAGACGGCAGCCGCCCGGTGGCAGATCCTGTGGACATGACGGCTCGTCAGCCGCCATAGCCGCCTCCACCGTCGAGGAGTCCTGATGACTACCGCCGTGGCACACTCTCACTTGCGTAGGGGCCTGCCGCCACAGCTGCGTTGGATCACCGTCCTCCTGGTCGGGTCGGCGCTGTACGGCGCGGTTCTCGCCGCGCTGCTCGGCACCCAAGACATCCTCTACGTGCCGTCGCTGCTGGTCATCGGCGCCGCAGTGGCGCCGGCGACGTTCACCACCTTCATCGGCGGCCTGCTTGGCCGAGGCCGGTTGTCCGTCGTCCAAATCGCCATTGCTGCCGCGCTCGGCGGTGTGATCGGCACCGTGGTCGCCGGGACGGTGGAGTACGAGACCATCCGCACCCTCGGATCGCTGCCGACCTTGGCCATAGGCTTCATCGAGGAATCAGCCAAGCTGGCCGTTCCCGCCGTCATCCTCGGCTGGCGCAGGCCGCTACCGACCGACGGGCTGCTGCTCGGAGTCGCCGTCGCGAGCGGCTTCGCGGCGCTGGAGACGATGGGATACGCCTTCGCTGCGCTGCTGCACAGCGGCGGGCGCCTCGAGCCTGTCACCCAGCTGCTCACGCTCCGCTCAGTTGCCGAGCCCGGTGGTCACGCGGCGTGGACCGGCCTGGCCTGCGCCGCCCTCTTCGCCATTCGCGGCGCCCGCAGCCGCTGGCTCGGCTGGCTCCGGTTCTGCCTGGTCTTCGCGGGTGCAGTAGTCCTGCACGCCCTGTGGGACAGCAGCACCGCCGACGTCGGCTACCTCGCGGTGGGTGGGGGCAGCTTCGCGCTGCTCATGGCCGCGACCTGGCTGCTCCACCGCAACCAGACGGCGCAGAAGAAGCGGGTGAGCATTGCAACGCGAGACCACCAGGCAGGGTGGGATTGGACGCCAGCGACGGCATCCCCGCTCAGTAACAGGAGTAGGTCCGCTCCGGCTCCCGCTAGCTCGAGTGAGACGAGAACTGACCTGCGCCGCGGTCGACAGCGCGGGGCTGGGAGCCCGGGTCCAGAGGTTCCCGCTAGCAGATGAGCGGATTGGCTGCCCTCGATGAGCCGCCACCTCCCTGCCGTGGGCCGGCCGCTGGCTGGCTTCTCCCATTCCCGCTAGCGGGGTCGTCGGGTTGGGCTGCTCGCGGCTTCGCCGCTGTCGTCCGAAATGCCCGGGCCAACAGACTCCGACGGTCGGGCCGCTCACCTCAGCGATACACCGTCACCTCGGCGACCGCCCGGGGCCGACGCCGTGTTGTCGGTTCGGACCGGCCCGTCCGAGACTTGAACGATAGGGCGCAGCTACCCTTACAGCTACCAGCCATTGCCTTTACCTTTGGCCCTGGGGAGTGATCTCGACGTCGTCGCCGGATGCGCCGCTTCCCGGCGAGCTTGAGGACCGTCTCCCGGAGTTCACCGAGCAGGTGGCGACAGCACTCGCGACCAGCGAGGTCCACAAGGAGCTCGCGCGCCTCGCGAGGGAACAGGCCGCGCTCCGGCACGTCGCGACCCTGGTTGCGCGGGGGATAGCGCCAGCCGACCTGTTCGAGACCGTCAGCGTCGAGGTCGCACGGCTCATTCCTGCCGAAGGCGCGGCGCTCACCCGCTTCGAGCACGACGGCACCGTAACCGCCCTTGGCGGCTGGACGAGCACCGGTGGCTACGTCCATGCTGGCCATCGCTTCGACCTCGAGGGCACGGTATCGGACCGCGTCTTGAAAGAGGGCGGGCCTGCGCGCATCGATGACTACAAGACCGAGCCGGGCGAGGCCGCCGCGCGCGCGGGCGAGATGGGTTGGCGCTCGTCGGTCGGCGCGCCGATCACCCTCGACGGCCGCCTGTGGGGAGTCCTCGCCGTCGCCTCGAAGGACGAGCCGCTTCCCGCCGACACGGAGCGACGTCTCGTTGCCTTCACGGAACTGGTGGCGACCGCGGTCGCAAACGCAGCGAGCGGCGAGGAGCGCGCGCGTCTCGCCGCGGAGCAGGCGGCGCTGCAACGCATCGCGACACTCGTGGCCGAGGGTGCGCCGCCGGACGAGGTGTTCGCCGCCGTCGCCGACGAGGTGCCGCGAGCGCTGGGCATCCCGATCGCGGTGATGTTGCGGTACGACGCCGACGGAGCGGCGACCGTCCTCGCAGCGTCCGGCGTGGACTTAGCGCCAGTTGGCAGCCGTCGGCCGCCCATGCAAGAAAGCCTGAGCACCACCGTGTTCGAGACGGGCGGGACCGTCCGTGTCGACGACTGGACCCAGCTCACCGGCCCGGCGGCCGACGCGGCGCGGCAGCACGGCATCCGCTGGGGAATCGGTGTCCCGATCGTCGTCGATGGTGCGCTCTGGGGTGTCATTACCGCACTCTCGCGTGAGCCCCAACCGCTGGCGAAGGAGACCGAGCCTCGCCTCGCAAGGTTTACGCAGCTGCTCGCCTCGGCGATCTCGAACAGCCAGGCCCACACCGAGCTCTTCGAGCTTGCGAATGAGCAGGCGGCGCTACGCCGCGTCGCGACGCTCGTCGCCGAAGGCGCGACGCCGAACGAGGTGTTTGCTTCCGTACGCGACGAGGCCGCGCGAATGCTCGGGGTGCCTCTGACGATCTTGCTGCGGTACGACGACGGAACGGCGACGGTGCTGGCAACGTCACGTGTAGAGGTGTTCGGGCCGGTGGGCACCCGTTGGCCGCTGGAGGGATCGAGCGCCACGGCCTTGGTCCACCGGACTGGCAGGACAGCTCGCATCGATGCCGCCGATGCACGAGGGCCGATCGCAGACGCCGTACGCAGCGCAGGAATCCGGTTCGCCGTCGGTGTTCCAATCGAAGTCGAGGGTCGGGTCTGGGGCGTGATGGTTGCAGGCTCGCGTGAGCGCCAGCCGCTGCCGGCCCAAACAGAAAGCCGGCTGGCAAAGTTCACGGAACTCCTGGCTACGGCGATCGCCAACGCCGAAAGTCGTGCCGAGCTCGAGGCCTCGCGTGCGCGCATCGTCGCGACGGCCGACGCAACGCGGCGCCGGATCGAGCGTGACCTGCATGACGGGGCGCAGCAGCAGCTCGTCTCGCTGGCGCTCGAGCTGCGGGCGGCGCAAGCAACGGTGCCGGAGGAGCTCGAACAGCACCGCATGGCGTTGTCCCACGTGGTCGACCGTCTGACGGGCGTACTCGATGAACTCCGCAAGATCGCCCTCGGGATCCATCCGGCCGGCCTCTCCGAGGGCGGATTGACGCCGGCCCTGAAGACGCTTGCGCGACGTTCGCCGATTCCCGTCAACCTCGATATCCGAGTCGGCGAGGGACGGTTTCCTGAACCGGTCCAGGTGACGGCTTACTACGTCGTGTCAGAGGCGTTGACGAACGCAGCAAAGTACGCCCACGCGTCGGTCGTGGACATCACGGTCGCCACAGAAGACGGGCGCTTAGTCGTCAAGGTCCGCGACGACGGGCGCGGCGGCGCAGATCCGGCCGGCGGGTCCGGACTGCTCGGTCTGCGCGACCGCGTGGAGGCCATCGGCGGCACAATGGAGCTCACGAGCTCGCCGGGTGTCGGCACACTGCTGAGCGTCGTTCTCCCGATCCGGGCTGACCACTAGCCGCCGGCACTGCGGCCCAGCACGTACGTGGAGTTCGGTCGAGCTCCTCTGCCTCGCGCAAGTGTGCTGCTTGCCTGGTCCCTCCTGGTAGCCGGAATCTCGACGTTCCCGTTGGCGGGGTGCCAAGACCCCGCTGGCCGTGATGCCGCGAGGCAGCGCCGCGGCGAGGCTTGGGTGTGAGTCCTACACCCAAAGGAGCAGCCATGACTCGGAGCAGACTCACCAGTTTCCTGACCGTGGCAGCGGCGGTACCGCTGGCCGCGCTAGCGGTGACTGCCTGTGGCGGCGGTGACGACGGCACTGGCTCGGCCACGCCCACCGCCAGTGGGCAGTCAGCCACTGTCGATCAGGCCACGGCGGGCAACCTCGGCCAGATCCTGGTCGACGCCAAGGGCCGCACCCTGTACCTCTTCCAGAAGGACGCAGGGACCAACAGCGCATGCACCGGCGCGTGTGCCACCAACTGGCCGCCGCTGCACGACGCGGGTAAGCCGACGGTCGGCACCGGCCTGACCGCTGCCAAGGTCGGCACGACCATGCGCTCGGACGGTACGCAGCAGGTCACCTACAACGGCCACCCGCTCTACCTCTACGTGGGTGACCAGAAGCCCGGCGACACGAACGGCGAGGGCATCACCGCGTTCGGCGGCGGATGGTTCGCCCTGTCTCCGGCCGGCGACATGGTCTCCGGCACCGGCTCCAACTCCGGCGGCGGCTACTAAGGTCGCCGCACCCCCGCGGCTGTCGTGGGGCACAGCCACGAGGCGAGGCCGTCAGCGTGGCGGCCAGTGCCCTCGGCGCCATCGCTCTCACCGGCGAGGCGGCCGTTCACCTGCAGCAGTACGCCGCGATCTTCCACGGGGTGCGGTGGATCGGCCAACCAGGGCGCCATACAGCACACCCCGCACTAGACGACCTCGTCGGCTCGGATCGCGGGGCAACTCGGCCCCACAGCCCGCGTCGGCGACACCCACGGCGCCGCACCATCCGGCGACGACGCTCAGTCGCTATGGGTCGGCGTGGCGAGCTGGCTGTGTCTCCTCGTCCGCAGCGCGGACGAATCCACCGTCCTCAAGATCGCCGGGACCCCAGCCATGTGCACCCGGACTGACGGTATTGGGGGTCTCTAGCGCGAATACGACCCGTCGTGTGGACGATGCCGTACCCTTGATCCTCCGCAGCGCACGTCAGTGACGGGGGAGACTGTGGCACGAACACGAGCTGTCGTGTGGACGATGCCTATGTCGTCGATGGAATGCCGGGACGGTCCGGTCCTCAGTCATCGGCGGGACCGGGTAACCCTGAGCTACGACTTTCCCGATCCAACCGGCGAGTACCTCTGGGAGTCCGTGGTCTTCCTCGGCGTGGCGGCACTAGGGTTCAC
>DATBRJ010000158.1:0-3919 GCA_036560395.1 Actinomycetes bacterium | reverse complement strand
TGAGGTGGGTGACGCCGCTGGGGGAGGAGACCGCCTCGACGTCGTAGGCATCCTCGAGGGCCTCAAGTCCGTCCCAGACGCGGACGCCGCGGCCGAGCACGATCGGGACCTGGACGAGATGCATGTGGTCGACGAGCCCGGCGGCGAGGAAGTTGCGTACGACGGTGGGGCCGCCGCCGATCCGGACGTCCTGGCCATCGGCTGCTTTGCGGGCGGTCTCCAGCGCCTCGGCCGGGGCGGCGTCGAGGAAGTGGAACGTGGTGCCGCCCTCCATCTCTACCGAGGCCCGCGTGCGGTGGGTGAGCACGAAGGTCGGTGTATGGAACGGCGGGTTCGGGCCCCACCAGCCCTTCCAGTCCGGGTCGTCCTGCCAGCCCGGCGGGCCGAACTTGTTGGCGCCCATGATCTCGGCGCCGATGCTGCAGCTGTGGCGCTCAGCGAAGGCGTCGTCGACTCCGGTGGTTCCGCCCGCGTCCCAGAACCGGGTACCGAACATCCACTCGTGCAGACGCTCGCCCGCATGGCCGAACGGTGCATCGGCGGACTGCGGCTCGCCGGTGGCGAAGCCGTCGAGGGAGATGGACAGGTTGTGGATCCGCGTGAGTTGCATCCGCGTGCTCCTAGGCTGGTGATTGCGCTCTGGACCTCGGGTCTAGTGAGCCTGACCAGGCTGACGGGAGATTCTCATCGGCCGCCGTGGTCGAGATGGGCGCTCAACGCCGCGTCGAGGTGTGCGCGCCGACGCGTGGTCGATGGACCTGCTGCGTCGCCCTATACCGGGGAGTCATCCGACCAAGGGCGAACGCCCTCATCTGGCCGATGACACGATCGCATCGGAGCTGCGTCATTCCGCCGCGAGCCGACGCACCGGCCGGTCGGCGTAGCGTCGTCTGATCAGGCGCCTCGCCGCGTTGGCGGCGAGCGTGGCTGGGAAGTTGGTCCGGACATCGCCGCGCCAGGCGACCCATGTCCACCACAGCCAGTTCCACGCTGCTCCTGCCGTTCCAGCCGTCGTCGATGACCTCCGCGCAGTTGGCTGCGGTCTCGTACCTGGCCCGCTACTCCGGGTCGACTCACACCCTGTATGCTGCGCAGCTGCGCCGCTGGTTCGGCTGGTGCGAGACCAACGGCTTGGACCCGTTGGTCGGGATCCGGCGGGCGCACATCGAGCTGTACATCCGCCGACTCGGCGAGTCCGGGCTGATGGACTCCTCGGTGAACACGATGATGCACGCGGTCCGGGGGTTCTTCCGGTTCGCCCACATCGACGGGATCATCCCCGCCGACCCCGCCGTCTATGCCCGGCTCCCCAAGGTCCACCGGGACGAGTCCCGGACCCAGGGCCTCGACCGGCTGGAGCTGATCCGGTTCCTCCAGGTCGCCCAGACCCTTACCGTCCAGCACGGCGCCCTGGCCTACCTGCTCGGGATCAACGCCCTGCGGGCTTCGGAGGCCGCGGCGGTGCGGATCGAGGACTACGCCGACACCCTGCGCGGGCACCGCGTGCTGCACCTGGTCGGCAAGGGCAACAAGCCTGCCACCATGCCGCTGACCGTGCCGGTGCTACGGGTGCTGGAGGTCTGCCGTGGCGAACGCACGACCGGGCCGCTGGTGCTGCGTCCGGTCTCCGGGAAGCCGATCGATCGGCGTGACGTGTACCGGATGGTGCAGCGGATCGCGAAGGCCGCGCGGATCCCGCGGCATATCAGCCCACACTCGCTGCGGCACGCCGCGATAACCAATGCGCTAGATGCCGGCGTCCCGCTGCGCGATGCGCAGATCCTGGCCCGCCACGCCGACCCCAGGACCACCGAACACTACGACCGCGCCCGCGGCAACCTCGACCGTCACGGCGTCCACTTCCTCACCGCCTTCGTCGCCGGCGTCTGAGGGGTGCCGTGCCCGCACCTCCGAGCGCGGAGTGGATGCGTCAGTTCCGCCCAGTATGGGGCGTGGCCCGTGCCGCAGGATCAGCTGCGTGAAAGCGCGTTTCGACGTCTGCTCCGGGCCTGCATGGCTATGCAGCACTTGCAGACGTGGAGTCGGCCAGCCCAGCTCGTTGCGGCCCGATCGGCCGGAGTCCGTCAGCTTCGTGATAGGAGCCGATTGACCGGAGGGTGGCGTTTCCGATAGGGGATCCCTTTCGACACAGATCAGCAACGCTGCGCGGGCTCGATGGCGGGTGGCGCGACCGTCTTGCGCGCGGCTCGTCAGGTCAAGCCGCTCCGACGCCTCCGTGGAGGAGGTCAGCGAGGCCCGCGATCAGGCGAGACCCAGCAGCTGGTATAGTGCACCGATCGGTGCACTAATGCCAACGCTTGACGCGACGTTCTTCGCCCTTTCGGACCCTACGCGGCGGGGCATTCTGGAGCGCCTGGGCCGCGGCCCGGCGACGCTGAGCCAGCTCGCGTCGCCCGCGGGCCTGACCCTCAACGGGACCAAGAAGCACGTCGGGATCCTCGAGCGCGCCGGCCTCGTCGAGACCGAGAAGGTGGGCCGGGTGCGCGAATGCCGGCTCGGCCCGGCCAGGACGCTGGGCGAGGCGGGCGAGTGGCTGGAGGCCCACCGCCGCGCCTGGGAGAGCCGGTTGGACCGCTTCGAGCACTTCGTGGGGGGCGCCGAGTGAGTCGCGAGCTCCGCTACGAGCGCCTGATCGAGACGTCGCCCACGCGCGCATTCGACCTGTTCACGAGCCCGGCGGGCCAGCACGCGTTCTACGGCAACGATGCGCCGGGCTGGGTCGTCGATTCGCGTTGTGAGCTTCGCGTCGGCGGCGTCTGGGAGATCGCCTTCGGCTCGTCGCCGGGCGAGCTCTACCGGCATCGGCACGTGTTCGAGGCGATCGAACGCCCCCGCCGCCTGCTGCTGGCGACGACCGAGACGCGCCTCGACGGGTCGACGCTCGCCTTCAGCACCGAGTTCACGTTCGCGCCCCGGGACGGGGCGACTCTGGTGACGATGGTCCAGTGGGGCTTCCCGTCGGATGAGCTGCGCGACGAGCACGGCCGCGGTTTGCCGCACGCGTTCGACCGAGTGGAACGGGCACTGGAGACCTGAGGAAGGAGACGGCATGGCCAAGTCTGTCCTGTACATGTCGATGTCGCTCGACGGGTTCATCACCGGCCCGGACGACGGCCCGGGCAACGGCCTCGGGACCGGCGGGGACCGGTTGCACGCGTGGCTTGGCGAGCCCGTCGCCGAGCTGCCGCACTTCGCACCGCCGGGGCTGAGCGGGCAGGTGTTTGCCGAGTCGATCGCGACGGGTGCGGTAGTCGTCGGCCGCAAGACCTTCGAGTACGCCGGAAACTGGGACGGCGACCACCACGGCGTGCCGATCTTCGTGCCCACGCGCGGCAACCCGCCGCAGCCGCAGAGCAAGTGGGTTCACTATGTGGCTGACGCGGCGACTGCAATGCGAGAGGCCAAGGCGGCCGCCGGCGACCGGAACGTGATGGTCCACGGCGCCGACCTCGCGCAGTCGCTGCTTAGCGAGGGCCTGCTCGACGAGCTCGAGATCCACCTGATCCCGGTCGTGCTCGGCGACGGGCGGCGGCTGTTCGGCAATGACCTCATCGAGCTAGAGCTGACGCGCGTGCTCGACGCGCCCGGCGTCACGCACATGCACTACCGGGTCGCGTCATGAGCCGCGCAATGATCGACCGTTCCGCCGTCGACCGCGTGCTCGCGGCGAACCGCTACCTCGTGCTCGGCCCGGCCGAAACGGCCACGCAACAGACGTCACGAGACCCAGAAAGGTGCTCCCGGGATTGAAGGAGAAGTGAGAGATGGGAACGCTGATCGCGAGCGCGCAGGCCACCCTCGACGGTGTCATCCACCCGGTCGGTGAGTGGGTGCAGCCCGACGGAGACCACGGCGACCACTCGTTCGAGCGGAAGGCCAGATCAGGCGGGATGGTGCT
>DATBRJ010000157.1:0-15238 GCA_036560395.1 Actinomycetes bacterium | reverse complement strand
TGGGATCTACGACAAGCTGACGCCAGGCGAGCTCACCGGAGGCAAATTCGTCGCGGGCACTGGAACGATCGACGACTCGGGCAAGGTCGGACCCATCGGCGGCATCCAGATGAAGATCATCGGTGCTCGCCGGGCCGGTGCTACGGTATTCCTCGCGCCAAAGGACAACTGCGGTGAGGCGCTGAGTAACCCGCCAAAAGGCATCAGGATCGTTCCGGTCGGCACGCTTGACAACGCGCTTAGCGCTCTGAGCGCCGTGCGGGCGGGCCAGACCGCCTTGCTGCCCTCATGCCCGTCCTAGTGTCGTGTGTCCAAAGTCTCTTTGCGTCTGCCCTGGTCCCGCCGGCGCGCACCCCACGGAAACGTTGCGCGCTGCTGCACGTTCCCGCGGGGACCCCGCAAGTACACAGTGGCCGTGTTCTCGCTCGCCCACGTAGCGCCACTACGGGGCTCGCCGCGGCCTTGTCATGCGTCCAGCGGTCCTCAGGCATCCGTCAAAGGACCTCGGACACGCGACACTAGCGTGTCGAGGAGCACCGGCGCCGGAGACTCCGCATCGTCTAGTGCCGTCTAGCACAGAGGCAAGAGAACCCAAGAATGACGCATAGCCGGTGGTGAGCCTGTCGAAGGAGCTCTTCGAGGAAGCTCTTCCGCTTCTCGTACGGCCGTCGAGCCAACTCGCTTCAGCGGTCCACCGTCTGAGGAGCTCGAGAGGCTGAGGTGTGGCGCTTCCCATCGTCGGGTGCAGAATGAACGCGACACAACAACGCGGGAGCTCGGGCGAACCGGGCTGAGAGGGCGGCTAGTCACATCTGGCTGACGGCGCCGCCGACCGCTTGAACCTGACCGGGTAATGCCGGCGTAGGGAGGCGCCATGACGGCCACTGCTGATCGCACCACCCACCCAGCCCCTGACGAGGCTCCGCTCCTCCTCGACACGGATGTCGTGCCGCCACAGCCGCTCGGATTCAGAGATCAGTTCGCGTTCTGGGCAAATCTCGGCGTCAGCCTGTTGGGCTTCGGCGGTGCCCTCCTCATCCTCCAGCCAGTCGGCTTCGACCCATTGCCGCTCTTCGCTGCCCTGCTCGCCGCATTGGTCGGCACGCTTGTCGGAGCACTAATGGTGGCCTTGGCCACGCTGCCGGGTGCGCGGACCGGCGCACCGTCGATGGCGCTGTTGCGCGGGCTGTTCGGTACGAAGATCTCCTATTTGCCGACCGTGCTCAACGTGCTGCAGCTGATCGGGTGGGGAACCTTCGAACTGTTCATCATCGCGGAGGCGGCGGAGGCTCTCACCGACGGGTTCGGGCCACGCTGGGCGTACGTCGTCGGAGCAGGAATCGTCACCACCATCATGACCATCTGGCCACTGGGTTTGATTCGGCTGCTTCGTCGCTACTTCACGGTGGCCGTGTTCGTCGCGATGGCCTACTTCACCGTCGTGTTTCTCCGCGAAGGTCTGCCGGACCTCTCCGGAGGCTCCTGGAGCGGCTTCCTTCCGGCCGTGGACATCGCACTCGCAGTAGCGATCTCCTGGGTGCCGCTCGCCTCGGACTACTCCCGCTTCTCCCGGACACCCTCACGAGCGTTCTGGAGTGTCCTGACCGGCTTTACCGTGACCTCGGTCTGGACGTTCTGGCTGGGACTGCTCGCCCTTTCGACGGTCGGGAACGACCCCACGAAGGTATTCGCCGCATTCACTGAGGCCGGCTCCGGAGTCGTGACCGGTCTAGCGCTGCTCGCCTTCGGTGTGTTGATCGTTCGAGAGGTCGATCAGTCCTTCGCCAACGTCTACTCGACCGCGGTCTCGACCCAGAACATCACCCCCCGGGTCGACCGGAGAATTCTTTGCAGTGTCATCGGGGCGGTCATCACCGCGCTGGCGTTGGCGGTGGACTTCACGACCTATGCGAACTTCCTCTACCTCATCGGTTCGGTGTTCCTGCCGATGTTCGCGGTACTGATCGTGGACTACCTCTCCGGCGCCGGGCGCCGCGGGTGGAATCTCGCCGCCGACGCGCCGTCGCGGTGGCTCATGCTGTTGCCCTGGCTCGGCGGGTTCGTGACCTATCAGCTCATCAATCCGGGAAGCGTCTCGGCGTGGGTCGATTTCTGGACGTCCGTACGCGAGGCGATCGGGTTCACACCTCAGTCGTGGATGAGCGCATCGCTGTTCTCGTTCCTGGTCGCGGCCGCACTGACCTGGCTCGTTGTCGGGCTGACCGAGCGAGAAGGGAGGCTGACGACCCGGCGCTGACTCTCTCCGCGAGTGGGTCGCCGTCCATCATCCGCAGGCCACTTTCGCGTCACGCAGTGCTCGCTAGCCGTTCGGTTGAGGCTTTGCCTTTTGCACAGTTTCACGTGGAACCATGAGGGCACGGGGTCAGGTCCGGGAGGGCGACACGTTCGGCCAGGGCGATCCGATCGGCAGGACGAAATCATGATCGTGGAGGAGCACGGCGCGCGGACGCAGAAGGTGGCCGAGCGCATGAAGGTCTTTGCGCACCGCGGTGCCTCGGAGGATGTACCGGAACACACGCTCGCTGCCTACAAACAGGCGATCCTCGATGGCGCCGATGGGCTCGAGTGTGACGTGCGCCTGACCGCCGATGGTGAGCTGGTGTGCGTACACGATCGCCGCATTGATCGGACCTCGACCGGCCGCGGCCCTGTGTCGACCCTCGAGCTGTCGGAACTGCGCTCGCTGGACTTCGGTCGATGGAAGGACACCTGGGCGGACTTCGAGGATCCGGAGGAGCCCGATCGGGACTGGTCGGAGGTCCTCACCCTTGACACGCTGCTGGGACTCGTCGCCGACTCAGGCCGGCCGATCGAGCTGCTCGTCGAGACCAAGCACCCGACGAGGTATGCGGGCCTGGTCGAGCGCCGGCTCGTCGAGATGTTGCATCAGTTCGGATACGCCCATCCGCGCCGTGGCACGACATCCCCCATCAAGGTCATGAGCTTCTCCCAGTGGAGCCTCCGCCGGATCCGGCAGCTCGCGCCGAGCCTCTCCACAGTTCTCTTGATGCACCGGGTGCCGGTCAGATTCCGCAACGGCAGCCTGCCGCTCGGCGTGACCATCGCGGGGCCATCGGTTGAAATCGTGCGGGCGCATCCCCACTATGTCGAGCGAGTGCATGGGTTCGGCCACTCTGTTCACGTATGGACGGTCAACCGAGTGCTCGATCTCGATCTGTGTGCCGGCATGGGCGTCGATGCGATCATCACCGACCGGCCCAGGCGTGCGCTGGAACGGCTGGGCCGCTGATCTTCGCCTGACCCCGTAATTGGCCGCCTACCTGCAGTGACAGCGACAAAACCGTGACCCGCATCCGCTGACGGGCGTCGTTTCCCTCCCTATTTCACCGGGCATTTCCCCCAGAGGCGAGGGAACGCGGGGGGACGGTCCGATGCGACGTAGGGAGGCGCACGTAGTGGCGACGGCCACACGACGGGCAGCGACGTCCGCCACCCTCCTTTTCGCGCACACCACCGGCAGCGTGCGGTCGGCCAGGCGGCGACTCGCCAATGATCTCGAAAAGCGGGGGGTGCCGAAGGAGATCGTCGACGACGCCGTACTCGTCCTGTCCGAAGTGATGAGCAACGCGCTTCGACATGCTCGCCCGCTCGGCTCAGGCAAGGTCAAGGTCGCCTGGGACGTGCGAGCCGGTGCCGTCGAGATCGAGGTCACCGACGGCGGCGGGGCGACCCGTCCCTATCCCGCGCAGCCGTCGCTGTCCTCACTGGGCGGGCGGGGCCTGGGCATCGTCACCACCCTCACCTCCGACTGGGGGGTCAAGGCTTCAGGGAGCGAGACCACCGTCTGGGCCGTCTTGCCTGTCGACCTCCGCCAGTACGCCTAGTCGTCCGGCGGATTCGCCGCGGATCATCGGCGCCAGACGAAACCGCACTAACCAGGATGCCGCGCGGCGTCTTACCTTTGAAAGGGTGCCGCAAGGACTGCGCTGCGCCTACGGTTGAAGGCGCCGTAAGGACTGCGCTGCGTTCTCGACGTCTATAGGGCCGCGTCGGCCCCTCGTCGCCAGGCGATACATCCACCGGCCACCAATCTCTGTGCCGAATCCTGGCTCGGCGCCCTGCGCTCCGCTTCTTGCCAGAGAGTCGACGCATACCGCCGCATCCAGGAGAGGAGCCTTTGCGTCTGTCGCCTGCACTCACAGGGGCGCGCCGCTTGGGTCCTCATCCGGTATGAACTCAGGCCCTAACGCGGCAGCCGAGCTGAATGTGCGACCGCCAGCCGTCGCGCTCGATCCTGATCGGCTTGGTGTGTTTCTGGTGCGTCGGAGTCACCCTGGCGCCATCGCCGCTGACCGCGGGGGAGGGCGCCTCGGTCTCGACCGGAGACCTCGTGTCGATGTGGTCCGGACCTGTTCGTATAGAGGGTGAAAGCGGGCACCATGGTTGACCGCCCTGGCCGCGCCCGCCTTTAGACCAGCGGACCAGTAGGTGAGGGAGAAGCCGATGAAGGAGTACCTGCTCAGCGTCTATCAACCCGATGGAGACCCGCCGCCACCGGAGGTGCTGGAGCCGATCAGGCGGGATCTCGCGGCTTGGAACCAGGAGCTCAAGGCCGCGGGTGTATGGGTGTTCAGCGCAGGTCTGCACCCGCCGAGCACGGCCACGGTGGTGCGGGTCAAGAACGGTGAGATGGTCACAACGGATGGCCCGTTCGCGGAGGGCAAGGAGCACGTCGGTGGGTTCACGATCATCCGCGCTCCTGATCTCGACTCGGCGCTGGAGTGGGGCCGTAAGCTCGCCCGGGTGACCACCCTCCCAATCGAGGTGCGGCCGTTCCAGGACGCCGCCGAGGACTGAGCACGGCGTGCCGGCCCTGCCCACCTCGGAGATCGACCGTGTGTTCCATGAAGAGTACGGGCGCGCCGTCGCCGTCCTGGTCCGCGTGTTCGGCGACATCGATATCGCGGAGGAGGCAGTCCAGGATGCGTTCGTCGCGGCGGTGCGCCACTGGCCGTCTGCGGGGCTGCCGCCGAGCCCAGCGGGTTGGATCATCACGACTGCGCGCAACCGGGCGATCGACCGCCTGCGGCGGGAGGCTACCCGCGAGGACCGGCACGCCCAGGCCGTCCTGCTGCGGGTCCATCCCGAACGGGCAGAGGAGAGTCCGGTGCATGACGACCGGCTGCGCCTGATCTTTACCTGCTGCCACCCTGCGCTCGCGCCTGCGGCTCAGGTCGCCCTGACGCTGCGCCTCCTCGGCGGGCTTACTACTGCCGAGATCGCACGCGCCTTCCTGGTACCTGAGTCGACCATGGCCCAGCGGCTGGTCCGGGCGAAGGGCAAGATCCGTGATGCCCGGATCCCGTACCGCATCCCGAAAGAGTCCGACCTCCCGGACCGGCTTCGGGCGGTCTTGGCCGTTGTCTATCTCATCTTCAACGAGGGCTACGCGGCGAGCTCGGGTGATCGCATGGTCCGCGAGGACCTGTGTGCCGAGGCGATCCGCCTGGGACGGCTCCTGGCCACGCTGATGCCAGACGAGGCAGAGGCGATGGGCTTGCTGGCGCTCATGCTGCTACTCGAGTCACGGCGGCCCAGTCGTATCACGCCAGACGGCCACCTCGTGCTGCTAGCCGATCAGGACCGCACGCGTTGGGATCATCACCTCATTGCCGAAGGTCAGGCCATCGTTAGGCGGTGCCTGCGACGAGACCAGCCCGGTTCGTACCAGATTCAGGCCGCGATCAACGCCGTCCACAGTGATGCGATGGTTGCGTCCTCGACCGACTGGCACCAAATCCTCCAGCTCTATGACCAGCTTCTCTCGTTTACGCCTAGCCCGGTGGTCGCCCTCAACCGGGCGGTGGTGGTGGCCGAGGTCGAGGGACCAGAGACCGCGCTCGACATCGTCGACGATCTCGACCTCGACGCCTATTACCTGTTCCATGCCATTCGCGCCGACCTGCTTCGGAAAATCGGCCGCACTGACGAGGCGCTGGCGGAGTATGAGGCTGCGATTCGTCTCACGGAGAATGCGACCGAACGCGGCTTCCTTGACGGCAGGCGCCGGGCGCTCAGCGGCGCCTGAACCGGACGACTTCCTTCGACGGCAATGGCAGGAAGTAGGGTCGCTCACGAGCTCGTACGGCGTTCGGAGGAGGTCCGATGGGGAAGCAGGCGCGCCTGCGGGCGGCGAGGGCGTCGGCGGCGCGGGTGCCTGGCGAGATCCCAGTTGTGAGCGGCCGGGAGCCGTGTCCTTGCGGGTCCGGCCTGAAGTACAAGGATTGCCACGGCCGGGCGACGCAGCGAGACCGCTTCGTCAGCCGACCCTTCGAGGGCCTTCCGTCGGAAGGTGACTGGATCGCACTGCGGGAGTTCGTTCCCGCCGCCACGGCACCCATCAGCCTCGTTGGAAGGTATTCCGGGACGGCGGCGACCGTTTGTACGGTGCTGCCAGGCGCCTACCCGGCGATTCGCCGCGCGGACGGCTCGCTGCTCGTCGCTATGCAGACGCAGCTGCCCACCTCCGACCCCAGTCGTGATGTCGCGCGGGCGCTGATCGCGGCCATCGATGCGGAAGACGGCACTGCAGTCGCCGACTTGCCTGACGCGACCGACAGAGTGAGGTTGCAGGATCTCGTGGACGCGTCGGCTCCACTCAACGTGACAGTCCATGAGAGCTTTGAGTTCTGGCTCGACGGTGACGCCTCTGATGAAGTAGCTGACTCACTGGACCGCGCGAATGCCGCCGTCGTCCCGACCAAGCGGCTCTCGTCCGTCCATGCTGCCTATTGGTGCGCGGTCAGGGATCGCAATCATGTCCGTTGGGTGTGGCCGTACCCGGAGAGCGCGACGATCGACGCGCTTGCGCGCCTTCATGCCAGCGGCGACTCCGCCCTGGGCGAGGCCAGCCGGTTCGTCGGCTCTTTCCGAGCACACGGGGTTCTCGTCCCGGTGTGGGATCTGGCGCAGGACGTGACCGCAGACGCGGTGGAGGCGCCGGCGGCGGCCTTCGCCAAGCGGATGGAGGACGCGCTCGCGGCCTCCACGCCGCTTACCGCGGTCGAGCGGCGGGCCCGTGACGGCCTGCTGAACCGGCAGCTGACCATCCGCTGAGGCCCGGACGACCGCCGCCCGCGATACCCCGCCGCTCGTCTACTAAGAGTAACGATGAGTTAGCGCGCGGCGACAAGGTCACGGACCGGATACACCGCCGCTGGTTCCGATATTGACGAACCAGTCAAGTGCGGGATTGCGCCGCCTCAGGGTGCCTCTGCTAAAGTTTTCGAAGCCCGAGCGCTTCTGTATCCCCCGTCAGAAGCGCTCGGGCACCTCCATTTTTGGGGCGGTTTCGTGCTTTCGCCCGCCTCGAATCAACGTGCTTGCCACGCCTCGTGGCTAAGCGCCGAGGGGATCGCGGTGGATGGGGCAGGACATGCACCGCGGACCTCCCCGACCGCTGCCCAGCTCGCTGCCCGCGATAGCGATGACCTCGACGCCGGCCTCCTCGAGCCGTGCGTTGGTCTCGATGTTTCGCTCGTAAGCCACGCAGAGCCGTGGGGCCACCGCCAGCGTGTTATTGCCGTCGTCCCACTGCTCGCGTTCGGCGGTGATCGGATCAAGGCCGGTGTCAATCACGCGCAGGGTATCTAGGCCCATTGCCTTGGCGGCGGCGACGAGGAACGGCTCGGGGCCCTCGACGCGCAGCGCGGCCACGTCGTCCGGCAAATGTCCACCGTTGGCGGTAATCGTGTAGGCCGCGAGCTCATCGGCGACGTTGGGATACATGACGACTGCGTCGCGGTCGACCATGGTGCAGACCGTGTCCAAATGCATGGTCGCTCGATCCTGAGCGATCGGGACCGCGAGAACCGTGTGCGCCAGGTCGGCGGCGAGCGCGCGCCGGGCGAGCCTCTCTACGCCGGCGGGAGTCGTCCGCTCACCCATCCCGATAGCGATCACTCCCGGGCCGAGGAGCAGGACGTCGCCCCCCTCGAGAGATTCGAGTTCTGGCTCATAAACGACCTGGGTACCGGCGAACCGTGGGTGGAACGTGTAGATGGCCTTGGTCAGCGAGCTCTCCCGCAGGCGCGCGGGCATCGCCAGGCTGGTTACCGCCACCCAGTCCTTGATCCAAACGCTGGAGTCGCGGGTGAACAACAAGTTTGGCAACGGGTCGACGATGAAGGCGTGGCGGTCCATGAGGCGATAGACCAGCCCGCTGCCCTGGCGCAGTTCCTCGTGGGCGAGCCCGGCGATGAGGACGACTGCGAGGTCGTCCGGATGGAGCCCCCCGAGGTGCGCAGCGACCTCGGCGCGTAGCGTCGCGCCCAGTCTCGGAGCGGCCAGGACGGCATCGATGGTGACCTGCCTCGCCTCCGGCGTACCCAGCGTCTCGGCGAGCAGCTCTGCGAGGTAGAGGACCTCGACGCCGTGGCTCCTGAGCTCTGCTGCGAAGGCGTCATGCTCCGCCTGCGCTCGGCCGACCCACGGAATCCCGTCGAAGAGCAGCTTGTCGTTGTTCCTGGGAGTGAGCCGCCTCAGTTCGGGCCCGGGCCGGTGCAGCATCACCGTCCGCAGCCGGCCCACCTCGCTGTCTACGCCGCGCTGGTTCATCATGCGTGGAGCCTATGACCGCCTACCCGTCGGCCGGGTCGCAGCCCGCGGTTCAGGCGGGTCACGCAGCGGCGAACCCGCAGCCGAGTTCCACGGAGCCGACCGTCAGCGTTGCCGCTCCTTAGAGACGACGAGTACGACGCCCAGCACGATCACCGCACCGCCGGCGACTACTGCAGCAGTGATCGGCTCGTTGAGAATCAGGGCACCCAGGAGGACCGCGATCACCGGGTTCACATATGCGTAGGTCGCGACCAGCGAGATGGGCGCATGGTGGAGGAGCCAGACGTACGCGCTAAAGGCGACCACCGAGCCCATGAGGACGAGGTACGCCAGCGCCAGCCAGGACCGTCCGCTGATCGCACCAAGATCGACGTCCTTCGTCTCACCGGCGACGAGGCCGATCAGCACGAGCACGCTGCCCCCGGCGAGCATCTCGTAGAACGTCGTAACGAACGGGTTCGCGGGCACCGCCGCCCGACCTGCGAGCAGCGATCCGATCGACCAGGAGAGGGAGGCGCCGATTATCAGCAGGATGCCACCGAGCGTGGTCGTCCCTGCGTCGCCGCTGGGCACGATGAGGATCGTCAGTCCGACAAAACCGATGAGCACGCCGATGACGGTTCGCGAGCGCGGCCGGTCGCCGGTCAATGCGCGCAACACCACCACCCAGAGCGGAACCATCGCGACAAGCAGGGCGGCAATGCCGGATGCAACAGTCTTCTCGCCAAGCACCACACCACCGTTGCCGCCCACGAGGAGCAGGACTCCGACGAAGGCCGCAGCGGCGGCTCGGTGCCGCTCGACCCTCAGCACATCGAAGCCGGACCGGCCGATCAGAATCATCCCAACGATGCCCGCGGCGACGAGGAAGCGCACGCCTGCCGACAGCATCGGCGGCATCGTCTCGATGACGACCCGGATCGCGAGGTAGGTCGATCCCCACACCACGTAGACCGTGGCCATCGCGAGCCATAGCGTTCCCGCGCGTGAGCGGACGGCCGAGCGAAGGGCGACCACGGCGGTTGTCATTAGTGAATTATCCCTTTACTCCTGTCGCAGATTCAACAGGGAATCGGTCAACCGTTGCATTGCGCCCAACGTCCCTTATGTGGACCAGATCGCCACAAGGACGGGGTCGAGCCCATCCCGATTGCGTCCGAGTGGTGCAGGCACGCGGCGTGCAAGACCCCGTACACTCCCGTCTTGCTAACCCCGGATCAGGGCCAGAGGTTGCAGCCGCATAGGAGAAGGGCATGGGGATGCACACCGCCCGACGGCGTGGAGAGCTGCTCGTCCTGAGCATGCTCAGCCTGCTTGTGCTGGCGGTCACAGTCCTGGTCGCCGTCTCGATCGTCGGGCATCGCACCAAGGAGCCACGACTCACCCAGTTCGTCCAGATCAGCGATCAGGGACCACGGCCTGTCGATCCGTTTGCCGGCGAGCCGACCAAGGGTGCCACACCCCAATCCCCTGATCACTGATGTGGCTGCCCGAGCAGCCATGATCTGCCCGGGCGAGGTTGGATTGTGCGGGTCGGCGGTACCGTGACTAATGTCGCCTGTCGCGACATGCAGGAACGATGTGACCGGCGCCTCAGGCACCGGCGCAGCACGACGTACCCGGCGCGCATCACCCCCGCCCGCTCGGGTAACCGGCCCGCCGAATCCCACACCCCGGGATGCGGAGAGAGCACGAGGGAGTGCACGTGACAGACCGTTCTGCCCGGCGGCGCCCGCCAGCCTGGGATGCCACGCCGGCGGTGGCGACTGATGCGGAAGGCACACTCGGTGGTGGTCTGGCGCCAACCCCCGAGCCAGATCTGGTCCAGCTTCTGACACCTGAAGGTGAGCGGGTGGACCATGACACCTACTCCGTCGACCTCACGACGGACCAGTACCGCCAGCTCTACCGGGACCTCGTCCTGGTACGCCGCATCGACGCCGAGGCGATCGCGCTGCAGCGGCAAGGCGAGCTTGGCATCTGGGCGTCATTGCTCGGGCAGGAAGCAGCTCAGATCGGGTCAGGACGGGCGTTGGAGAAGGACGACTACGTATTCCCGACCTACCGAGAGCATGGTGTCGCCTGGTGCCGCGACGTCGACCCGCTGCATCTGCTCGGGCTCTTCCGCGGGGTCAACCTTGGCGGTTGGGACCCGAACGAGAAGAACTTCCACCTCTACACGATCGTGATCGGGGCGCAGACGCTGCACGCGACCGGCTATGCCATGGGGGTGCAGCGCGACGGCGCTGAGTCAGCCGTGATTGCCTACTTCGGCGACGGCGCGATCAGCCAGGGCGACGTCAACGAGTCCTTCATCTGGGCCTCGGTTTACAACGCGCCCGTCGTCTTCTTCTGCCAGAACAACCAGTGGGCCATCTCCGAGCCGGTCGAACGGCAGTCCCGCATCCCGCTCTACCAGCGGGCGCGCGGGTTCGGTTTCCCTGGAGTGCGGGTCGACGGCAACGACGTGCTCGCCGTGTACGCCGTGACCAAGGCTGCGCTGCAGGACGCGCGCGAGGGCAACGGTCCGACACTGATCGAGGCTTACACCTACCGGATGGGCGCCCACACGACGACGGATGACCCGACCCGCTACCGGATCGCCGACGAGGTCGAGGCATGGAAGCTCAAGGATCCGATTGCTCGATATCGCCGCTTCCTCGAGCAGAACGGGCACGCGGACGAGTCCTATTTCACCTCGATCGACCAGGAGAGCGACGAGGTCGCAGCCCGGTTGCGCAAGGGCTGCCGGGAGATGCCCGATCCGGCGCCACTCTCGCTTTTCGACAACGCGTATGCCGAGCCGCATGTGCTGCTCGACGAGGAGCGCGCACAGTTCGCCGCGTACCTCGATTCGTTCGCCGACGCCGATGACGGCCATGGCGCGCACGCCAGGGCGGAGGGCTAAGCGATGACCTCCATCACTCTCGTCAAGGGCCTCAACATGGGGCTGCGCAAGGCCCTCGAAAACGACCAGAAGGTCGTCATCATGGGCGAAGACGTTGGCAAGCACGGTGGGGTCTTCCGGGTGACCGACGGCCTGCAGAAGGACTTCGGCGAGGACCGGGTCATCGACACACCGCTGGCCGAGTCCGGCATCGTCGGCACGGCCATCGGCCTCGCGCTTCGCGGCTACCGTCCCGTCTGCGAGATCCAGTTCGACGGCTTCGTCTTCCCCGCGTTCGACCAGATCGTTTCGCAGCTGGCGAAGATGCGCTATCGGGCCGACGGTCACGTCACGGTGCCACTCACCATCCGTATTCCGTTCGGCGGGCACATTGGGGCTGTCGAGCACCACAGCGAGTCGCCCGAGGCTTACTTCATGCACACGGCCGGCTTGCGGGTGGTGGCGTGCTCGAACCCTGTTGACGCCTACTGGATGATCCAGCAGGCCGTAGCTTCCGACGACCCAGTGATCTTCTTCGAGCCGAAGGGTCGCTATTGGGAGAAGGCTGAGCTTGACGAATCGGCGACGCCCGATCCGCTGCACTCTGCGCGAGTTGTGCGGCAGGGCAACGACGCGACGATCGTGACCTACGGCCCGACCGTGAAGGTGTGCCTCGAAGCGGCTGTCGCCGCCGAGGAGGAGGGTCGCAGCGTGGAGGTCATCGATTTGCGCTCGTTGTCGCCGCTAGACATCGAGGCCGTCTGCGCGTCCGTGCGGAGGACCGGCCGGCTCATCGTGGCACACGAGGCGCCGGTCTTCGGCGGCTCCGGCGCGGAGATCGCCGCTCGAGTGACCGAGAAGTGCTTCTACTCGCTCGAGGCGCCCGTCCTGCGGGTCGGCGGTTTCTTCACGCCGTATCCACCATCCCGCATCGAGGACGAATACCTGCCCGACCTCGATCGGGTGCTCGACGCTGTCGACCGCGCGCTGGCTTACTGAGGAGTGTCCGTGGCTGAGCTCAAACAGTTCAGGCTGCCCGATGTGGGCGAAGGCCTGACCGAGGCCGAGATCCTGACGTGGCATGTGAAGCCAGGGGACTCCGTCAAGGTCAACCAGATCATCGTGGAGATCGAGACAGCGAAGTCGGCGGTCGAGCTGCCCAGCCCGTACGAGGGTGTGGTAGCCGAGTTGCACGCGCCTGAGGGCCAGATGGTGGATGTCGGCGCCCCAATCATCACGATCGACGTCGCACCGGGCGGGGCGCCAGAGTCGACGGCACCTCCCACTGCGGCCGCCGGCAGCGAGCGATTGGCCGGCGACGACCTCATTCCGCCGATTCCAGCCGATGAGGCAGCGTCGGAGCCCGGGATTGAGGGAGGGCCTGCACCTGGCGCGCGGACGCCAGTCCTCGTCGGTTATGGCCCGCGTACGACAGAGGCGAAGCGCCGGCCACGCAAGCCGGAGGCGGCTTCTGAGGTCACCCAGGCGAGATCGACGGCCGCCGCGGACTCCACGGCACCCGTCGCGCCGACCGCGACGGCACCAGCCGCAGCTGCGTCGGCCGTCTCGACGCAGGCCGACCGAACCGGGCCGGTTCTTGCGAAACCGCCGGTGCGAAAGCTCGCGAAGGATCTCGGCGTCGACCTTCGGGTACTGAAGCCAACGGGCCCGAGCGGAACCGTCACCAGGCAGGACGTCGAGGCTGCCGTCGCCCCCGCGGTCTCACCGGAAACACCAGCTCGCGACGAGGCACGGCCAACCTTTGTGCCGACCACGGCCGAGGCTTACGACTTCGATCCGATGTCGCGGGAGTACCGCTATCCGATCCGCTCGGTACGCCGTACCACGGCTGCGGCCATGGTGCAGAGCGCGTTCACTGCCCCGCACGTCACTGAGTTCATGACGGTCGACGTCACTCGGACGATGCAGCTTGTCGAGCGGCTGTCCGCGAGCCGGGATTTCGCTGGCATCAAGGTGAGCCCGCTCGCGGTGGTGGCAAAGGCGTTGCTCCTTGCCCTCCGCCGGAATCCGGACATCAACGCAACCTGGGACGAGGAGCGGCAAGAGATCGTGGTCAAGGGCTACGTCAACCTCGGCATCGCGGCCGCCACGCCACGCGGGCTCATGGTCCCGAACGTCAAGGACGCCCACTCGCTGACGCTGCCCGCGCTCGCTCAGGCCATCAACGCCCTGGCTGCCACTGCCCGTGAGGGCAAGACCCCGCCCTCGGACATGACCGGCGGCACGATCACCATCACTAACGTCGGTGTTTTCGGGGTCGATACAGGCACGCCCATCCTGAACCCCGGCGAGGCCGCGATCCTCTGCTTCGGCGCCATCCGGGACATGCCATGGGTGCACGAGGGCGAGATCGCGGTGCGGAAGGTCACGACCTTGTCGGTGTCTTTCGACCACCGTCTTGTTGACGGGGAGCTCGGATCGAGGTTCATCGCCGACATCGCGGCTGTGCTCGAGAATCCCGATACGGCGCTGGTCTGGTCCTAGTGGTCGCGAGTCGCCGGTCCTTCGCGGTGGCCGGCGAACCGCTGGATGCCTGACCGAACCGCGGGCATCGAGATGTGGCCAGGGT
This sequence comes from Actinomycetes bacterium, assembly GCA_036560395.1. Lineage (GTDB taxonomy): Bacteria > Actinomycetota > Actinomycetes > JAKEEW01 > JAKEEW01 > DASYTV01. Next base: position 1,160 of record DATBRJ010000157.1, on the reverse strand, counting down.
CCCGCGGGACCCGCGAATGCGCGAGGCCTCATGCATACGGGCGCTGGTGCCCACATGCCAGAGACTCGGGCGGTCGCTTCTGGTTAGCCTCGGCCGACGTGCGTCCCGGTGAGGTGGCCGGAGCCAGCGCGGACATCGGACCATCGGGCGACATCGAAGTCCAGATGCGCTAGGCCCGCTGTCGCCAGATGCTCGAGCTGCGACCGTCTCGGCAGCAGGGTGTTGGCGAGTTCCTCGAGGAGCGGGTTGTGGCCTACGATCATGGCGCTTGCTACCTCGTCGGGCAGGCTCTGGACGAGCCTGACGATGTCTGTCACGTCCGCCGAGTAAAGCGCGTCGGACGGTACGGGCGCGCCGGCGCCGATTGCGCTCGCGACCGCCTCAGCAGTTTCCGCAGCGCGTCTGGCCGGGGACGTGATGATCTCGTCAACGGGTGGTCCTGAGGACGTGAGGGTCGCGGCAACCGCCGCGGCGTCCCGCCTGCCGCGTGCCGTCAGCGGACGAGCGAAGTCGCCCTGAGGCGCATCGCGAGTGGCCTTGGCATGGCGGAGGATTAGCAAGGTCTTCATGGCCCTCCCCGCGACCGGTGTGGCTTGTCGACGACAATGCGAGTATGCAGGTTGCCGTAGCCGCACTCGACGTTGATCTCGACATCCCCTATGAGAAGAGGATCGCGCACGCGGCCGACGTCGTGAGAGCACAACACGGCGCTGACTTGGTTGTGCTGCCGGAGCTGTGGGCGCATGGCGCGTTCGCCTACGAGACCTGGGGCCAGTCGGCCGAATCGCTGAGCGGTCCCGCGATGGCTGCCATGGCGGAGACTGCCGCGGAGATCGAGGCCTATGTCCTGGCAGGCAGCATCGTTGAGCGGACGGACGAGGGGCTCTACAACACGGCAGTGCTGCTCGACCCGCGTGGTACGGTCGCCGCGTCGTATCGCAAGATCCATCGTTTCGGGTTCGGTGCGGGTGAGGTGACTGTCCTCGACCACGGAGATTCTGTGGTCACCCATCCCATCGGTGAGGCCGTTCTTGGCGTGGCTACCTGCTATGACCTTCGGTTCCCCGAGCTGTTTCGTGACCTGGTCGACGCCGGCGCCACCATCCTCGCGATTCCTGCTTCGTGGCCGGATAAGCGGATCGAGCACTGGCGGTTGCTCA
>DATBRJ010000156.1:0-11115 GCA_036560395.1 Actinomycetes bacterium | reverse complement strand
ATCGGCGGCTGTGTCACTCAGAGCGGCGAGCAGAGCATCAACGTCACCCGCAGCGCCGTCATGGCCGCAGGCTTCCCCGATGCCGTGCCGGCCACCACCATCGACCGGCAATGCGGCTCCAGCCAGCAGGCCGCTCACTTCGCCGCTCAGGGAGTGATGGCAGGCGTGTACGACGTGGCCGTCGCGTGCGGCGTCGAGTCGATGAGCCGGACGAAGATGTATTCGAGCATCCAGGGCAGGGACCCATACGGCGAGCGGCTGCGCACTCGATTCCCGAACGGGCCGGTCTCGCAAGGGATTTCGGCCGAGCTCGTTGCCCAGCGTTGGGGACTGGGCCGAGACATCCTCGACGAGTTTGCGTTGCGCTCCCATCAGCGGGCCGCGGAGGCGACGACCTTCGGTCTCTTCGACAGGGAGGTCGTGCCCGTCGACGTCCATGGCTTCGACGGGACAGTGGTCAGGCATCGCGTCGACGAAACCGTCCGGCCGGAGACCACGGTCGACACCCTGGCCTCGCTCAAGCCGGCATTTGCCGACGATCCGGCCGCGGCAGACTTCCCCGAGATCGACTGGCGGGTGACCGCCGGCAACTCGTCGCCTCTGACCGATGGCGCATCCGCCGCTCTGATCATGAGCGAAGCGAAGGCCACGGCGCTTGGCCTGCGGCCGCGAGCCCGCTTCCGCGCCTTCGCCGTTGTCGGCAACGACCCGGTGCTGATGCTGACCGGCATCATGCCCGCGACCCGGATAGTCCTGAAGCGGGCTGGGCTGACCATCGACGAGATCGACGCGTACGAGGTCAACGAGGCGTTCGCGTCAGTGCCACTGGCCTGGCGGTACGAGGTGGAGGCCGATCTCGAGCGGCTCAACCCACGGGGCGGCGCCATCGCCCTCGGTCATCCGCTTGGCGCCTCAGGCACCCGGCTGTTGGCGACTCTGCTCAACACGCTGGAGTCGACCGGCGGCAGGTACGGCTTGCAAACGATGTGTGAGGGCGGCGGGATGGCCAACGCCACCATCATGGAGCGGCTCTGAGGGAGCGAGGAGCTACAGCGTCGGGCTTGGCGACACGCCGAGCCGCCAGAGATGCGCGGATTCGCGCGCTGAGAGTGGGACGGTCATATCCCGGAGGCGGTTGCAGATCGCTGAGGGAGGTCCGCAGTGACGACGAGCCGGACGCCGGAGCTTGCCGTTTCCGATGCGCTCGAGGGCTGGTGCACCGAGTGCGGGGACACGACCTTCGAGCAGCCACCGTGCACCGAAGGTCACGGCGAGGACTGCCCCGAGCTGATATGCGCGGGCTGCGGCATGGCTTATTTTGCGGGCAACGCGCCAGAAGCAGCGAGCAGGGAGACGGCCGACCAGCGCGGGCCCGCACAAGCAGCCTGATCCTGGGGCCAGGGTATTCCGGGCGTCTAGTCTGAAGATCTCTGGTCTTCGTCGGAGCACGGTGGCGTAGATTGACCGCACCGTCTGCCGCTGCCGTGCGCACCGACCGGTGATCCCGGGTCGGGTGCCGCGGGTCGTCGTACTCACCCAAAGGCCGCAAGCATGCCCGACATGAAGCCAAGAAGTCGCGAGGTCACCGACGGCTACGAGCGCGCGCCCGCGCGCGCCATGCTGCGCGCGGTCGGCATGCGCGACGAGGACTTCGCCAAGCCGCAGATCGGGGTGGCGTCGTCGTGGAACGAGATCACGCCGTGCAACATGCCGCTGGACCGGCTGGCAAAGGCGGCCAAAGAGGGCGTGCGCAGCGCCGGCGGGTTCCCGATGGAGTTTGGCACGATCTCGGTCTCCGACGGCATCTCGATGGGCCACGAAGGCATGCGTGCCTCGCTCGTCTCCCGCGAAATCATTGCGGATTCGGTCGAGTGCGTCATGCATGCCGAGCGGCTCGACGGTGCAGTCCTTCTTGCCGGCTGCGACAAGTCGCTGCCCGGCATGCTGATGGCTGCTGCCCGTCTCGACGTCGCAGCCGTCTTCATCTACGCAGGATCGATCCTGCCCGGCCGGCTCGGCGACCGTGATCTGACCATCGGTGATGTGTTCGAGGCCGTGGGTGCCTGCGCATCGGGTCGGATCAGCGAGGACGAGCTCGGCGACATCGAGCGGCATGCCTGCCCAGGCGAGGGCGCGTGCGGTGGGATGTTCACCGCCAACACAATGGCCAGCGCAGCCGAGGCGCTGGGCATGGCCCTACCGGGCAGCGCCGCGCCACCCGGGCCCGACCGCCGCCGCGACGACAGCGCGCGCCGGGCCGGCGAGGCGGTCGTAGGGCTACTCGAGCTAGGCATCACCGCCCGCCAGATCATGACGAGGGAAGCCTTTGAGAACGCGATTTCCGTCGTCATGGCACTGGGCGGTTCCACCAACGCCGTTCTTCACCTGCTGGCCATCGCCCACGAGGCCGGCGTTGAGCTGACCCTGGACGACTTCAACCGCATCGGCGACGCCACCCCACACCTCGCCGACGTCAAGCCGTTCGGTCGCTATGTCATGAACGACATCGACCGTGTCGGGGGGGTCCCGGTGGTCATGAGGGCGCTGCTCGACGCCGGGCTCCTGCACGGCCACGCGCTCACCGTGACCGGCCGCACGATGGCCGAGAACCTGGCGGACATCTCACCACCGGACCCAGATGGCAAGATCATCCACGCACTCGACGACCCGATCCACAAGACCGGTGGCCTGACCATCCTGCGCGGCACCCTCGCCCCAGATGGTGCCGTGGTCAAGAGCGCCGGCCTGGACGACGACGTCTTCGAGGGGACCGCCAAGGTCTTCGATGACGAGAAGGATGCGATGACCGCGCTCACCCACGGTGGTATCGAGGCCGGCGACGTCGTGGTCATCCGGTACGAAGGTCCGGCGGGCGGCCCGGGCATGCGCGAGATGCTCGCGGTCACCGGTGCTATCAAGGGCGCCGGCCTCGGAAAGGACGTCCTCCTCATCACCGATGGCCGGTTCTCCGGGGCGACGACCGGCTTCTGTGTCGGCCACATCGCGCCAGAAGCAGCCAAGGGCGGACCCATCGCGCTCGTCAGGCAGGGCGACCGGATCAGACTCGACCTGCGCACCCGCAGCTTGGATCTGTTGGTCGAGGGCACCGAGCTCGAACGCCGGCGAACGGTCTTGGCGCTGCCGGCTCCGCGCTACACCTCCGGCGCGCTTGCGAAATACGCCAAGCTGGTCGGCTCCGCCGCCACCGGCGCCGTCACCGGCTGATTCCGTGCCGCTCTGCACCGACCCGTCTGAATCCTGAGACGAGCGTCCCACCTGCTTGACAGTCCAGCCCACCGTACGAAAGCGTCTGATCCGATGCAGCACCGAATTCTCGTACTTCGTAGGCGCGCCGGCTGACCGCGAGCGGCAGCTAGCGCGCGACCCCCACGTGCCCGTCAGGGCCTGGGGGTTTTTCGTTTCCCGAGCCAGGACGAGCGGATTCAGATGAGGCGACGACGATCATGACTGACGGGCAGGCGCAGGTGACGGGCGCCCAGGCGCTTATCCGTGCACTCGAGGAGCTCGGCGTTGACACCGTCTTCGGCATTCCCGGCGGGGCGATCCTGCCGGCGTACGATCCGCTCCTCGATTCGACCAGGCTGCGTCACATCCTCGTACGCCACGAGCAAGGCGCCGGCCACGCGGCGGAGGGGTACGCACAGGCGACCGGCCGGGTCGGCGTCTGCATGGTTACCAGCGGCCCCGGCGCGACGAACCTCGTCACGCCAATCGCCGACGCCTACATGGATTCGGTCCCGATCGTGGCGATTACCGGTCAGGTACCCACAAGCCTCATCGGCACCGATGGCTTCCAAGAGGCGGACATCCGCGGGATCACGATGCCGATCACCAAGCACAACTACCTGGTTACCGATGCGGCGGACATCCCGCGGACGGTCGCCGAGGCGTTCCACATCGCCAGCACGGGGAGGCCCGGCCCGGTGCTCGTCGACATCGCCAAGGATGCACTCCAGGCCAGGGCCGCCTTTCAGTGGCCGGTCCAGCTCGACCTGCCCGGCTACCGGCCGGTAAGCCGGCCACACGCGAAGCAGGTCCGGGAGGCAGCGCGGTTGCTGGTCGAGTCCCGCCGGCCGGTGCTCTACGTAGGCGGCGGCGTGCTGCGGGCGAGGGCGTCCGCGGAGCTGCGCTTGCTGGCCGATCTGGTCGGCGCACCGGTGGTGACGACTCTGATGGCTCGCGGTGCGTTTCCGGACAGCAACCGGCAGCACCTCGGCATGCCGGGAATGCACGGTACGGTCGCCGCGGTCGGCGCGCTGCAGAAGGCGGACCTCATCGTCAGCCTCGGCGCGCGTTTCGACGATCGGGTGACAGGCAAGCTCGACAGCTTCGCCCCTGAGGCCACCATCGTCCACGCTGACATCGACCCGGCCGAGATCTCAAAGAACCGCGTCGCTGACGTTCCGATCGTTGGCGACTGCCGGGAAGTGATCGCGGATCTCGTGGTGGCCGTCCAGGCTGAGTACGACGCAGGGCGGCGCGGCGACTACAAGACCTGGTGGCAGACGCTGCGGGGCTGGCAGGAGACCTACCCCCTGGGGTACGAGACGCCGGCCGACGGATCGCTCGCCCCGCAGTATGCGATCCGGCGCATCGGCGCGATCGCCGGACCGGACACGATCTATTGCGCCGGTGTCGGCCAGCACCAGATGTGGGCAGCGCAGTTCATCCGTTACGAGCATCCCGGCACATTCCTCAACTCAGGCGGCCTGGGGACGATGGGCTATGCGGTACCTGCCGCAATGGGCGCCAAGGTCGGCCAGCCGGACAAAACGGTCTGGGCCATCGACGGCGACGGTTGTTTCCAGATGACAAACCAGGAGCTGGTCACCTGCACCTTGAACAAGATCCCGATCAAGGTCGCGGTCATCAACAACAACAGCCTGGGCATGGTCCGACAGTGGCAGACGCTCTTCTACGGCGCCCGCTACTCCAACACCGACCTGCACTCGCAGCGCGTGCCGGACTTCGTCAAGCTCGCAGAAGCGATGGGCTGCGTCGGCCTGCGTTGCGAGACCGCCGACGATGTCGACGCCACCATCGAGAAGGCGATGACGATCGACGATCAACCAGTGGTTGTCGACTTCGTCGTACACCAGGACGCAATGGTGTGGCCGATGGTCGCGGCCGGGACCTCCAACGACGACATTCAGGTCGCTCGCGGCCTCGCTCCGCAATGGGACCGGGAGGACTGAGCATGAGCAGGCACACGCTGTCGGTGCTCGTGGAGAACAAGCCCGGCGTGCTCGCACGCATCGCGGCACTGTTCTCGCGCCGCGGGTTCAACATCGATTCGCTTGCCGTCGGACCCACCGAGCATCCGGAGATCTCCCGGATGACGATCGTGGTGGGCGTCGAGGATCGGCCACTCGAGCAGGTGACCAAGCAGCTGAACAAGCTCGTGAACGTCATCAAGATCGTCGAGCTGGGTCCCGAGTCGTCCGTGCAACGCGAGCTGCTCCTGGTCAAGGTGCGGGCCGACCTCGACACCCGCTCGCACGTCCTCGAGACCGTCCAGCTGTTCCGCGCGAAGGTCGTCGACGTGGCGCCTGATGCGGTGACCGTAGAGGCCACCGGGAGCGCCGACAAGCTGGAGGCGCTGTTGCGTGTTCTCGAGCCGTTCGGCATCAAAGAGCTCGTACAGTCCGGCATGGTCGCGATCAACCGCGGCGGCCGATCCCTAACCGATCGCGCGCTGCGTACCGTCGCCTCGTGACTCCCGCAGCCGCCCTAGCAAGCAGATCGACAACGCAAGGAGATCCCATGGCAGAGCTCTACTACGACGACGCCGCTGACCTCGGTGTCATCCAGTCTCGGCATGTCGCGGTCCTCGGCTACGGCAGCCAGGGTCACGCGCATGCCCTTTCCTTGCGCGACTCCGGCGTGGACGTACGGGTGGGCCTGCCCGAGGGATCAAAGAGCCGGGCCGCCGCCGAGGAGGAGGGGCTCCGCGTCCTCACGCCCTTCGAGGCCTGCGAGGAGGCAGATCTGATCATGATCCTCGCACCCGACCCGGTGCAGCGGCGGCTGTACGCGGAGGCGGTCGAGCCGAACCTGATCGACGGCGACGCCATCTTCTTCGGCCATGGCTTCAACATCCGCTATGGGCTGATCAAACCGCCGCCCGGCATCGATGTGTGCATGGTCGCTCCCAAGGGTCCCGGCCACCTGGTGCGTCGCCAGTTCAGCGAGGGCAAAGGTGTGCCCGTGCTCGTCGCCGTTGAGCAGGACTCGACCGGAAAGGCATGGGATCTCGCGCTCTCGTACGCCAAAGGCATCGGCGGCACGCGGGCCGGCGCAATCAAGACGACCTTCACGGAGGAGACGGAGACAGATCTGTTCGGCGAGCAGGCCGTCTTGTGCGGCGGAGTATCCGAGCTGATCAAGGCGGGTTTCGACACGCTCGTCGACGCGGGGTACCAACCCGAGATTGCCTACTTCGAGTGCATGCACGAGATGAAACTCATCGTGGACCTCATGTATGAGGGCGGGCTGTCGAAGATGTGGTGGTCGGTATCGGACACCGCGGAGTACGGCGGCTACGTCAGCGGGCCGCGCATCGTCACCGAGGCGACCCGTGCAGAGATGCGACGGATTCTCACGGAGGTCCGCGACGGCTCCTTCGCGCAGCGTTGGATCGACGAGTACGACAGCGGGTCGCCGAACTTCATCGCGATGCGAGAAGCCGAGCGGCAGCGCCAGATCGAGCAAACCGGCGCCGCCCTCCGCCCGATGATGAGCTGGATCGACTGAGCACCGACTCGGCAGCGACTGGGTGATCGCCGACGTGGTCCGCCGCCGGGCACGGTGAAGCCGAGTCCCTAGGCGACGTCTTCAGGCGGTTGGTGTGGAGGCAGGGGAATGAGCGCCGTACCAGCTGCGCCATCGATGGACACCCTCCCAGGAAGCCAGTTTCCGCTGGGCTCGACCGTCACCGATGGTGGGGTCAACTTCGCGGTGGCCTCGGGCATCGCCGACGGGATGGTGCTCTGCTTGTTCGACGAAAAGGGCGCCGAGAGGCGGGTTCCCATGCGGGACTACGACGCCGGCGTATGGCATGTCTTCGTGCCTGGGGTCGGGGCGGGGCAGGCCTACGGATACCGGGCGACCGGTCCCTACGATCCGGCCCGGGGGGTGCGCTGTAATCCGGCGAAGCTTTTGCTGGACCCCTATGCGCGGGCGTTCACCGGAGCCGTCAAGTTCGGGCCCGAGGTGCTCGGGTATTCCGTCAGCGACCAGGATGCGCCCAGCGACCTGGACTCCGCGGCGAGCGTACCGCGCAGCATGGTGGTCGCCGGTGACTCATTCCCTTGGCAGGACGGTGCCTACGCCAGGCACACCTACGCAGACACGGTTGTCTACGAGGTGCACGTCAAGGGCTTCACCATGCGTCATCCCGGCGTGCCGCCCGAGCTGCGCGGGACTTACGCCGGACTGGGTCATGAAGCGGCCATCGCCCACCTGCTCGGCCTCGGCGTAACCGGCGTGGAACTGCTGCCGGTTCATGAGAGCATCCCCGAAGGGTTCCTGGTGCAGCGGGGTCTCACGAACTACTGGGGTTACAACACGATTGGATACTTGGCACCCCACCAGGGCTACTCGGCTGCGGTGCGCGCCGGGCGGCCCGGCGGGCAGGTCGCCGAGTTCAAGGCGATGGTGGGCGCGCTGCACGCGGCCGGGATCGAGGTTCTCCTGGATGTGGTGTTCAACCACACGGCCGAAGGCGATGACCTGGGCCCCACGTTCTGCTACCGCGGCCTCGACAACCCCGCGTACTACCGGCTGGACGACGCCGACCCGCGCTATTACATCGACACGACCGGCTGCGGCAATTCGGTCAATGTCGGCGATCCCGTCACGCTACAGCTGATCATGGATTCGCTTCGTTACTGGCTGATGGAGATGCACGTCGACGGGTTCCGGTTCGACCTGGCCCCGGCGCTGGCCCGCCAGGAGGGCGAGTTCGAGAAGAGGTCGGCATTTCTCGACCTGGTATCCCAGGACCCGGTGGTGTCCCGCGCGAAGCTGGTCGCCGAACCGTGGGACGTCGGCCAGATGGACAGCTACGACCTTGGCCGGTTCCCACCGCTGTGGCGTGAATGGAACGGCAGGTACCGCGACACCATGCGTGACTTTTGGCGCAGCCACCCGGTCGGTATCGGGGAGTTCGCCAGCCGGTTTTGCGGATCCTCGGACATGTACGGCCGCGCGCGGCGGCGGCCGACCGCCTCGGTGAACCTCATCACGGTCCACGACGGTTTCACCCTGCGCGATCTGGTCTCCTACAACGACAAGCACAACGAGACCAACGGGGAAGCCAACCGCGACGGGACCAACGACAACCGCTCGTGGAACTGCGGCGCAGAGGGCCCGACCGACGACCCCACCGTGCTCGCGCTGCGAACGCGCCAGTCCCGGGCGATGCTGGCCACCCTGCTGCTGTCCTTCGGCATCCCGATGCTGCTCGGCGGGGACGAAATGGGCCGCACCCAGCAAGGCAACAACAACGCCTACTGCCAGGACAACGAGATCACCTGGTTCGACTGGTCCCAGCCAGACACTGGCCTGCTGGACTTCACCACACGGCTCATCGCGCTGCGCAGGGCGCACCCGGTGTTCCGCCGCAGCCGGTTCCTGGCCGGGGCGGAAGCCGCCGAGCTGCGGTGGTTCGCCCCGGCGGGCACCGAGATGACCGCCGCCAACTGGTCAGACCAGAGCGCCCTGGCGATCACGCTGTACCTGGACGGATCCGACGACCCCGACCGGGCCGCCGACGGCACCTGGCTGGTCGATGACGACTTCCTGGTCCTGGTGAACGCCTGGTGGGAGCCGCTCGAGTTCGTCCTGCCGGTCACCAGGCCGCAGGCGGTATGGCAGGTGGAGATCGACACCTACGATCCTCCGCCCCAGACCCGACCGACAACCGCTGACCGCAGGGCCGGCGACGGTATCACCGTCGGCCCACGTTCCGTCGTCGTGCTCAGGTATCTGCGCGGCCACCCACCGCAGTAACAGCGCCTTCCGTCTGGTCGGTGGGAGTTCGTCGGGTGCCCGGGAGTGCCCGACTACACTGGCGGGCACGCCGCGGGCACAGCGCTGTGTCCTTCCGCCGCGGTCCAGCTAGTGATCACCCCGTGTGCTCCGTGCCTGCGTGCACCCGCCTGAGCCACGGCGTGGGTCGAAAGGAACCGGCAACCGTGACCAAACCCGTCGTTCTCGTCGCCGAGGAGCTGGCTCCTGCCGGTATCGCACTTCTGGAGGACGAGTACGAGGTTCGGCAGGTGGATGGGGCGGATCGTGATGCCCTGCTGCCTGCACTTGACGACGTCGATGCATTGATCATCCGTAGCGCCACCAGGGTTGACGCGGAAGCCCTGGCTTCGGCTCCACGGCTGCGGGTCATCGCACGAGCCGGCGTCGGCCTCGACAACGTCGATGTCCCCGCCGCCACTCGGGCCGGCGTGATGGTGGTCAATGCACCGCAGTCCAACATTGTCTCCGCTGCTGAGCACACCGTCGCCTTGTTGCTCGCGACCGCGCGCAACGTGCCAGCGGCCAACGCGGCCCTCAAGCAGGGCGAGTGGAAGCGGTCGAAGTACACCGGTGTCGAGCTTCAGGAAAAGGTCGTCGGCATCGTCGGCCTCGGCAGGATCGGGGTCCTGGTCGCGCAGCGCCTGGCCACCTTCGGCGTCAAGCTGATCGCGTACGACCCCTACATCCCCGCCGCTCGTGCCGCGCAGCTTGGGGTACGCCTCGTTCCGCTGGACGAGCTGCTCACCGACAGCGACTTCATTACGATCCACCTCCCGAAGAACCACGAGACCATCGGCCTCATCGGCGAGGAGGCGCTGCGACAGGTCAAGCCGACCGTACGACTTGTGAACGCGGCGCGCGGTGGCATCGTCGACGAGCATGCGCTCGTCGTCGCGCTCAAGGAGGGCCGCGTCGCCGGGGCGGGCATCGATGTATTCGCCACCGAGCCGTGCACGGACAGCCCCCTGTTCGACTTCGACCATGTCGTGGTGACCCCGCACCTGGGGGCGAGCACGCAGGAGGCTCAGGAGAAGGCCGGCACCGCGGTGGCCAGGTCGGTGAAGCTCGCGCTGCGCGGCGAGCTGGTCCCCGATGCGGTCAACGTGCAGGGCGGCACCATCGCCGAGGATGTGCGTCCGGGCCTGCCGCTCGCCGAGAAGCTTGGACGGATCTTCACCGCGCTCGCCGGCGGAGTCGCCGCCCAGCTCGATGTCGAGGTCCGTGGTGAAATCACGCAGTACGACGTGAAGGTGCTCGAGCTGGCCGCACTCAAGGGCGTTTTCACCGACGTGGTCGAGGAGTCATCGGTCTCCTACGTCAACGCGCCGCTGCTCGCCCAGGAGCGCGGTGTTGAGGTTCGCCTCACCACCAGCCCGGACAGTCCCGACTACCGCAACATCGTGACGGTCCGCGGGACGCTCCCGACCGGCCAGGTGGTTTCGGTCTCCGGCACGCTGTCCGGCCCGCGCCACATCGAGAAGATCGTCGAGGTCGACGGCTTCGACATCGAGCTCGTGCCGACCGAGCACATGATGTTTGCGCGCTACGTCGACCGACCGGGAATCGTCGGTATCGTCGGCCGCCATCTTGGTGATGCCGGTGTCAACATCGCCGGTATGCAGGTCAGCCGCGACACCCGCGGCGGTCACGCCCTCCTCGGGATGACCGTCGATTCGGCCATACCCCCCGACGTTCTGGACGAGATCGTCGTCGAGATCGCCGCCGAGAACGCGCGCACCGTCGACTTGTCCTGACGAGCCTGTCTCGGCGAGCCGCAGGTTCTCGCGGCTGGCCTGCGGTGTCCCGGGCGTAGCGTGTCGCTGTGAAGGTACGGCGTCGTGAGCTGCTGCTGGTCGTGCTGCTCACGCTCTTGCAGGCCTTCGGTGTACGAACCGGCAAAGCGGAGCCGGGCCCAGCCGTGGCCGGTCTGGTGACCGTGCTCGCGATCGTGCAGGGCGCCGCCGTCCTGCTGTGGCGAGACCGGCCAGGCCGGATGCTGACTCTGGTGACCGCGGCATATATCGCCGCGGCCATCCTTTATCCGATCATGCCGCCATATGT
>DATBRJ010000155.1:0-6884 GCA_036560395.1 Actinomycetes bacterium | reverse complement strand
CGGCTTGTCGGAACGAGTGGCGGGGGATTCGGGAGCGCCGAACGCGACGCTCCTAGGTGTCCGGAAGGCGTGGACGAAGCCCGCGGCGGACAGCAGCGCCAGCAGCCCAGCGGCGAGGTAGGCGACGGTCGCGCCCTGGTCGGCCTTGGTGCCGAACTCGCTGAAGCCGTACGAGGTCAGCAGCAGGCCACGAAGCGTCTCACCCTTGAAGACCGTGTCCCGCTGTGCGGTGATCGCGTCCAGCTGCTTCTGCAGGTCGGGCAGCGCTGGGTCATTGCTCTGCTGGGCCTGGGTGACCTGCGCGCGCAACGCGCTCTGCGGCTCGCCCAGCTCGGCGTACGTCTTCCCGTTGGCGATCGACTTGAGGTGCAGGCCGATGAAGTTGTTGGCGTAGCACTCGGCCTGCTTGCCGGTCGTCAGCTTCTGACCGGCGTACTGCACGAGGCAGTCGGCCTGCCTCTCTTCGTCGGTCAGGTCCGCGGCCGCCTTGAACGTGATGTTCTGCTGGCTGAGCTGGTCCCTGACGTAGTTGTTGGCGAAGTTCGCGTTGCTGGTCAGCACCACGCCGATGGCCACGAGTAGGCCGGCGAGCAAGAGACCGCCCACGCTGAACATGATGTCGAGGGTTCTGCGCTTCATGACAACTCCCTGGGTCTGACGGCTCGCCGCCTTATCGAACTCGGTGAACCGATGCACTCTCATGATTGGGGCTGCCGTAGCTGCAGAGGCAGGGAACGACGTCCCGACCGGAGGGACCAATGGACCCGTGTACGCCGGGCCGAACAGAAGGGGTTCAGGTTCCGTCCGGCGCGTTGACGATCGCGCGCCGGCGTTCGCTGGCGGCGGTCTCCGCATAGGACTGTGCGCGGCAGGGTCGAGGGCATCGCGGTCTAGGGACCTTCGCGATGGACAGAGCCCGGCCGGCGCGTACCGCGCCGGTCGGGCTCACGAGGTTGTCGTTGGTACTACTTCAGCCAGGGCGCCCGTTGCACCAGCGGCGTGCGGGCCCAGACCTTGCCGAACCCGAGCGTGTCGCCGGCGTTGACCAGCGCGAGGCCGACCAGCAGGCCCGCGTAGATCAGGTGGTCGTCCAGGAACGGGTTGGTGTCGAGGGGCAGCGAAGCGGTCCACATGAGCACGAGCAGGAGACCACCGGCCGCCGCGGCGATCCGGGTCCCGACGCCCAGGACGAGCGCGATGCCAATGCCGGCGAGGCCGGCCATGAACAGCCAGTCAGCCCACGCGTCACCGGCGATCGAGTGATAAAAGCTCTCGAACGGCCCGGTCGCGCCGCTGAGGAATCCCTTGGTCGGGTGCCCGCCGTTGATCCAGGAGCGGGCCTCAGGGGTGGCGAAGCCGAACCCCCAGACCTTGTCGAGGAAGGCCCACAGGAAGATCCAGCCCATCGCGAGGCGCAGGCCAGCCCAGGTGTAGCGCGCCGCCTTCTGCTGGGTCCTCTCGGCGGCCGGTGCCGCCGGCGCGGCGATGCGGGTTACGCCGCGATCGATCAGGGTGGTCATTGATGCCACGTCCTCTCATGACCATGCTTCTTGTCGTGACATCTTCATTCGACGTTGGTCGACGCCTCCCGGACAGGGTCACCAGACCGCTCTTGGGCGGGTCAATGGTCCCGATGGGTCATTCGTCGATGACGTCCTGCACACCGCGCCGCGGCGTCGGAAAGCCGGGTTGGCCGTACCCGATCCGAAGCACCATCTGCGGCGCACCGTACCGGCCCAGCGCGATCCGCAGCCGCTCGCGGGCCGAGTCCACCTCAATCGGCTGCGACAGCATGGAGGCGGCCAGTCCGGAATCGGTGATGGTCAGCAGGACACGTTGCAGGGCCAGCCCGGCCACGAGCTGATCGCGTTGGCTGTCGGCTGCGGTGCCGAGGACAGCCACGAGGGGATGGGACTCGAAGTCGCGACCGGGACCACGGGGTCTACCGCTGAAGGGGCGGGCGGGCAACATATCTTGCGGTGCTGGACTCGGCCCTCCTGCGGCGCTCGGTACGCCGTCACCGTGGCTCTCGTCCACGCGGGTCCAGGCCGTCATCTCGGCCCGGTAGTCGGGGTTGCGGTCGAGAACGCGAGTGGCCGCCTGCGCGATCTCGGCCACGCCGGCCAGCGGCCCGGGGCCGATCAACAGCTCGAGCCAGGCGCCCTCTGCCTGGGTAGCTTCGATCATGCTGGCGCGGGCCGACGCCGGCACGGGTTCGGGGAAGAAGGGAGCCCGATTGCTGTGGCGCCGGGGGATGGCGTCGTAGAGGTGGCGCTCCGCAGGGGTGGCGGGTCTCGAGCCGGCCGGCACGAGCCGGACCAAGAGATCGAGGTCGGTGGGATCCGGACGCAGGTGCGTCCTGACCTCAGAGCCGGCCACCGCCAGCGCGAGCCTTGCGTTGAAGGCGGCGGCGCCGCAGGCGATGCGTACCGCCCAGCCGGTCGGGTCGGCCACTCGCAGTTGTCTCGTCGGATCGGCCCGCACGTCGATTGCGCCGTCCCGCAGCCGAAACCGCCATGGTTGCGTGTTGTGCAGCGACGGCGCTCGCACGGCCGCCTCCACTGCGGCGCGGAACGCCTGGTCGGTCACCGCTGCGCTGATCATCGGGCCCCGTCCTCTCGCGAGACAGCGTCGTGCGCGACCATCACGGGCCAGTGAGCCTGGTCGACCGCGCCGTGGGCGACCGAGCCGAGCAGGACCCGCGCGGCCGCCCCGCGGCCGTGGTCGCCACCACCCACTCCGACGACGATCGTCTGCTCGTTCATCGCATCGTCCTCATCATCGTTTGCGAGCACGGAGGAAGCCCGTTGCGCCACTGTCCGGTCAGGTCGGCGCGGGCCGGCAGGGCCAGATGGCCCGACCGGCGGGGCAGTCCTGCCTGTCCGTCGCTCGTCGCCACCTCCCGCGGTCGACGGTCTACGCTGACCACGGGTGCGGTCCCGGGCGGTCGGGACCTTCGGCCCTGCGTTCGAGCGGTCCGAAAGGGTAGGACGTATACATGATCCGTGTGTTTCTCCTCGACGATCATGAGGTAGTTCGGCGCGGCCTGCACGAGCTGCTCGAGGCCGAAGCCGACATCGAGGTGGTCGGCGAGTCTGGATCGGCGCAGGAGGCCACCCGGCGAGCGCCTGCCCTGCGCCCCGATGTCGCTGTCCTGGATGCGCGGCTCCCCGACGGCAACGGCATCGACGTGTGCCGGGACATCCGCTCGGTTGACCCGTCGATCAAGGGTTTGATCCTCACCTCGTACGAGGACGACGAGGCGCTCTTCGCGGCCATCATGGCGGGTGCGTCCGGATACGTGCTCAAACAGATCCGTGGTACGGACCTGGTCGACGCGGTACGGCGGGTGGCCGCCGGGCAGTCGCTGCTCGACCCGGCTGTGACCCAACGCGTGCTGGAGCGGATCCGGCACGGCGTCGAGGAGCCCCGCGAGCTGAAGTCGCTCACCGAGCAGGAGAGGCGCATCCTCGAGTACGTCGCGGAAGGGCTGACGAACCGCGAGATCGCCGGCAAGATGTTCCTGGCCGAGAAGACGGTCAAGAACTATGTGTCCAGCCTGCTCGCCAAGCTCGGGTTGGAGCGGCGAACCCAGGCGGCGGTGCTGGCCACCCGCCTCCTCGGCGAGCACCACCGCTGATCCCTAAGCCGGCACCGACCAGGTGACGACCGTCCCGGTCGGCTCCGCGGGCTCCATCGCGAACGTGCCCCCATGGCGGGTCGCCCGCTCGCGGAGGTTGATCAACCCGCCGTGGTCGATGGCGCCGGCCACGCCGACGCCGTTGTCGCGGACGACCACCCTCAGGAGCCCATGTGCCACCGACACGCTCACCTCGACCGCGGTCGCTTGCGCATGGCGTACCACATTGGACAGTGCCTCCCGCACGACGGCCAGGAGGTCGGGGCGGATCACGGCCGGAACGGCGCTGTCGATCGGCCCGGAGAGCTCGAGGTGGGGTCGGAACCCCAGCGACTGTGCGGCCGCCTCGACGGTCGCGCGGAGGTCCGTGCGCAGCTCGGCCGCCGTCGGCGAGCGGAGTTCGAAGATCGCCGTGCGGATGTCGCGGATGGTGGTGTCGAGCTCGTCGACCGAGGTATTGATCCGGGCGGCCACCTCCGGTCGCGGGGCGAGCGTCGCGGCCGTCTGCAGCTGGAGCCCGGTGGCGAACAGTCGCTGGATCACCACGTCGTGCAGGTCCCGGGCGATGCGCTCGCGATCCTCGAGCACTACCAGCTGCTCGCGCTCCTCCTGCGCCCGCGCCTGCTCGAGCGCCAGCGCGGCCTGGCCGGCAAAGCTCGTCAACAGGGGCAGGTCGTCGTCCGCCGGGCGATGCTCTCCGGGTCTCTGTGCGGCCACGAGCAGACCGTGGAGCGCCTGCGAGGTCGCGAGCGGTGCGATCAGCGCGGGCCCGGTGGTCACCGCCATCGGCCATGGCGCGGCCTTGCCCAGGTCGTCAACAACCGCATGCGTGCCGGCGTCGACCACCTCGGTGAAGGCCGTATCCGCCGCCGAAACGACCACGCCGGTGAGCCCCGAGGCCGCGGCTGCGTCGTCGGCGTCCACCACCTCGACGGTGAGCTGCCCGGTCTCCTCGTCGTACAGCAGCACCAGCACGGCGTACGCGTCGGCCACCTCCCGTGCGCGGCGGGCGACCAGGTGCAGCGCCGCGGTGCGTTGCACGTCGCCCAGCAGGAGGTTGGTGATCTCGGCGGTGGCGGTGAGCCACCGCTCCCGCCGGCTGGCGAGCGCATACAGCCGCGCGTTTTCTATCGCCACGCCGGCCGCGGCGGCGAGCGCGACGACGATCTGCTCGTCGTCCTCGGTGAACTCGGCCGCGCCCAGTTTCTCGGCGAGGTAGAGGTTGCCGAATACCTGGTCGCGGATGCGGATGGGGACGCCGAGGAAGCTGTGCATCGGCGGGTGATTCGGCGGGAAGCCGTACGACTGGGGGTGTTCGGTGATGTCCGGCATTCGGACCGGGCGCGGGTCCTGGATCAGCAGCCCCAGCACGCCACGGCCGGTCGGTAGGTCGCCGATCGCGGCGCGAGTCGCCGGGTCGATGCCGTGCGTGATGAACTCGGCCAGCCTGCGATCGGAGCCGATCACCCCGAGGGCGCCATACCGTGCGCCCGCCAGCTCGCACGCCGCCGCGCCGATCCGCTCCAGCGTGCTGTGCAGGTCGAGATCGGATCCGATCGCTACGACGGCGTCGAGCAGCGCGCGAAGCCGCTCCCGGCTGGCGACGACCTCGCCGACCCGGTCCAGCAGCTCTTGGAGCAACTCATCGAGGTGTACGCGGGACAACGCGGTCAGGCCGAGGGATGGACGCTCCCACGGCTGCTCGTCCCGCGTTGTCCTGGCCTCCGGAGCCACCGCGTGATGGTAGCCCGCGGACCGTCGGGTGGCCGCTGCCGCCCTGGCCCTGACGTTCGCCCTGCCGCTCGCGTTCGAGCACGCGGTGCAGGTCGCGACCGGTGATCCGGGCGCGACTGGTGACCCTCGTTCGGATGGTCGTCACCAGCCAGTGCGCGAGCCGACCAGCACGTCAGTCACCGCGCCTGGAAGGAGCACCAGCTGCAATGGTCATGCTCGCAGAATTGCGCTCTCGCCACTTGGCCTCCCTCGGGGCACCGGGGCGACAGACGGGGTGATCCAACGGATGGAGGCGGCGACGCACCGCCTACATTATCAAGACCATGACGCACTGGACGAAGCCCTATGACGATCCGTGGCGCATTGTCGCGGTGGCCATCGCGTCGATCGGCGGCCTCGTCTTCTGCGTGGCGGCTGGGTTGATGGCAGCGAGCTGGCAAACCGTGCCGCCGGGCGCGGCGGCTGGACTCGTTGCCTTCGCCGCGGTCTGGCTAACGTTTGCGTGGCGGTTCGCTCGGACCGGGCTCCTGATCTCTAAGGTTGGGATACGCATGCGGTGGGTACACCGAACCCGCACCGTCGGTTGGGATCAGGTTTGGGGCTTTCAGACGGCACGCGACGTTCTCGTCTGAGAGCGGCTTTGGATCGACCTCGTCGACGGAACCAAGATCCGAACGCCAGTTCAGCGCCAGACAGCGCGCAACCGCCGCAGACAGGACGCTGACTAGGAGATATCTCCTGGGCACGCTAATTGCAGCAGGGCGCATGCCGAGCGTGGTTTTCCGATCCGGCTGCGACCGTCTGCGGTCTCGCTGAACATCGCGGTGGGTCGCTCGGGCGCCGTTTCCACTCGAGCCACGATGGGATGCAGCGGAGGGTGTTGGAGTCGAACCCACAACGGTGTGACCCCGCGACGGTAGCAACCCATGCGCTTGACCACCGTGAAGTGGGAGAAGGCTGGTTAGCACACTGTCCGCGACCGACGCCGTGCGCTCAACGAGCTGGCGCCACGCACGGTCCCGGTCCTCTCCGCCGGCGCCAGTGCCTTGGCGCCACGCATACGTCGCCAGGGCTGTCGGCTGGCGCCTCCGGCAACACGATCCTCACCCGGCCTCCGACCTGGTCGGTGTTAACCTTGATGCTCGGCCGTCCACAGTGGAGGCATCCGGCGCTAGGCACCCGGGCCGACCCCGGTCGCGATGACGGCGCTCGGCGACGCCGGGAATTCGGTACTGCGTGATGGCGGTCGCTGCTGGTCGCGGCGCACTCCTGATGGCTTAGCCGAACGGCGAGCGTACCCGGCTTCTGGCGGTCGGTTGGGTGTATTCCCTCATGACCGCACCACGCGGCCACCGCGCCCCGGCTGGCGGTGCGGCGTACCGTTCGCATTGTGACACCGCCGCGCTTCGGCACCGAGCATGCCCGCCGCTTCCGGCGTGCAATGGCCCGGTTCCCCGCCGCCCGCACGACGGAGCTCTTGCCGGTGCTCGCGGCCTGCCGCCCTGCGGAC
>DATBRJ010000154.1:0-1527 GCA_036560395.1 Actinomycetes bacterium | reverse complement strand
CGGTCGCTGCGCGCTTCTTCGCGCGCTGACCGCTCGTCGAGCCACTTGCTGTACGCCGCCTGCTCTGTGGGGGTTTTTGGATCGGCGCTCTTGAGAGTGTCGAACAACTTCGTCGCCCACGGGTTGAGGTCTTCGCCGAGTGTCCCGGCCTGCATCCGGTCCCACTGCACCCCGGCGACCGAACGGGCATAGCAGGCCAGCTCTGCGGTCAGCTCTCCGGAAACTGCCGGAGGGAAGAGCTGTGCCGTCTCGACTTGTTGGGCCACGATGCGCGCCTCCGACTCCGCACCCGCTCTCGCCGCGTCATAGCTCGAGAACGCGAGGAACACTACGAACCCGAGAAGCACGGCAAATCCGGTAGCGAGTACCCCGAAGACGCCAGCGGCGCGGTCGCCGTCATTGAAGTAACTGCCGTCGGGTGCCTTGCGACGCACCCAGAGCATCGCCATGATCGCGATGCCGGTCGCTGCAACCACGATAAGGATCGCGACCGCGAGATTCATCGAGCCGCCAGACCCCGGCGCCGCGCCCTTCGCTGGGTCTGGGCGCGTCCGGGAACGAGCGAGGTTTCACAACGTTGACCGAATCGACGCCGTCCCACTTCCATGCCGCCTCCCAGCTCGCCAGACGAGGTTGATGCGCCGCCGCTCTGGACGCCCCGGACGCCGACCTTGGCGACTTTGCGGTCCCGAGCCGGACCCGAGGATGGTCGACTTCCTGCCGTCGGTCGTGCGCACCGCTGTTGTCTTGGCCATCGCGCACCTTATCCGGCTGCTCCGACTCCCGCGCCAAGGATGGGCCATTGCCGCTCCGCTCCACCCTTCGCCATAACGCCAGAACGCCACCAAGCTGCTGCTGTTGGTCACCTTCGACCTTGACCGGCCTGCGGCTCAGGAAACCCGCCTCCCAGCAGGCAGCCTGGCGGCTGGACGGGCCAGCGGCATCATCCCATCAGGGTGATCACGGTCTCGGACCAGCCGAGCGGTCCTGGCCTGGAGCATCAACATCCTGCCGTCATGACGGTTCCACCCCGCTGCGCTACGTCGGTGTGCGCCCCCCGCCTCCCGGCTGGGGCTAGGGTTCGGACGGCCGCGAGCTGGTTGTCAGCCGGGGAGCCCAGGCTGGCGCAGGATCAATGCGGTGGCGACGATGAGCAGCAGGGAGCCGATGGTGATCAGCGCGTAGCGGATGGTGTGCAGCCTGAACGTGCTGCCGATCCCAACCAGGAACAGCACCGCGGCCAGAAACACCGTGATCCGGATGTAGTCGTCGCCCACCACCCCCGCATGGTCGCCCGCCGCCGCCGCGGCGGCGGCCTCCCGGTCTAGCGCCTCGGCCTTGGCCTGGTCGGCGAGCCGGTACTGCGGCATGTAGGTGGGTCCGGGCGGGGCACGCGGGTTGCGGAAGGGATCGGTGGCCATCCAGGCGTCGAAGGCCACCTTGAACTCCGGCCGGAAGCGCCGCTCGGCGATGGCCTGCTTCTGCGGATCGTCCAACGTGAACGCGGTAAACCACGCGTTGAAGGTC
>DATBRJ010000153.1:0-5301 GCA_036560395.1 Actinomycetes bacterium | reverse complement strand
GGGGTTGCGTACGATCGACTGCCGTGAGTCAGCCGGCATGCTCCGCGCGCGCCGAAGTGTTCCGGACAGGAGCCCCGTGAAGCCTTTCAGCACCATTCGCCGCTTGCTCGCGATCGGCGCGGCGATGGCCGTCGCGGTGGTCGCGTTCAGCGGGTGCAGTGACGCACAGGTGAAATCCGGCGCGGCTGTGATCGTCGACGATCAGCGGACGACGATAAGCACCCTCCAAGGGAAGGTGGATGCGATCATGGCGGAGCGGGCACGCACCGGCCAGGATCCAGTTGCTGCGGCCGAGCAGAGCCGAACCCAGATTCAGCGGATCATCGTCCACCGGATCTTGGAGCGGGCGGCCGCAGCCCACAGCGTGACGGTGACCGCAACGGAAATCGACGACCGGA
This sequence comes from Actinomycetes bacterium, assembly GCA_036560395.1. GTDB lineage: Bacteria > Actinomycetota > Actinomycetes > JAKEEW01 > JAKEEW01 > DASYTV01. The sequence goes on along the minus strand of DATBRJ010000153.1, from coordinate 4,903 downwards.
TCGCCGGTCTCGAGCAGCAGTTCGGGGGGAAGGACGGCTTCGCCGTCCAGGTGGCCGCGGCCAACATCGCGCCAGGTGACCTGCGGACCTTCATCAATGACGAGCTGCTGGGCAACAAGCTCGGGGAGGCGCTCGTCCCCGGGGCCCAGACCGACGCCGAGTTGCAGCGGCGCCAACAACAGCTCAACGACCTCCTGATCCAGACGGCGAAGCAGACCGACGTCGCCGTCAATCCTCGGTACGGCAGCTTCGACCCGTCGACCGGCCAGCTCAACGAGCCGATCAACCCACTCGTGCAGCAGCAGTCCCCAACGCCCTCGCCAAGCGCTGAGCCGGCCACCCCTCCGGGCGAGGGATAGACGCCGCTGGTCCCTCTCTCGATATGACGGTGCCGTCGGGTCGGCCCGCTGCGAGGCCGAGCGAGCAGCCGCCCCATCATTCGCCCGGGCGGCTTGTCCTGCTCGCCACGTCACCTCGGGTAGCCCCTGGCTTGCTGACGCTCGATGCGTGGGAGGCGCTGCGCACGGCAGACCGTGTGTTCACTGGCGACCCAGCGCACCCGCAGCTGCCTGCCCTTCAAAGCGCGGGCATCGAGATCACCACGCTAGCCGGTGCGGGTCCGGCAGCGCGCGGGGCGGCCGAGCCGGTGCCAGGCTCGCCATCGCACCGTCACCATGAGGCCGCTCGATGGGCGGCCGAGCTGCTCGCGGCCGCCGCCGGCCACCTTGTCGTCTGGCTGTCGGCCGCGGACGGTGATCCCGAGCTCGGGCACGCGCTGGCCCGGCTCATCCCGACCGCCGCGGCGAGGGGAGAGAAGGTCCCCGACCTCGAATTGCTGCCCGGGTCCTACGACCTGCCTGGCGCGCGGCTGCTCGACCTCGTTCGGGTGATGGACCGGCTGCGCTCGCCGGGCGGCTGTCCGTGGGATGCCGAGCAGACGCATCGCTCCCTCGTCACGTATCTCATCGAGGAGGCATATGAGCTCGTCGAGGCGATCGAGACCGGCGATCGGGACCATCTCCGAGAGGAGCTTGGAGACCTTCTCCTCCAGGTGGTCTTCCATAGCAGGATCGCGGAGGAGGACCCTGAGGCACCGTGGTCGATCGACGAGGTCGCCGGCGAGATCGCCGCGAAGTTGATACGCCGCCATCCGCACGTCTTCGGTGACGCGGAGGCGACGACAGCTGAGCGCGTGACCGCCGACTGGGAGAACAGGAAGGCGGCGGAGAAGGGGCGCACCTCGGCGGTGGAGGGGGTACCGCTATCCCTCCCCGCCCTGGTGCTCGCTGCGAAGCTCCTGCACCGGGCCGCCGGCTATGGCCTCACCGTTGCGAGGCCGATCGAGATCCGGCCTCCCGACCGGATCGACAACGACACGATCGGGGATCTGCTGTTTGCCGTGGCCGGCCTCGGCGACGAGCATGGCATCGATCCGGAGCAGGCGCTGCGTGATGCTGTGCGGCGCTTCGCCGAAGCAGTACGCGCGTCGGAGGTGGCCGCACGCCAGCGCAACTCGAGCTGAGAGAAGCCCAGCGGTCCCGGATGGAGCGTGTACCGTCGGGCCCGTGACTGAGGCGGACGAGACATTTCAGGCGCTGGCCGACTCGGTGGTAGGCGGGTTTCTGGAGCGCGGGCCGGTGACAGCGACGTCACTTGGCGAGCATCGTTTCGACGACCAGCTGGAGGATATGCGGCCGCCGGCGCTCGACGAGCTCCGCCGGTGGCTGTCGACATCAGTCGCGGCACTGACGGCAATTGATCCCGCAGATCTGTCCATTGACAACGCGGTCGACGCGCGGATCCTGCGTGCTCGGCTCGAAGAACAGGCGTTCATGCTTGACGAGCTGCGCACCCACGAATGGGATCCTTTGATCTGGAATCCGGGTACCGCCGTCTACTTGCTTCTCGCCCGCGACTACGCGCCGCTCCCGGATCGCCTGCGCGCTCTCGCCGGCCGGTTGGCCGCGATTCCCGAGTCGCTTGCGGTTGCGCGGGACACACTCGGCGCGATGCCGCGGGTTCACATCGAGACCGCGATCGGGCAGTTCACAGGCACTCGGACCATGCTGGCCACCGAGGTGGAGCGGGCGCTGCGGCAGGTCGAATCGCTGCGGCCCGATGTCGAGTCGGTCAGGGACTCTGCAGTCGAAGCGCTCGACGAGCACATCGCCTGGCTGCAGGATCGGCTCGCGGGGGTCCGGTCCGGCGCCGAGCCGGAACGCGACCCTCGGATCGGGGAGGAGCTCTTCCGCCGGAAGCTGGCATATAGCTTGGATGCGGCGACCGACGCGGATGCCATCCTCGCCCGTGCCGACGCCGATCTGGCGGCGGTCTCCGAGCGGATCAGGGAGGTCGCGGCGCAGGTGGCAAGCGCTCGGCCCGACGAGCCTGGTCTGGTACGCAACGTCCTCGATCAGCTCGCGGACGAGCATCCAGACAACGACACGATCGTCGGCCTGGCGAAGGACACTCTGGCGGCGACAACAGAGTTTGTTCAGTCGGAGAGTCTCGTCACGGTTTATGACGACCCCGTCGAGATCATCGTCATGCCAGAGATCCATCGCGGTGTGGCCGTCGCCTATTGCGATCCACCCGGCCCGCTGGAGCCCACGCCTTTGGCAACCTTCTATGCGATCTCACCGACCCCGTCGGACTGGCCGCCGGAACGGGTCGACTCATTCTTCCGTGAGTACAACTCGCACATGATCCACAATCTCACGGTGCACGAGGCGATGCCGGGCCACGTGCTCCAGCTGGCTCACTCCCGCCGCGCGCAGCCGCCGACCAGGGTGCGAGCAGCCTTCGGCAGCGGGCCGTTCGTCGAGGGCTGGGCGGTGTACGCAGAGCAGCTCATGGTGGCGCACGGGTATGGCGGCGGCAGCGTGCAGATGCAGCAGCTCAAGATGCAGCTCCGAATGATCATCAACGCGATCCTGGATGCGCGGGTGCATGCGGCGGGTATGCCGGAAGCCGAGGCGATGGCGCTGATGACTGAGCAAGGCTTCCAGGAGGAAGGCGAGGCGCATGGGAAGTGGCGCCGGGCGCAGCTCACGAGCGCGCAGCTGTCGACCTACTACGTCGGCTACACCGAAGTTAACGATCTTGTACGGGACCTGCGAAGCGAGCGGCCTGAGCTATCCACCCGTGACCTCCACGACACGGTGCTCTCGCATGGTTCGCCAGCCCCGCGCCACCTCCGGACCCTGCTCCAGCTCGGCGAAACCAGCTAACCGACCCTAGTTCTGCGTGCTGGCGGCCTCGGTCGTGTCGGTCGGGTCGGCAACATGGCCGATGAACAGCGGGGTCTTGGCGGGACGGTCCACGATGGCGAATGCGAAGGGATGGTCGGCCCGGACCGCCGGCGGGCCGCAACGCCCACAGACTGCGATGAAGGCGGTTCCGGTCACCGCACCGGCCTCGGTGCCCTGCTCGTCAACGGTGATGTTGGCGCGGTGGATGGCGTCGGAGATGGCCAGGCCCGAGTCGGAGATGCCGCCGAAATTGCCTAGATCGGTCAGTCCGATCTCCCTCAGCTCGGGCATGAGGGGGATGGTGGTACCGAATCCCACCGTGGCAGGGACAGGTCGATCTCTTGCTCGCGCAGGTGGCTGCCGACTGTTGCGAGCACCTTCGGGCTGAGCAGCTCGGCGGGCGTGGTCGCGCCGTGCGGAACGAGTACCCACATGGCGAGGTTGCTGTGCGCGTACGGCAATTCGACCGCTTGCCATCCACGACCGGCTGCGTACCGGTAGCTGGCGAGGCTATGCATCGTGGGTGCGTCGACGACGCTGCCGTCCGCGCGGGCGAAGGGCGCGGTCTGGGCCTGGTCGAATTTTGTGACCCAATCGCCCTTGAAGTAGACGGCGTTCGCGATGACCAGCAGCGTGGTCGGGTCGAGCTTTGCGAACAGTTGCTTGATCCGGTTCGCGGTCTGCTCCCGTACCCAGGCGTCGATTGCTGCTTTCGCGGTCGGCGACCCGAAGTCAACGGTCCGGACCCCGGCGCCGTATTGGGCGGCAAGTGTGTGCAGGAAGGGCCGGTTGACCTGAAACCCGTCCTGGACGAACAATGCATTGGCGATCGCGACCAGCGGTGGTGCGAGCACGCCATGGTTGTGATCCCTGGCCGTTCCGCGGATCGATGGCGGCGGCGCTCCGTCGACCGTCGCGAGCATCTGAGACAGCACATTGAGTGCGGCGTGCGGCCCACCAGCGGGGAACCCGAAAACGCGATCCAGCTGGTCGGCGGTGGCGCCACGAGCGCCGGCGCGGGCCATTCCGAATGCGTAGGCGATGCTCATTGGTGATAGCACCGTGTTCTCAGCCGGGTCGGCACTGGCCTTGTACAGGTCGTAGCCGAACGCCGTCATCCCCCTGACGGTCTCCTCGACCGGAGCCCGAGTCGGCGTCTCCTGCACCACCCCGTGGGCGACCAGCAGCCGGGAGGCGCCGCTGACCGACTCGTCCGTTTCGACGCCTCCACCGGTACAGGCCGGTCCGAGAATCACCACCAACGCCGCGACCGCCGCCCGGGAATACCACGCTCGACCTGCAGACACTCCGACCACCCCGTTACAGAGCTCGCCCGGACCTGGGCGAGACTTGGACGTCATCGCGGCACGGACGGTTCCTCACGATGGGTCGGCATAGGCGACGAAGATGTGGGGGGCGCTAGCGGCCCGCCAGTCCCGAAAGGTCAACAATGCCCGACGGGAGGCTGCGCACCGGCGCCGTTATAGACCCGAGGGCAGGGAGATCGACCATGTCGTCCATCGAGGCTGTTACCGCTCGGGAGATCTTGGATTCTCGCGGAAATCCGACCGTCGAGGTCGAGCTCGCCCTCGAAGATGGCACCGCCGCCCGCGCTGCGGTTCCCTCCGGTGCCTCAACCGGCCAGTTCGAGG
>DATBRJ010000152.1:0-26798 GCA_036560395.1 Actinomycetes bacterium | reverse complement strand
GGTGGTCTCGCCCTTGAGCAGATCGCGGACGAAAACGTCAACGAGACCATTCGTGTCTCCTGGAACGAGGTTCGACGCCTCGGATATAAACGCGACGTACCGGCCGTTGCCTGAGATGTTCGGGTCGAAGCTCAGACCGTTTGCCTGTCGACTGCCTGAGGTCAACGACACGCGGTGGGTGGTTCCCCTCGTCCTATCACGTACGAACACATCGGGCACACCGTTGGTGTCCCCGGCTGCCAAATTCGACGCGTCTGAGTAGAAGGCGACGTAGCGTCCGTCGTCTGACATTGTGGCGAAACCGCTGTCGCCGTTGCCCTGCTTGCCGCGGGACGTAACGGACACCCGCTCCGTCATCCCGGTGAATCGATCGCGGACGAAAACGTCTACTCGGCCGTTGGTGTCGGCCGCAACGAGATTGGTGGCCTCTGACTCGAACGCTATGTGCCTGCCGTGTGCGGAGATCGCCGGGCAGCAGTAAGTAGGTCCGGTTGTCTGCCGTTCTGAGGAACTGATCGACACTCGAACCGTCCTGGATCCCCAGGTCGGCACGTCGGCCGCAGCGCCGGCAACGCCTGCCCCAAGGACCAGGAGGGTCGGGACTAACACAGCACACCAGCGACCCACCCGATGGCGGCTGGTGGCCATTGCTTGCCGAGTGTTCAGCTTCATGCCTGCCCCCTGCGTCCACCGTGGTAGCCGACCGCACGCGTCGGACCCCGCCGCTCCTTACAACGGTGCACTGGCATCGCAGGGCGTGCAATAGTCGCCAGCGGGCTTGCGATCACAAAGCTGCTAGTCGGCCATCCCATACGAGCTTGCCCAGCCTGCGTGATCGTTCTCGCCGAGGCTATTTGCCTAAGGATTCGCACGTGTAGCAGCCCATCCACGCGGTACCTACGATGATCGCCGAGGGTGGGACGTCACCGAGGTGGGCATGGCAGTCCGAGCCCTTGCTGCTTCGCTGGGCACGTCGTCAGGGCTGGTGGTGAGGGCGCTAGGCCGACGTGGGGTGACTTCGGCGGTTGTGTACGTCGGAAGCGGGCCGAGGCCGCTGGCCGAAGATCGATACTGCTGCGGTCCTATCAGTGGACCATGAGCCCGACGTAGAGCCGGTCAAGTGCCGATCAGTGGACTTCCAGCCAGAGCGGGTGGGCGATTTGTTCCTGCTAACGGTCCAATGATCAGGGATTCGGTCCAGGTCTGTCTGGGGGACCGGACATTGATCGGTTGTCCATAGCTCCACGAAGTGCCGGTGCACCACCCTGATCCAGCAAGGGTTGGAACCGGGAGCGGCCGATGGTCGGATTCGGGCACCTCTTCTTCGTCGTCAGGGCGTACCTTTCGCGCGAGGCAAGGGGTGTCCGATGTATTCGACGTTCACGCGCAGAGTGATCGCTGGCCCGTTGATTGCGGGTGGCGCGGGGGAGTGGCGGTGCCGGCGGTGAACCGCGAGATGGAGCTGCTGCTCGGGCATCTTGACGGGCAACGACGGCACGTGCTGGGCATCCTGGACGGACTGTCAGAGGAGCAACTCCGCCGGCCGGTACTGCCCTCCGGGTGGCACTGTCTCGGGTTGATCAAGCATCTCGCCTGGTCGGATGAGCACTATTGGTTCCGCTGCGTCGTCGCGGGTGAGCCGACGGACGACCTCCCCGAGGGACCAGGCCGTGATTGGCAGGTCGGACCGACCGAGTCGGCGACCGATGTCTTCGAGCATTACCGGGACGAGATTCGCCGATCCGACGCGATCCTTGCCGAGACGGCCCTCGACGCGGCGCCGAAGCAGCCCGACGGAGACTGGGCGACCTGGGGCGTGGACTTCGCGGACGTACGCTCGGTTGTGATGCACGTGATCACTGAGACCGCCGTCCATGCGGGGCATCTCGATGCCGTGCGGGAGCTGATCGACGGCGGGCAGTGGTTGGTCGTCTAGGTCCGCAGAATTCGGTCCGTACCGCTGTCGGATCGTGCCGTCTACCGATCGTCGTATCTTCGTCAGCAGCGCCTAGCTAGGAGTACGAAACCCCATGAAGTACATGATGTTCGTCGTCGCCGACCCGGACGCAGCCGCCGAAGCCGAGCCATCAGAGGAAGACCTGACCATCGAGGAGTGGCTGGCCGACGTCGAAGGCCGGGGGAAGCGAATCACCGGTGATGCCCTCCGCCCGGTCAGCGACGCAACCACGGTCAGAGTCAGCCACGGGCAGGTGCTCGTCACCGACGGGCCGTTCACCGAGTCCAAGGAGTGGATCGCCGGCTTCGACATCCTTGAGTGCGACAACCTCGACGAGGCCATCGCCATCGCCGCGCGGCACCCGCAGGCCAACGGCGGCAAGCTCGAACTGCGCCCCTTCTGGACGGACGAGGATTGACCACGGACGCGGACCGCGCCACGGCCGAGGCGATCACCTCGGTCGTGGCAGCGGAACGGACCAGCATGGTCGCGAGTCTCATCCGGCTCACTGGCGACTGGGACCTGGCGGAGGACTGCGTCCAGGATGCAATCGAGCGAGCCCTCGTGCATTGGCCGCAGGAGGGTATGCCACGATCGCCGGCAGCCTGGCTCACCGCCGCTGGCAGGAACCGCGCCCTCGACGTCCTGCGTCGCCGCCAGACGGAGCGGGCGAAGCTGCAGCAGCGCGCGATCATGGATGAGATGGGCCGCGACAGCGTCGGTCAGGCGGACCCCCAATCCGATGACAGGCTGAGGTTGATCTTCACCTGCTGTCACCCGGCACTGCCGTTGGACGGCCAGGTAGCCCTGACCCTGAAGACCGTTGCAGGCCTGAGCACCGCAGAGATCGCGCGGGCATTTCTGGTGTCGGAGCCGACAATGTCTCAGCGGCTGCTGCGCACCAAGCGGAAGATCTCCAACGCCGGCATCCCCTACCGGGTACCGCCAGACGAGCTCCTCGCTGAACGCACCGCCGGAGTGCTCGCCGTGGTCTACCTCATCTTCAATGAGGGTTACGGCCAACAGGAGGACTATCTCGCCACTGAGGCGCTGCGACTCGCCAGGCTGCTGGTTGATCTGATGCCTGCCGAGGACGAGGCTCGCGGACTACTGGCGCTGGTCGCCTTCCAGATGTCACGGCGTTCGACCCGCTTCGACGCCCGCGGCGATCTCGTTCCGATGGAGGAACAGAACCGTAGCCGCTGGAATGCGGTGCTCATCGAGGAGGGGAATTGGCACCTTCGTCGGGCCGCAAGCTCAGGGCGTTCGCCGGGCCCTTACCGACTGCAGGCCCACATCGCAGCCTGCCATTCCACGGCTGCAGCGGCGGAGGCCACCGCCTGGGGCACGATCGTCACCCTGTACGACGCCTTGCTCGCCGCCCAGCCGTCACCCGTGATCGCCTTGAATCGGGCCATCGCCATCGGCTTCCGCGACGGCTACGAGGCTGGGTTGGCTGCGCTGGACGCTCTGGATGCGAAAGCCCTGGCCGGCTACTACCTCCTGCCAGCGGCTCGTGCGGATTTCTTGCGCCGCCTTGGCCGCAGCGACGAGGCACGGCGCGCCTACCAGGCAGCGCTTGAGCTCGCGCCTACCGGCCAGCCCGAGCAGCGGCTCCTGCAGCGCCGCCTCACTGAGCTCTAGGTGACTATCTGGCCGACCCTGGCGTGCGGCCGTCTCATGGCCATGAATAAGGAGAAGCATTGATGTACGAGGCCGTCATCGCGCGGAGTTTGACCGTCACGGGTCCGGGCCCAACCACAGATCGACATCCTGCGCGCGCTGCGCCCAATCGCTGAGGAGAAAGCGTCATGTCTGACTCGATCCAGCTCAGCTCGGTAACCCTCGATTGCCCGAACGCTGGCAGCCTGGCCGCGTTCTACGCCGACATCACGGACGGGAAGGTGACCTTCCTGAACGATGCCTGGGCGACCGTCAACGGCCCCGGCGGGCGGATCGAGTTCCAGACCGCCCCTCGGTATACACCGCCGACTTGGCCCGACCCGACCTCGTCGATGCAAATGCACCTTGACTTCTATGTCGATGACCTAGATGCGGCCGAGGCGCGCGTACTAGCGGCGGGTGCGACGAAGTATGACTTCCAGCCGAACGGCGACCACTGCTACGTCTACGCCGACCCGGCCGGTCACCCGTTCTGCCTGACCACATGGGACGACGTTCCGTCCTGACCGCTGGATCCTGATGACAGTCACGTCGACTGCCCGCTCGGGGTTGGCCGTTCGGCCAGCACGTCTCTGATGGACAATGGTCGGCGCCCAGTGAGGCGGGCGACCTCGTCAGTGACCACGCCCCAGCGCCCCTGCCGCACCGACTCGAACATGGTCGAGAACGCGTACATCCACCACGGCTCCTCACCAGCCTCCGCCATCTCCTTGCAGTGCTCGGGCGGTGTCACCTCGGTGTACCGGACATGCCCGCCAAACTCGTCTCCGGTGAGCGTTGCAATCGCCGCGAGGTCGACGGCCTCGGGTCCCGTGAGGTCGTGGTACTGCCCGGTCGGCGGTGCGAGTGCGAGGGCGGCGAGGCAGCGGCCGACGTCGGTACGGGAGACGAGCGAGATACGGCCATCCCCAGCGGGCATCCGGATCTCGCCGCTGATGCGGGCCGGTGTCAGCCATCGGAGAAAGAACTCGGTGTAGATAGATGCTCGGGCGACGGAGACCCCGCAGCCACTGTCGTCGAGGAGCTTCTCGGTGTAGCCGTTCACCACCGCGTAGCAGAAAGGTGAGTCGATGTCGGCATCGACGCTGCTGAGCGCGACGACATGGGCGACGCCATTGTCGGCGGCTGCGGCGATCACATTCTGGTGGTGGAGCATGACCTTCGTGGCGTCGCCGTCGCTGGAGATGAAGACCAGTGTGTTGACGTCCCGGAGTGCAGACCGAAGTGCCGCCTGGTCGCCGTACTCCGCGATGGCGACGTTTACACGCGGCGTCTGCGATTCCTCCTCGACCTTGCGCCGTACCAAGGCCACCACGTCGTGCTGTTGCTGGTGTGCCAGCAGCCGTACGACTTGACCCCCAAGCTGTCCGTTGGCGCCGGTCACTGCGATCCGCACTGCGCTTTCTCCTCATCCACCTGCTCGGTTGCAGGTCAGCCTCATCGATGGGCGAGCCGGGAGCAACCACCGAAGACCGAACGTGATCGCTCGGGGGAGCCCGCGAATAAGTACGGCGAGCTCAGATCGCCGACAGTGCAAGGGACACCGCGAACCCGGCGACCACCAGAGACCCAGTGAATACGCCCTCGACTTCGTACGCCTCAGGCAGCAACGTGTCGGCGATCATTGCCAACAGCGCACCGGCTGCGAACGCCTGGACCAGCGCGCCGGCGAAGCCGCTGGCTGGGTCAAGCAGCAGGTACCCCGCGGCCGCCGAAATGGCCGAGACGACGATCACCGCCGACCACATCCACAGGACACGGCGTTCGGGCCAGTGCGCGGCCTTCAGGCCGCTCGATGACGACATGCCCTCAGGCAGGTTCGAGAGCACCACCCCTGCGAGGAGCGACACGCTGACACCGCCCTGCAGCACGGTCAGGCCGAGGACGAACGACTCAGGGATGCCGTCCAGGATCGATCCGAGCACGATCGCCAACGGCGACCCCTCCGCCTGTGCGCCGGAAGGGTCCTTGCGCTCGCCGCCACCGCGGCGACTCAGAATCCAGTCGCCGGTGGTGAAGACCGCGGCACCGATGAGAGCTAACAGCGAGACCCACGCGACGGTCTGTGTCTTGAGCGCCTCATCGATGAGCTCGAAGGAGACAGAGCCGATCAGCAGCCCGGCTCCCAGCGCCATCACGATGGCTATCAGGCCCCGGCTTGGGTCAAGGCGGTAGGCAATCAGCGCGCCGAGCAACAACGCGGAAGCGCCAAGGGCGCCCCACCCGAAGGCCGCGGCCATCAACGACTCGCCGGTGTAGTCGCGCTGTGCGTCCGGGTTTCGGAGTCGATGACCACTGCGCCCCCCAGTGCCGGAGGGTCCAGATGATAGCGAAGATCGATTGACGTCCAGATGCGTTGATCAGTGTGCTGCGAGGTTGGGGCCGCGTGCCCGAATGTACGGCCGCGGCACCCCCGCAGGTTGGCACGGAGTCCGTCAAGCGGCGGCAGACGAGCTACTCCGACAGGAATACGCTGCGATCACTATCAACGCCCATCGCTGTCGGTACGGAAGAGGCGACCTCCCATGTCCGAGCTCGACGACCTCCTATCGCAGATCCCCATGGACCAGCTCGCCCAGCAGCTCGGTGTGGACGAGCAGACGGCCGAGCGCGCCGCGCGGCAGGCGCTGCCTGCTCTCCTCGCCGGGATGAATGCCAACGCGCAGGACCCCGCCGGCGCTGCGTCGCTGGCCAACGCGCTCGGCCAGCACGATGACGCCCTGCTCGACGGAGGTGTGAGCCTGGACCACGTCGACACCAACGATGGCGACAAGATCGTAGGCAACGTATTCGGTGACAGCCGGGATCAGGTCGTCAACCGGCTGGGTGGAGGAGGCGGGCTCGGAGGATCCAGCGGGATCGCCGGCGGGGATATGAGCGGCCTGGTAGCGAAGCTCCTGCCGATACTGGCGCCGATCGTCATGTCGTTCCTGGCAAAGCAGTTCCTCAAGGGCGGTCGTGCCGGCGCTCCGGGCTCAAGCTCGGGCGGTGGCCTGGGTGACCTACTCGGTGGCTTGCTCGGCGGAGGCGGCCAAGGTGCGCAGGGTGGGCAAGGTGGGCTCGGCGACCTGCTCGGCGGGCTGCTGGGCGGCGGTCGCCGCTAGATCTTGACAGCTGCCTCCGCCGCGTCCGTCGGCTGCTCGCTTCGTAGCGGGTCGGGTGTCGCTAGCCTCCGATCATGGAGTACGGGGCGCACTTACCACTGATCGACTTCGATGGCCGTGGCTGCAACCAGCGCGGGCTGGCTTCCTATGTCGATGCCGCCCGGCAGCTTGGATACAGCTTCATCAGCGCCAACGACCACCTTGTCTTCCAGCGGCCGTGGCTCGATTGCATTGTCGCGCTGGCCAGCGTCATCGACCGCAGCGGTGACATGGGGCTGGCGACCACCGTTTCGCTTCCAGTCGTCCGCGGGCCGGCCGTTCTAGCGAAGGCCACGGCCGCACTCGACATCCTTTCCGGCGGCAGGCTGGCACTCGGGGTCGGGCCCGGCTCGTCGGTGCGCGACTACGAGGCTGCCTACCTCAGCTTCGACGAGCGGTGGCCGCGCTTGGACGAGGCGATACGCGTGCTGCGGGCGCAGCTCAAGACCGGCGAGCCGGCCTTCGAGGGTCGCTTCTACTCGACGAAGGTGGCGTTGGAACCGCGTCCGAATCTGGCCCATCGCGGATGTGAACGAACAGCTCGAGCGTTCTATGAGTGAGGTGCCGCTGGTGTAGCGGCCCGGGGCTCGTTGGAGGCGTCAACCGCGCAAGCAGTCTGGAAGGTGAGCGATGAGCAGCACCGGCCCGCAACCCACCTCCGTGCAAGCCGGCCTGCTGGCTGGAAAGGTCGCGATCATCACAGGGGCCAGCCGCGGTATCGGAGAGGCTGCTGCCCGCGCCTTCGCTGACGCAGGCGCCGCCGTGGTCCTCGCCGCGCGCGACGAGGGTGCGCTTCGTGGGATCGCCGACTCCATCGAAGCCGGCGGCGGCCAGGCTCTGGCCGTCCCGACGGATGTGACCGAGCCGTACGCCGTCCAGCAGCTGGTCGACGGTACAGTCGATGTGTTCGGCCGGTTGGACGTGGCGTTCAACAACGCCGGCAGCGGGCAGCCGCCGACGCCCACGGCCGACATGCCTGTGGAGCAGTTTGACCGCACCGTGCAGCTGAACCTGCGCGGGATCTTCCTCTCCATGAAGTACGAGATCCCTGCCATGCTCACTGCCGGCGGCGGTGCAATCGTCAACATGTCGTCGACCGCTGGCCTCGCCGGACGGGCAGGGCTCGCTGCCTATGCGGCCGCCAAACACGGCGTCATCGGGCTAACCCGGTGTGCCGCTCTCGATTACGCCGAATCCAACATCCGGATCAACGCGGTCGCTCCCGGCACGATCCTCACTCACCACCTCGATCGCGTCCCCGAGCAGGTCCGCGACCAGATCGCCCAGGCCATACCGGCCCAGCGGCTCGGCACCGTCGAAGAGGTGTGCTCTGCGGCCGTCTGGCTGTGCTCAGACCAGGCGTCGTACATCAACGGAGCGACGATCTCCATCGACGGCGGCAAGCTGGCCGCCGGCGCGTGACGCCAAGCTGGACAACGCAAACGTTGCATCCATTGCCGCGGCGATCACGATCAGGCGGTACGCGCGGAACTTCAAAATTGCACGATCTGGGATCAAGCATTGTGCAGCCAGCATGACAATCTCGCTCTATGCGTCATGTTTGACGCACACCGGCTGATCTCGTTCGCGGCTGTATTGAGGCTGAAAGCACACTGCCTGATCAACGGGACCCGGCGGTCCACCGCTGTCCGAACGCCGTAGAAGCCGTAATGGGGTGTGCTGTGCCGACCTCGGCATCGGGTCCACCAGGGTAAGTCTCATGGCGGCGATTGCCTCGAGCGAGATATCGGGCCGCAGCGGTAGCGCGAATCCGCTCTAAGGGCCACACTGCTCACTCAGAGAGGAAGGAGCAGCACCAATGAGGCTGACCTTACGTACTGTCTCCGCGGTAGCGGCTGCCGCCTGCGCCGTACCGCTCATCGCTAGTTCTGCCAGCGCCGTCATCGACGGAACATCCGACACGGCGAATCGCTTCGCCAGCGTCGGCGTCCTCCAGCTTCATGTCGAGGATGACTGGTTCGACTTCTGTTCGGGGACGCTCGTCGCCCCCAACATCGTCCTTACGGCGGCCCACTGCACCGACTTCCTGCAGGAAGTCGGTGACGACGGCTTCGGCCCGGCCGATCTTCGCGTCTCGTTCGACCCGGCCCCCGACGAGAATTCTGCTTATTACGTCGCCGACCACATCGTCGTGAACCCTGCCTGGTTCACCGCGCCCGCATGCATCGGCAACTCGAAGCATCGCTGCCTCGCACCGCCGGCCGAGGACATCGCGCTCGTCTGGCTCCAGGAGGATGTGGTAGGTGTCACGCCGGCTCCCGTCGCGGGTGCCGGGTATCTCGACTCGCTTGATCTGAAGAGCGAGACCTTCACGGTGGTCGGGTACGGGACCGATGCCTTCATCACTGGTAGCGCCGCCTCACCAAAGGCGATCACCGTCTTCGACGGGATCCGGAGCTACCGGGACGTCACCGCGATCACTAGGCACGACGCGTTCCCCGATCGGTTCCTCAAGGTCACCGCGGGCGTGTGCTTCGGTGACTCCGGCGGCCCGCTCTTCCACGAGGGGACACTGGTCGCACTGAACACATGGACGTTTAGCTACCGCTGCGACGGACCGAACCTGGAATACCGCGTGGACTCCGCGCCCGCGCAGGCGTTCCTGGGTCAGTACCTGTAGCCGAGCAGCGCCTCAGCCGAATGACTCGCGGCTTTGCCGCGATCGATCTGCGTAGAAGGCGGCGGCCCGGAGAGTTCCGGGCCGCCGCTGCTCTGGCTTCGCGGGCAGCCTTAGGGCACTGCCCGTCTCGACCGGGATCCTCCGGCCTGCTGAGCACATCGGGGTCTCATCGGTGACCAGTGAATGCGGTCGCGATAGGCGGCGTTTCCCGTCGAGCCATCTCGCCGTTCACCCAGACCGCCGTTCACCCAGACCGCAGCTCACCCAGACCGCAGTGTGTTGTGGACCAGGGCGATGGTCGCCTCGAGGTCCTCGATCGTCCGCTCCACTGCGCCGGTGGGTGACAGGAAGAGCAACACACAGCGAGCGATGCGCTCGCCGGTCGCGGCCTGCAGCGCGGCGGCGTAGGCGGCCAGCTGCGGCCGATAGAAGGCGACTCGCTGGTTGAGAGCGGCCACCGGCACGGTGTCGGTCTTGTAGTCGACGATGACCAGGCCGTCGTCGTCGCGGTAGACGAGGTCGATGAAGCCTTCGAGCACCCGTGCGCCGACGACGGTGCCGACGTACGTCTCTCGCCAGTACGGCCTGGTCACCGCACGCTGGACGACGCGAGAGTCGAGGGCGGCGAGGGCCAGCGCAGCGACGATGTCGCCGTGCTGGGCAACGCCTTCGGCCAGCACCTGGGCGGCGACCGCGTCGTCGAGCCCGCGCCCGGTGGCCAGGTCGACGGTCTGCAGCACGCCGTGGACGGCGCGGCCGACCGCGGTGCCGTACCGTCCCTTGTTCCATGGTGGCAGCTCGAGGTCGCGGGCGTCCTTGGCCAGCCCAGCGTCCACGGGTTCGCCAAGCCGGTCGGTGGCCGCGGCGCGGGGCTGCGCCGAACCGAGCGACCCTTCCAGCTGCGAGGCGCTGACCGCGGCCGGGCGGCCACTCCGCCGCCGTACACGGGTCATGTCCGCGAGCCATTCCTCGTACGGGGGCGGCGGCTGAACAATCGGGCGCGGCCGCACGCCAACATCGGCCACCGTCTCCTCGGGCAGCGGCGCGAACCGGACCCGCCCGGGTGCGTCGGCACAGGCCGCGGCGAGCACCTCGGCGTTGGTCAGGTTCCGGTCGTTGTCCGGCGGCTTCGCCCGGGTTCTGCGATGTAGCGACACGACGAGGTGGTCGCGGGCGCGGGTGCAGGCGACGTAGAGCAGGCGTAGCCGCTCGTGGTAGTCCATCTGCTCGTCGATCGGCTTGGCCAGGTCGAACTCACCGGTCCGCAACTCCTTGCGCAGCTTGAACTGGCACCCGCCGTCCCGCGGCCATAGCACTTCGACTCCGGACCGAACGGTGCCCGGCAGACTGCTCATCCCGGACACGATCACAACCGGGAATTCCAGTCCCTTCGCCGCGTGGATCGTCATAATTCGCAGCGTGTCGGTGTCGGTCTCGGGTAGCACTGCCTCGGCCACGCGGGCCGCCTCTTCGCCTTGGCGCGCGGCCCAGGCGAGGTAACCGCGCAGCCCACCGTGTTCGGCCTCCGACCAGGCGCGCGCTTGGTCGACGACGAAACGCAGCCTGCGCCACACGTCCCTGGCCCGCGGACCCTCGACCGCGACCTCGAGCATCCGCTGGTCGTCAACGAGCCGGGCGAGCACTTCGCTGGGCGCCAGCCAAGTGCGGTCGTTGTGCAGCCCGCGCAGGTAGGTCACCGCGGCCCGGACAGGATGCTCGGCTGGGACGGTGTCCGGGATCGGGGCAAGGATGTTCCATCGCCCACCGGCGTCGTACCACGTCCACAAGTCGTCGTCGCCGCAGCCGAACAGCGGCGACCGCAGCGCACTAACCAACCCCAGCGGGTCGCTGGGGTCGTCGACTGCGCGGGCGGCCATCAGCAAGTCGCGAACCTCCCGGGTCCGGTAGACGAGCGAGCTGGCCTCCGCGCGATACGGGATCCCGGCCTCGTCGAGGGCGCTCTCAAGGTGGGGCAGCGAGGTCCTCGCGGGCACCAGCACGGCGATGTCCCTCAGCGTGACCTCACGCCAGCCCTGCTGGGAGCGGCCGTCGGGCCGGGGCTGTTCCTCGGCCACCTGCCATCGCTCGGCGAGGGCCGTACGTATCGCTGTGACCACGTCGGCAGCTTCCCGAGTCCGTACCTCGTCGGCGTTCGGGTGGTCGGTATGCGGGTCGACGCCGAGCACGACGACGGGTGGGCCATTCGGCGCGGCTGGGCGGTGCTCGGCGAGTAGGTGGTACGTGGGCTGGGAGCCGGGCTCGGGCCTGATGAGCCAGCCGAACACGTGGTTGATCCATTGCAGAACCGGCGCGGCAGTACGGAAGTTTGTCTCCAGCACGACCTGGTCGCCGATCCGCTGCTGCGCGTCGAGGTAGGTTGCAATGTCCGCGCGCCGGAATCGGTAGATGGACTGTTTCGGGTCGCCGACGATGAAGAGGCTCCCGTCCGGCACGCTCAGCTCGCGCCAGTCGTCGGCGCCGGCGTCCGCGCCGCCCGCAATGCGGACGGCCAGCTCGATCTGGATCGGGTCGGTGTCCTGAAACTCGTCGAGCAGCAGCCGGCGGTATCGCTGCTGCAGCGCTGTGCGCACCCCGGCGCCGTGCACCGGGCTGCGCAGCAGGTCTCGGGCGAGCACAAGCAGGTCGTGGAACTCCAGCCGGCCGTCCTCGCGGCGGGCCTGCGCCGCTTCCAGGGTCGCCTCGCCGATACGGCGGGCGAGCCGGCGCAGCGCAATGTCGAGTACGCGAATACGCAGCGCGGCGACGCGCTCCACGAGCTGGCGACACTTTTCCTTGAGCTGCTCGAGTCCGCAGCCGGTCCAATTGCCACGTTGGCCGTGCCTGAACTTCAGGCCGGCGGCCTCGGTGAGCACGGTGAGGCGCGCCGGATCATCCGGCGCGGTCGCCAGGCGGTCGGCCCACTCGCCGAGAGCCGCGAGATCGGGGAGGAACTTGTCCTCTTCATCTCTGCAGTTGTCTCGTTGGTTGGCCAGGCGGTGCGCCTCCTGGACGAACGCGGTCGTGTCCAGCGACGGCACCTCGTCGACCGGAGTTCCGATGACCCGCGACTCGAGCAGGTCCCAGTCATCGGTGAAGGCGCGCGCCATGGATCGCAGGTCGTCCAGTTTCATCCCGCCGGCCATTGCCAGCAGCAAGGCCGAGGCGAGGTCGGTGTCGTCGAGCAGAGCGGCACGCAGTGCGATCCAGCGGTTGTCGAACGCCACGCCTGATGCCACCTCGTCGAGGACCTCGATCACCGGAGGCAGGCCGACCTCCACCGGGTGCTCGCCGAGGAGGCGCTGCGCGAAGGAGTGCAGGGTGCCGACCGCGGCAGCGTCGAGGTCATCCAGCGCTTCGGCCGCCCGCCGGGCACGCTCGGAGCCCGGCTCGGCGACGGCGACTTCGCTTTCGAAGGTGACCCGCAGCCGGTCGCGCAGCTCGGCGCCGGCCTTCTCGGTGAAGGTCACCGCGGCGATGTGTCGCAGCGGTACGGCCGACTCATCGGCGAGCACCGTCGCGACGACCCGGTCGATCAGGGAGCGCGTCTTGCCGGAGCCGGCGCCAGCCTCGACGAACAGCGTCCGGTCCAGGCGCTCGGTGATCTGGCGCCGGGCAGCGGCGTCGGTCAGCGCCGCGGCCCCGGTTAGCGAGGTGTCGGGAGTCATGGGGCCTGCCCCGCGGTGGAGTCGGTTCGCCCCGTTGCGGCAGTCATGGCGTCTCCTGCTCGGCTGCGGCATCGGGGTCGACGAGCGCGAGATAACTGGCTAGCCGTGGATCGTGGCGTTTGCGCTCCCACCGGTCGCGGTGCTCAGTCACGCCGAGGCCGTCCGGGTCGCAGTAGCGACACTCGATGTAACCGGCCCAGCCGTTGTCCTTCGGCGGCCGGTGCGGGAACAGTCCGCCGGCGATGCCGTCGGCGATGACGACGAGCGTCGCAGCATAAGTGGCGTGCACCTGAGCGGTCAGCGGTACGGCGATCCGCGTACCGCGGTCCTTGCGGAGAAACCAGTACTCGGCGGAGACCGGTGCGTCGGCTGCTTCGAGCGCGACGCGCGCCGCGTAGGCGTACACCGGTAGTTGCAGCTTCGTTCCGCGGCCGGTTGGGTCGGCCTCGCCCAGATCCTTGAACTTGCGCATGCTGCCGGTCTTGTAATCGACCACCACGATCGCGTCGCCGGCGCGGTCGACGCGGTCCGCGCTTCCGCGGAAGCGCATGGTGCGGCCGTCCGGCAGCCGCACCTCGATCGGCGGGACGCCGTGCATTCCGAAAGTCAGCTCGGAGCGCGCCTGCCGCCTCCCGGTCCCCGCACGGAGGTCTTCATCGTCGTCGAGCAGCAGCTCCAGGTCGGCGAGAATGCGATGGCGTTCCTGCCGCCAGAGCAGTCGGTGCCCGGTTACGCCCCGCGCCTCGAATTCCGTTGCCACCTCCGAGGCGATCCGGCGCAGCGCCGCCCGCTGGTCGGAGGTCCATCGCTGCGCACCGCCGGGCACAGCACCCGCTTGGGACTGTTCGGTGAAGAACCGGTCGAGCGCGTCGTGGATGAGGCTGCCGACCTCCAGCGGGCTGATCTCCACCAGCTCCTCGGGTGACTCGATCGGCTCCACGCGCAGCAGCCGCTCGACGAAGTACGCGTGCGGGCAGGTGGCCCACGCCTCCAACGAGGTGGGGGAGACGACGCGGTCAGCGGCGGTTGGGTTGGGTACGGCATGACCGGACACGTCACCGTCGAACCGGGTCAGTGCATCACTTCTGCGTGCACGGACCATCGCCACCGCGTGACGTACAACGGGATCCCGGGGAAGTGTGTCGTCCACTGGCCGCCCCGAGTCACGGCCCGCGACCGCCGCGCGGGTGCGCCACTCCTGATAAGTGGCCAGCAGGTCGCTGCCCCCGAGGCCGGCAGCGTAGGACGGCGAGCCGACCAGCCACGAGCCGGTGAGCGAATCCCAGCGGGTGACCTCCAGCCGCGGTTGGCCAGAGAGCGCCCGCAGCGACGGCAGCAGCCACCGCGAAGGCAGCCGGCTGCTGGACCGGCGCAGGTCGCCGCGCGGGAACGACACGATGCACTCCGGGGCGGCGGCGAACGCGGCGAGCAGGTGTCGGCGCTGGCGGTCCAGCCGGTCGCGCAATGGTGACAGTTGCCCGTCGGTGAGCTCCCGGACCCGCTCCGGCAGCAGCGCGTCCTCGCGCAACCGACCCGGCACCAGATCCTCGGCGAGCCCGACGACGAACACGACGTCGGCGTCCAGCCCAACCGCGGCCGATAGCGGAGCGACCAGGACCCCCTCGCCGAACCGGCCGCGCCGGGGCAGGTCGTCGGCCAGCTCTAACTCCAGCGTCAACCGCAGCGCGGTCACGTCGGCGGTGGCCTCGATCACGCCCAGGCCGGCCAGCCCGGACATCACGCGCTGCACCTTGTCCGCTGCCCGTGCCTCGTCCTCCGGCAGCCACGGCTCTTCCTCCAGATCGCCGACCAGCGCCAGGTACGTCTCGGCGGCCCACGCGGCCAGCTCTCGCCACGCGCCGAGGCTCGCTCCCGCGTCGAGGCGCGCCCACAGGTCTGCGACGAACCTCCGCAGCGCATCGGCCGCGGTGGCGTCCCGCTGCCGCCGTGCGATCATGCCTTGGCTCGGCGCGTCGGACGCTTGCTCCAGCTCGGCGGCATCCCGCTCCTGCGCTGCATATGCGGCCAGCCGGGTCTCCCACTGCTCGCCGCCGACTACGCCGGCCACCCGGGAGATCCGGTCCCAGCGCGCGGTAGGCACCCGCAGCCCGTTCGCGTCGCGCACCGGCGCCGAGGCCAGTACGGCGAGCACCTCGTCGCGCCGCCAGCCGTGGTCGGGCAACGCTAGTACGTCCAGCAGGGTCCGGGCGAGGGTCCGCTCGATCGTCGGTCGTACGCCCGTACCGTTGCTGATGATCCCCGCCGTCGCCAGATGTTCGGACAGCAGCCGCGCGTACGGCTCCGCTGCACCGTAGAGCACCGCTATCCGGTGTGCGGGTGTGTCGCGCAGCCGTGCGGTGACAAGCCGGACCACGCACCGTACCTCGTCATCCGCGTCCGAGGCGTGCACCACTCGATGCGTGATCGACGGCTCGATCACGGGCCGCGCATCCAGCTGCCCGGCGAGCCACTCCACGGACCGCAGGACCGCGGCGTCGGCTCGCGGCTCCCCGGTCAATCCGACGATGGTGTGTGTGTCGCCGAGCTCGGCGAGCTTCTGCACCAGTGCCACCGCACCCGGCGGAAGATCCTGCGGAAGGAAGAGCACCACCGCGCCGATCTCGCCGGCCCGCACCGGCTCGGCCGTCAGCGTCGCTGTCGCCGTGCGACGCAGGTCGGTGATGTCGTACCAGTCCACGGCCGTGAGCGCAGCCACTCGCCGGTTCAGGCGCACCAGGTCGGCGGCGATCGGCTCACCGCTGCCGGCGATCGCGTCCAGCGCCGCCGCATCGACCTCCCGCAGCTCCCGATGTGCCTCCACCAGCGCCCGCACCGTCGACCGATGCCCTGCCACCGGTCCGAAGACCCCTGGCTCCTCGCCCAGCACCCTTCGCCACGCCGCTGCTAGTACCGGACCAGTCGCCGGTCGCCGCCCCAACCCCACCAGCGCCGGCGCCGCGATCTGCTCAGCGAGCCGATCCACCGTGAGCACCGACAATCCCGCCACGCCCCCGCCGTCACCAACACCTTGGGCGAGCGCCCGTCGCGCCACCACCCCGCACAGCTGCGTCGGCACCAGTACCGTCACCGGGAACAACGGGTCACCGCGCTTTGCCTCTGCGACGCTCGCCCGCAGCGCGTCGTACGCCTCGGCGCCGTACCTCGTCCACACCACCGGCGCCACCCGAGCTTCGTTAGTCCCCACCATCCATGACCTCAACGATTCGGCGTTGTCCGCTCGGCCCGTCGTACCCCGACCTCTTCTCTGGCCGGGGTCTCCGCCGCCCATAGCCTCTGTGTGTAGGTGGCAGCGATGAAGAGGATCTTCCTCGAGACCGGGAACGTGATCCATCTCAGAAGCCCCGGCTCGGTCAGCCGGCGCTCGATTCGGACCTCGGCCCTGAGGTTAGCGACGGCTGCCCACACAATGTCGCGAAAGCGATGGGGTCCTCCAGTTAGTTTCATGCAATACGGTCCGCCAAGAGCTCCTGCACATGCACGGCTCTTCGGCCTCGCTCAGCAGACAACACTCCCGTTCGACGCTCGGCAACGGTGGCCGTGGTCGTATCCCGACTCTCTGGAGTTCCGCCCCTAACGTGGCAGGCCTGTGCGAACGCCTGCAATCAGAAGCGAGCGGGCGAGGAAGCCGATCAGCTTCCTCGCCCGCGTACACCCGTGGACTCAGCTCAGAAGAGCCGGCGGCGGACTACAGTGCGCAGGCCTCCAGCCCCGCACCGAGCAGCGCTCCATATGCGTCTTCGATGTGGTCGACGCCCTTGCCGTCCCCGAGGTTGGGGTTGGCGCTGCCCTCGCCGATTGTCGTGTCCGACCGGATGGTGAAGGACTCCGGGCCGCCGTTGGACAGCCAGTAGTCGAGGAAGCAGTCCGGGTCAACGCCGGGCGGGAAGTCCGGGCTGTTGACGAAACCTTCGACCGTTACGGTGATCCATCGATCGGAGTGAGTAGCGCTCGCATTGCCTTGTGCCGATCGGTTCGCGATATAACATTCGTGCGCGTACGCCGTACCTGTGGTCCCTAACACGACCGCTGCCGTCACCGCGGCAAGCTTGACGGGCCATTTCCTCATGATTACCCTCCCCTACCTCGGGCATAGCGCCCGAGCGATTCCCCGAGACCGTTGGCCTGAACCGTGGCAGTCGAGGAGCGCAACGTCAAGACCAAGACCGCCGTGTCGTCTCACCCGGTGCTCGGTGCCGCGCCTGGTGATGGTCAGCCAGCAGTGGTGGTTCGGTTGCTGACGCTGAGCGCTGATGGCCGACGCGGGGAGCTCGCGAGATCACCCTGGTTGGGCTCCGAATAGTTCGGCCGCCGCGTTGATGATCTCGTCGTCGGGGACGTCCCGGAGGTGCTGGCTCAGCCCCCAGCGGTGACCGAATGGGTCGATGATCTGGCCGTGGCGGTCACCCCAGAACATGTCAGCCAGCGGCTGATGAACCTCCGCGCCTGCGTCGATCGCGTGCTGCCAGAGGGCATCGACGTCGTCAGTGGCGATGTGCAAGGCGCTGTACGTGCCACCGAGAGACAGCGGTGAGAGAACTCCCAGGTCGGGGAACTCGTCGGCGATCATGACCGAGGAGTCTCCGAACTGCAGCTCGATCTCGATGAACTTCCCGCCGGGCACCGGGATGCGCCGGCGGACCTCGGCACCGAGCGCCCGGACGTACCAGTCGGCGGCGTCTGCGGCGCCGCGCACCACGATGTGGGCAGTGATGGTGGGCACAGCGGGATCCTACGGCGGTGTCATCAAGGCTTTCTTGTACACCCCCGCGCGCCGCGCGACGAGAGGCTGGGAAGGGCGCTGATCACCGCCTGGCCCTCAGCGGGCGCGGCGACCGGGGCCTTGACCGGCGGGCGTATTCCCCCAACGATGGCGTGAAGCCGTCACCTATCGGGGGGAGTAGGCGATGACATCTCACGAGCTGCCGCAGGAGGCGCTGCAAAAGCTCCGCGACCAGGTATCGGGTTCGGTGGTCGCGCCGGGGGACCAGGGCTATGACGAGTCCCGGGCTGTCTGGAACGGGATGGTGGACCGCAGGCCCGCCGCCGTCGTCCGCGCAGCCGACGCCGACGACATTGCGCCGACCATCGGGTTCGCCCGCGAGCATGGGCTGGACTTGGCCGTACGCGGAGGCGGGCACAACGTGGCTGGCAACGGCAGCGTCGACGGCGGGATCGTCCTCGACCTCGGTGACCTCAACCGCGTGTCGGTCGACCCGGCGTCAGGGACGGTGACGGTAGAGGCGGGCGCCACGCTGGCGCATGTCGATGCGGCCACCGAGCCTTATGGGCTCGTCGTACCACTGGGGGTGATCTCTGGCACCGGCGTAGCGGGGCTCACCCTCGGCGGCGGCGTCGGATGGCTCACCCGAGCCCACGGGCTGGCTGCCGACAACCTCGTCTCAGTCGACCTTGTGACCGCCGACGGGCAGCATGTGACGGCTAGTGAGGCCGAGCATCCGGACCTCTTCTGGGCTCTGCACGGCGGTGGCGGCAATTTCGGCGTGGCCACTGCCTTCACTTTCAAAGCTTATCCGCATGGGCCGCGGCTGTACGCAGGCACGTTCATCTACGGGCAGGACCGCTGGCGCCACGCGTGGGCGGCATTTGAGGACTGGACCCGGGAGTTGCCGGAGCAGATGACAGCGATCACGACCACGATCACACCTCCACCGATCGCGGAGATGGGGGACCAGCCGCTGCTGCTTCTGGGGTTCACGTGGGCTTCAACGGATCGCGCGACCGGGGAGGCCCTCGTACGCCGGCTGCGCGAACTCGCCCCTCCGGACGACGAGGAGGTCGGGGATACGCGGTGGATGGAGTGGCAGTCCGCCTTTGACGCGGTCTTCCCGAAGGGGGTACGGGCGTACTGGCGCAACACCTCGTTCGACCGGCTCGATGTCGACGTGATCGATGTGCTCGTCGGTCGGGGGTCGGAGCAGACCTGGACCGGTACCGGCTTCGACGTCCACCACATGGGTGGTGCATTCGGGCGGGTGGCTGAGGAGGCGACTCCGTTCCCGAACCGCGCCGCCCGGTTCTGGCTCAACATCTACGGGTTCTGGACTGATCCGGCGGACGACGACGACCGGGTTGCCTTTGTACGGGGTCTGTCCGCGGACATGGACCCGTTCGCCACTGGCGGGGAGTACGTCAACTTCCAGGGACAGGAGCGTAGCGGGCATCGCGCGCTGGACCCGCGCGTTGTCTTCGGCCCGACGAAATACGAGCGGCTAGTCGCCGTAAAGAGGCGCTACGACCCGCACAACGTCTTCCACATCAATCACAACATCCCGCCGGGCTGACGTGGCCGGGCCTATCAGCGCGCGAGGCGCTGTTCCAAGCCACCACGCCGCAACTTTCGGCCACGCTCTTCGATCCGGTGCCGATCGCAACTCGACGGGGGCACGGTTCAGATCGCGCGCCTGAGGCACGCCGTACCTCGTACCGACCGGTCCGCTCGGCATGTGGAGGTCAGGCCCCCGCTATCCCCGGATCGAGGACCCGGGGATAGCGAGGTGGTTCGGAGCCTCAGGCCAGACGGTATGCCTGGTCAGCGCCAAGCAGGCGCCGAATGCGGCCCCGGGGGTTGCTGCTCAGTGCCGGCTGAGGGCTACCTTCAGCGCACCGGTTTCCCCCGCCCGGCTGAACACGTCGTAGGCGTCCATGAACTCCTCCAGGCCGAACCGGTGCGTGACGAATCGCGCAGGCTCGATCTGACGCGTGGCCGCCAGGTGCAGCAGCGTAGGCGTCGAGTATGTGTCCACTAGCCCCGTCGTGATGGTCACATTCTTGATCCAGAGATCCTCGAGGTGGAGCATGGCCGGCTTGCCGTGGACGCCGACGTTGGCGACGTGGCCACCGGGGCGCACCAGCCGGGCGCACAGCTCGAATGTCTCCGGGACTCCGACGGCCTCGATCGCAACGTCCGCGCCCAGCCCGTCGGTAAGTTCCAAGACTCGCGCGACGGGATCGTCGTCGCGGCTATTGATGGCGACGTCCGCGCCAAACTGCTTGGCCGCGTCAAGCCGGGCAGTGGCCAAGTCGATGGCCACGATGTGGCTCGGCGAGTGCAGTTTCGCCCCCAGTATCGTGGCGAGACCGATCGGTCCGGTGCCGACGATGGCGACGGTGTCCGCCGGACGGACAGTGCCGTTGAGCACGCCGACCTCATAGCCGGTGGGAAGGATGTCGGCAAGCATCAGGACTTCCTCGTCGGTGACGCCCGCCGGCACCGGATAGGTCGAGTTGTCGGCAAACGGTACTCGGACGTACTCCGCCTGGGTGCCGTCGATCTTGTGCCCGAGGATCCAGCCGCCGCCGCCGAGGCATTGGCCGTATTGGCCCTCCCGGCAGTAGCGGCACCGGCCGCAGGCAGTGATGCAGGAGACGAGTACCCGATCGCCGCGGTGGACGTTCTTGACCCCTGGGCCGACCTCAATAACGGTGCCGACCGCCTCATGGCCAAGAATCCGACCGTCGGTTACCGCCGGTACGTCTCCCTTCAGAATGTGCAAGTCGGTACCGCAGATCGTTACCCCGTCGACCTGCACGACGGCGTCGGTGTCCGCCAGGATCGTCGGGTCAGGGACTTGCTCCCAGCTCTTCTTGCCGGGTCCGTGATAGACGAGTGCACGCATGTCAACCGCCTCCTGTGGTCTTGTGCCTTCCTGATCCACGCTTGTCCGCGCTCGCGGGCGGGTGTAGGGCCGCAGGTCCCGATAGGCGCGCCGATGTTCCTCATTGGCCGTCCGGCATAGCGGCGCGAGCAACGCTGGGCTATCGAAGCCCCACGGTCTGGTGAACGCCAGCGCATCGGGTACCGCGCGCTAGCCTGCCGCTACCCTTCCTGTACGTGATCGTTCGAGATGCGCGTGGCAACGAGGCAGAGGCCGTTGCGGGTTGTTACGAATGGCTCTTCGCTCCTCCGGGTACGCGTCCTCCTCAATGGGACGAAGCAGTCGCCGCGGCCCGGTTGAGGGATGCAGTTGAAAGCGATCGTTCCGCTGTGTTGGTTGCGGACGTCGATTCGCAGATCATCGGTGTCTGTACGGTCTATCTCGACATCGTGTCGGTCCGCTTTGGTCAGCGGTGCTGGATCGAGGATCTCGCGGTCGATCCAGAGTGGCGGTCACGAGGTGCCGGCGCCAAGTTGATGGACGCCGCGGAGCAATGGGCGCGTGATCGCGGTGCGAGCCATCTTGAGCTGGACTCCGCAGAGGTGCGGGAGCGGGCGCACCGGTTCTATGAGCGCCGCCGGCCAACCTGGACCTCTCGCTGTTTCGGCTGGATGCTGACCTGATCAGACCTTGGGTTCCAGGCGCGCTGACACTCTCGCTACGCCGTACCGACAGGCTTGTCGGAAGATCGACTAGCCGACGTCCGTGATTACCCGGATGAACGGCGGCGCTGGCCCGGACCCGCTTGGCGCGCGAGGTCCCATGGCGAAGACCGCCGCGAGCTGTGCCCGATAGTCCACACGCCGCCTCGCCGGCCTCACATCGGCCCTACGCTGACCATGCATCGGACGTGCCTTTTGCCAGCCGCTTTTAAGGAGGCGATGTGGCGCAGATTCGGAAGGCGAATCTGCCTCGGGAACTCGACGCGGTCGAGCGGCTTTGGCTGGAGTACCTCACTTGGGGCAACGATGGACTGGAGTCGAGGTACGGCTTCCGGCTGCCCGTACACGCGGCCGTTGACCGGGACCTCGAAAGCATCGCTAAGTTTCAGCCGCCCGACGGCCGCCTCCTGTTGGCGTTCGACGAAGACCGAGCCATCGGCACAGCGTGCATGCGACGGATCGGCCCCGACACGGTCGAGATCAAGCGCATGTACGTCGAACCGTCTCATCGCAGCGCGGGGGTGGGCCGCGGGTTGCTCGGCGAGCTGTTTGCAGCCGCACGGGCCGAGCGGTACGCCCGAGTTCGACTGGACAGCCCGGATTTCATGACCGCCGCGCACGACCTGTATCGCTCGAGTGGGTTCGTCGACATCGAGCCGTACCCCGAAAGTGAGATCCCCGACGAGTACAAGACCCACTGGGTCTTCATGGAGCGAATGCTGACCTAAGGCGAGGTCCAAAGTCGGCCAACGGCGCGGGTCGCTCGCCTCAGGAATTAGGTCGCCAGAGGCCAGTGTGGGTGCTTCGGTGCGCGGTCCTGGAAGGAGAGGATCGCGGGATTCCGGATGACCCCATCCTGGATCTCGATGGCCCGGCGAATGGTGGGGTTGGCCTCCCAGGCATCAGGTCCTCCGAGAACCGGGCGGAGGAATGGAAGCAGGGCCTCGCTGTTCTCCCAGGTGGCGGAGTTCCACAAATACGACGGGCTGTGGTCGACGGCGTAATAGAGGACCTTGTCACCGACGACGAAGGTGGGGTCGGTGAACGTCGTGGGGCGGGCCCAGCTAAATCCCATGCCCTCGTCGCAGGACACGTCGACGACCAGTGTGTCTGGTCTCATGTCCGCGAGGTTGTCGTCTGTCATGAAGGTGAGCGGGGCATCAGTGTCCTGTAGCACGCAGTTGACAATGATGTCGTGCTCGGCGAGGAAGTCGGCAAGGCGCACCCTGCCGTTCTCGGTGACCGCATGGCTTACTTTCGCGTCGGTGTCGTCGACGTCGAAGTGGATGAACCGTGCGGAGTGGATCGGTGCGGCGACGGCCGGGCTTGTGCGGCGGGTGAGGACCTCGACGTCGTGCACGCCGAGCGCGTTGAGCGCCGTCACCGCACCTCGGCCGGTCGCGCCGAAGCCGATGACGGCGGCGCGCAGCCGACGCCCATAGTCACCGGTGGATCCGCTGAGCTGCATGGCGTGGAGCACGGAGGAGTAGCCGGCAAGCTCATTGTTCTTGTGAAAGACGTGCAGCTTGAAGGAACCGTCGCGGTTCCAATGGTTCATGGCCTCGAACGCGATCAGCGTGAGCGTCCGGTCGATGGCTACCTGGGTGAGCTCCGTGTCCTGCACGCAGTGCGGCCAGCCCCAGAGGACCTGCCCGACGCGCAACTCGGAGATGTCGCTCAGCAGCGGCTTGGGTTGCAGGATGACGTCGCACTCCTCGATGAGCTCCTCGTGGGTCCTAAAACCGGCGACCGATCCCTTGAACTGATCGTCGGACATGCCGAAGCTGTCCCCGTAGCCGCGTTCGAGATAGATGCTCTCTCGCAGGTCATCGGGAATCCGAGCGAAGTGCTTGGGATGGATCGGGAGCCGGCGCTCGTTCTCCTTCCGCGATCGAACCATGACGCCGAGGCTCAGCTGGTTCACGCCGTCTCCTTCAGGCTGGGCCATCCTCACTCCCGCCGGTAGCCGCACACCGTCCGGGTCCAGTGCGTTGTCAGCGTACGCCTCGACCGAGTCCCGCCCCGGACCGCGGTGCGCGTCCGCGCTCAGCCTCGCGGACATCGCAGCCAGAGCAGTCCGGAAGGTCAGCAGGGCTTGACATGTGACCAATTGGTCACATATCTTTTTCTGGTGATCGACGACGACCGCGTGTTCAAGGCACTCGCCGACCAGACGCGCCGGTTCTTGCTCGACCTGCTCTTCGCGCGTGACGGCCGCACGCTCACCGAGCTGGAGTCTGGGCTGGAGATGACGCGCTTCGGCGTGATGAAGCATCTGCGCGTACTCGAAGAGGCGGGACTCGTCATCACACGGCGATCGGGCCGGGAGAAACTGCACTTCCTCAATCCGGTTCCGATCCGGCTGATTCACGACCGGTGGATCGACAAGTACACCGAGCGCCAGGTATCGGCGCTCGCTGATCTCAAGGCAGAGCTGGAGGAACAGGCATGATGACGACCGCAACGACGCAGATCTATCGGGTGTACATCAAGGCGAAGCCCGAGGCGGTCTGGGACGCGATCACCAAGCCCGAGTGGACGGAGAAGTACGGCTACGGCGGACAGGCCGACTACGACCTGCGCCCTGGCGGTCACTACCGGGGGATCGCTAGCGAGGAGATGCGCGCGATGGGCGCGCCGGAGGTCGCCGTCGACGGAGAGGTTATCGAGGTCGATCCGCCATCCCGGCTCGTACAGACGTGGCGGATGGCGATGGACCCTGAGATGACTGCTGAAGGCTTCACTCGTGTGACGTACGAGATCGAGGAGACCAAGGGCGGTTCCACCAGGCTCACTGTCACCCACGACCTCGAGGGAGCGCCGAAGCTGGCCGCCCTGGTCGCGGGGGAGCTGGAGGACACCGGCGCCGGCGGCGGCTGGAGCTGGGTGCTCAGCGATCTGAAGTCTCTGCTCGAAACCGGCAAGGGACTTGGCGAGTGAGAGGCTCGAACGTGCTGGTATGGCGGGGGCGTGGCGCCAGCGGCGCCCTCGCCGATCTGCAGAATGCACTCCTGGGAGCCGGAACCCGGGGGCGAGAGGTGGTCCGTGATCACCACAGGCTCCGACGGTATGCGGGCGAGCGGAGATCCGTCCCGCCGCCCGGGCGAGGCTCCCACTGCTGTGGCCGAGCGGTTCTCGCAGGTCGGAGCTGCGAACCCTGTCTCGATCGATTTATGGCCTGCCGAATTGTCGGTGCGGCTGCCTAGGCTGGACGGAAGTATCGAGGCGTCGATCCAGGAGGGACGGCGCGGAGGAGCGATCTCGGATGGCTGATCTCACAACCGCCACCAGCAGGAGCCAGAGCACCGCGGCATACGACGCCGCGGAACTGGAGCAATACCGGGTGGAGCTGACTGGCTACTCCTACCGGATGCTCGGATCGGCTTTCGACGCGGAGGACGCCGTACAGGAGACGATGGTCCGTGCGTGGCGCAACCTCGATCAATTTGAAGGGCGGGCCGCACTCCGGTCGTGGCTCTACCGCATCGCCACCAATGTGTGCCTCGACATGCTCAACGGGCGCCAACGGCGAGCCCGCCCGATGGATCTAGCGTCTCCGCAACCGGCTGAGGCCAACCTCCTGGGGGCTCCGCTGCCGGAGACGACCTGGATCCTGCCGATTCCTGACGGTCGGGTGGTTGCGACCGAGGGTGATCCGGCCGAGCTGGCTGTGGCCCGGGAGTCGATCAAGCTGGCGTTCGTGGCGGCGTTGCAGCACCTTCCACCGAAACAGCGAGCGGTGCTGATCCTGCGTGAGGTGTTGCGGTGGCAGGCGACCGAAGTGGCCGAGCTGCTAGAAACGAGCGTCGCCTCCGTCAACAGCGCATTGCAGCGGGCCCGGTCCACGCTTGCAGCTACCAACGTCACCGACTCAGACCCGATGCAGCCGATGGACGAGGAGCAGCAAGCTCTCCTGGCTCGCTACGTCGAGGCCTTCGAGCACTACGACCTCGACTCGCTCGTCTCGCTCCTTCACGACGACGCGACCTGGTCCATGCCGCCCTACACGCTGTGGATGCAGAGTCACGACGAGATCCAGCGCTGGATGCTCGGCCCAGGGTCGGGTTGCCGCGGCTCTCGCCTGGTGCCGACCGTGGCCAACGGCCTGCCCGCCTTCGGTCAATACCGGCCCAGCCCAGACGGTGGGTACGAGCCGTGGGCGCTGCAGGTCATCGAGATCTCGGACGGCAGGGTCAGCGGCGCCAACTTCTTCCTCGACACCGCGAGCCTGTTCCCGCTCTTCGGGCTGCCGCCTCGGCTCGAGGGATAGTCAGGAGTCAGTGGACGAGGACAGGACGTCGCTCAGACCACAGAGCTCAAGCAGCTCCTGGAGATACCTGGAAGAGTTGGTCACTCGCATCTCCCGGTCAAGCCGCCGCGCCATGACTTTCAGCCGAGCGAGCAAGTCGACGACCGCCGCATTGGGCTTGACGAGGCAGCCCACGTCGCAGATCAGCGTGCTCGCGTCGCTCGTCTCGAGGACTGCCACGATGCAGCCGCAGAGCGCGATGACGTCGCCGCGCTCGATGTGGCCGCCGATGGCGACGACGATGGTCCTTGCGCTCGGTGGTGAGTGCAGGACGATTGCGGGCTTGGCCGCCGGCGGATCAGCAGCGGCCATCGGCCCGCCTCCTTACCTGGGGTCTCATTAAGTAGACACGGCCGCGGGCGGAAACTCATCGCTCTTGCGCCGTCAACATCGCTGATGGGTGTCGGTGGACGATTGCGGGCAGGACGACACCGCGCACGGTGTGGCGTACGGGCCCAGTTGGAGGGATCCCCGCGCCGCAATCACAAGCCGACTCGGTCTGGATCGCGACGTCCGGCCGGCGTGACGTTAGCAACGCGAAATCAACGCGGCGTCAGAGGCTGCTCCCTGCGAGTCGGGACCGCGCTAGGGCCGCGGCGACAGGGCGCCCTC
Organism: Actinomycetes bacterium; assembly: GCA_036560395.1. GTDB lineage: Bacteria > Actinomycetota > Actinomycetes > JAKEEW01 > JAKEEW01 > DASYTV01. Next base: position 429 of record DATBRJ010000152.1, on the reverse strand, counting down.
GCCGAGCGGTGGGAACCGACGCGGCGCCCTCCTCGGAGACCGTTTGTGCTGGTCACCCAGGGTCTCGGAGAAATCCAGCGAGGAGCGATGAGTCCTGCCGGGGACTGCGGTCTAACCCTTCGAAGGCACAAATAAGGCTTCGAAGGAGCACGAAGATGAGTGACATCCCTGGCGCCCGGCACATCGTCTTCCCGCTGCGCGGAGAGTACGAAGTCGTGCGCTACGTCGGTGGGACACGCAAGTCACGACTTAGTCGGCGGGGGGTGAAGTCATGACCATGGACAGCCGTACACGCTGGTTCGCGCTCGTCGTCCTTTGCTTGGGCGATCTCATGATCGTCCTTGACACGACGATCGTGAACGTCGCACTCCCGTCGATCAGGCAGGACCTCGGCTTCACCGAGACATCCCTCGCCTGGGTGGTCAACGC
>DATBRJ010000151.1:0-7775 GCA_036560395.1 Actinomycetes bacterium | reverse complement strand
GAGCACGAAGCCGAAGACGAGCGGCAGGCTCGCGGTCATCGACTTGTTCACGTCGACGGAGGCCGCCGTCATGCCGGTGACATGAGCCTCGGCGCCTGGCACCGATCCGAACGTCGCCGGGAGCACGTCCTCGCGCAGCGTGGACAACGCGCGCTCTGACTTCTCGTCCGTGCCGCTGCCGACCAGTCCCACATGAATCGCGGCCACCGTCTTATCTGGGTTGACGTCGACCGTGATGGGGCCGTACATCTGCCCGGTCGCCACTGCCTCGGTGCGGAAGCTGGCGATCGCCCGCTGTAGCTCGGGTGCCGTGACGTCGGCCGCCTTCACCGCCACGACGGCAGGTTCTGCACCGCCGGGAAAGGCCCGCTGGATACGGTCATACGTCTGCAGGGTCGGCTCGGTGTGCTTGATGTCCCCCGCGCCGGGCAGCGCGGTGGTCAGCTGCAGCGCCGGCACGGCAAGCGCGATCAGTGCACCGCCCGCGAGGACTGCGGCAGCCCGCGGGAACCGCAGGACCGGAGCCAGGATCATGCCCCACAACCGACCCCGTGACTGCCGGCGGTAAAGCAGCGGGATCTTCCCGAAGTCCACCTTGTCGCCGAGCTTGGACAGCAGCGCAGGAAGTACGGTCAGTGAGCCGAGCACGGCGACGGCGACCACGAGAATGGTGCCGACCGCGAAGCTGGTGAAGATTCCGTTGCCCGCGATGAACATACCGGCCATCGCTGCGATGACGGTGAGACCCGAGATCAGCACCGAGCGGCCCGAGGTGGCCGCGGCGATCGCCAATGCCCGTTCCGGGTCCGCGCCACGGGCACGCTCCTCACGCTCTCGGCGGATGTAGAACATGCAGTAATCCACGCCCACGGCAAGCCCGACCAGCAGCATCACGTGCGACGTGGACTCGTCCATCGGGAAGAGCCGGCTGGCGAAGGCCGACAGGCCGATCGCGGCGAAGATCGCCGTCAGGGCCAAACCAACGGGCAGGATCGCCGCCAGGAAGGCGCCGAAGGCAACCAGCAGGATCCCCAAGGTCAACGGGATCGACAGCATGCCGAGCCGGTTGAAGTCCTCGTCGAGGCTCTTGCCGATCGCATGGTCGAGACTGGCGCTACCGGTCTCCTCGACGCGCAGGTCCTTGTGCTTCGCCTGGACGCCGGCGACGGCGTCAAGAACCGGTTGCACTCGGTCGGCCGCGCTGTCCTGGTCACCCTTCATATCGAAGGTCACCAGTGCGGAGCGCCCGTCCCTGGAGATCGCGCCGCCGGCCGCCTTGTCATAGGGCGAGACGATGTTCTCGACCTGCCCACTGCTCTGGATCGCCGCCATCGCGTCGGAGACCCCGGCTTTGAAGGCCGGGTCGTCCGCTGTGGTGCCGCCCTTGCCCTGGACGAGGACGAGCTCGCCGGCTCGCTCAGAGAAGCCGGCGTCCTCGATGATCTTTTCGGCCTTCTTCGAGTCACCCGAGCCGTAGTCGGAGTCCTTGAGCATGGTCGTGCCAACCGAACTGCCGACGAGCGTCGCCGCGATCACGAACGCGAGCCAGCCGAAGATGGCTGTCTTACGGTGCCTGGCGCTCCAACGGGCGACCGCTCCGGAAAGGTTGCGCTTTGGCCGGGCACGCCGGCTGTGGTGCTGGGAGTGTCTCGGCCCTGGGCCGCCCCCAGGAGCGTCCGGATCGACGTACTCCGGTATGCGGGTCCGCATGGATCCCCCTTCAGTCGAGGACGGACATGCCGTGTCGGCCCAGGGGACGGCCCCCGGAGCCGGTCATTCGTATGCACTCGACACTAGGAATCTTGGGGATGCATCCCCATCCGGCGACCGCCCGGATTCGGCGTAGGGGTAGCACTGGTTCCCGTGTAGGGGTAGCCCCCGGCGTTGGCCGACGGCTGCTGCGGGACCTCGCGTCAGGCCACGTCGGGCTCGACACCTGGCCACCAGGCGGTGACCAGATCCCGACCCGAGGACCCGAGCTCCGGATGGCTTTCGTCCGCACCCATTGCGCGCAGGACCGACTCGAGTTCACCCGCCCGAGACCTGGGCAGGCAGAGCCGCTGCCTGGTCATGGCGACAAGCTCGTCGAAGCTGGCGTAGGTGGTCGCATAGGCACGATGCCAGCGCTCGACGCGCGCGTAGATGGCGGCCTCCCTGAGGACCGCGAGCGCATCCTCTGCCGTCGGCCCCTCCGGGCGCTCCACGTTGTGGAAGTGGCGCCACAGGGCGTTCAGCCGGACGAGCGGGTGAGCCGCGGTCAGCTCGACGACAACCCGACGGCGGGCATGGGCGGTGAGCTGGGTCGCGAACTCGGCGAGATCAGGGACGTTGTAGAGGACGTGGTGACAGACGACGACGTCAGCCGCTGGCACCTGGTAGGCGATGTCCGGCCAGCGGCCAAGAAAGGGGTCGCATGGCAGGCCGCGCTGGGCTGCCGACGTGGCGAATTGCCGCAGCATCGGTTCATCCGTATCGACGCCGCTGAGGTGCGTCGTGCGCTCCGCGAGCGGCAGGGACGCCGCGCCTCCGCCCGGACCGACATCGAGGACTGACCCCGGCGGCTCCAGCGCCTCCAACGCTCGCTCGTAGGAGGGTCCTTGCGGCGCATCGGCCGCGACCTGTGCCCGGCGGGCGAACAACCCAGGTGGGAGCACCCAGGGCGACTCTTCGGCCGCCGCCAGGATCTCGTCAGGGATCGCCCACGCCGCCAGCTCCCGCCGCCACCGCTCCGCCGCCGCTACCACGGCAGGCAGCGTAGCGTCGGCTGTTACGCGCCCATCGCGTGAACGCCGCCGTCGACGTGCACGATCTCCCCGGTGGTACGGGGGAACCAGTCGGAAAGCAACGCGACGGCCGCGCGTGCCGCGGGCTCTGGATCGGAGAGGTCCCAACCGATGGGAGCGCGCGTGGACCACACGTTCTCGAACTCGTCGAAGCCCGGGATCGACCTGGCCGCCATCGTCCGCAGTGGACCGGCGGCGACGAGGTTCACTCGGATGCCTGAGGGTCCGAGATCGCGAGCCAGGTAGCGGCCACAGGACTCGAGAGCCGCCTTTGCCACGCCCATCCAGTCGTATTTCGGCCAAGCCACTGTGGCATCGAAGTCCATGGCCACAATCGAGCCGCCGTCCTTCATCAGAGGCGCGCACGCGGTGGCGAGTGCCTTGAGGGAGTACGCCGATACGTGCAGCGCGGTCGACACGTCAGGCCACTCGGTCTGCAGGAAGTTGCCGCCCAATGCGCTCTCCGGCGCGAAGCCGATCGAATGCACAACGCCGTCGAGCCGATCCACATACGGTCGCAGCCGCTCGGCGAGGCTAGCGAGGTGATCCGCGTCAGTGACATCGAGCTCGACGACCGGAGCCTCGGCCGGCAACCGCTTGGCGATCCGCTCGACGAGGCTGAGCCGGCCGTATCCGGTGAGGACGACCCGCGCTCCCTCCTGTTGCGCGACCCGGGCGATATGGAAGGCGATCGACGCGTCGGTAATGACCCCGGTCACCAGGACCCGCTTGCCATCGAGGATGCCCACGCTTGCCCTACCTCTCTGATCTGGTCAGCGCCCCGACCTTGGTCAGTGACCCATACCGAGACCGCCGTCGACGGGGATCACCGCTCCAGTGATGTAGGCGGCGTCCTCTCCGGCAAGGAACCGGACCACAGTGGCGACCTCGTCGGCGGTGGCATACCGGCCCAGCGGTACCTGCGCGAGGATCTCCGAGCGCCGCTCCGCATGCAACGCCTCGGTCATGTCGGTACTGACGAAGCCGGGTGCCACGACGTTGGCGGTGATGTTGCGAGAACCGAGCTCGCGCGCCAACGACCTGGCGAGCCCGACCAGCCCGGCTTTGGAGGCCGCGTAGTTCGCCTGGCCGGCCGAGCCGAGCAGTCCGACGACCGACGAGATGAAGATCAGCCGGCCGCGCCTGGCACGCAACATCGATCTCGCGGCTCGCTTCGCGACGCGGTAGGACCCGGTGAGGTTGGTGTCAAGGACCACGGTGAAGTCATCCTCGGCCATCCGCAGCAGCAGCTTGTCTCTTGTGATGCCGGCGTTAGCCACCAGAACTTCCACCGGTCCCTGCTGCGATTCGACGGAATCGAACGCCGCCTCAACCGCCGCCTGGTCCGTGACGTCGCAGCGGACGCCGAAGAGTCCTTCTGGCGGCTCGCCGCTGCGGTAGGTAATCGCGACCTTGTCCCCCGCAGCGGAGAACGCCCGGGCGATGGCCAGGCCGATGCCGCGGTTACCGCCGGTGACGAGTACTGATCGAGTCACGGCCAGGGACGCTACCCGCTACCTGTCGGTACCGCGAATCGGCCCCGCTCACCGAGCCAGACCCCGGCGGTCTGTTCGGCCCCGACGCTCTACGGCGATCAGCAACGGCTGTCGGCGGCGTGACAGGATCGGTTCGGTCCGATCGACATGCACAGCAAGCGCTGGAGGCGCAGATGCCCCACGAGATCGACCCGACTTTCCTCACTCTGCCGGTCCGATCGCTTGCCGACGCGGCTCTGCAACGGGCTCAGGATCTCGGCGCCACCCATGCGGACTTTAGGCTCGAGCGGATTCGAGGGCAAAGCGTGCGGCTGCGCGATGCGCGTGTCGAAGGGGTAAGCGACGACGAGGACAGCGGGTTCGCGGTGCGCGTCGTCCACGAAGGCACCTGGGGATTCGCCGCTGCGGCCGATCTGACGGCCGAGGCTGCGGCGAAGGCCGCCGAGCTTGCCATCCAGGTCGCCAAGATCAGCTCTGCGATCAACTCAGAGCCGGTCGAGCTGGCCGAGGAGCCTGTCTACGCCGACGTCACCTGGGTTTCGCCCTATGACGTCGACCCGTTCGACGTGCCCGACCCCGAAAAGATCGGCCTGCTCGCGGACCGCAGCGCCCGGCTGCTCGCGCACAGCGCCGTCGACCACGTCGACGCGTCGGTTTATGCGGTGAAGGAGAACAAGTTCTACGCCGATCTTGCCGGGACGATCACGACGCAACAGCGGGTGCGAATCCATCCGGAGATGACGGCGACCGCCGTGGACAAGGAGTCCGGCCGGTTCGAGACCATGCGCACCCTCGCCCACCCGGCCGGTCGAGGCTGGGAGTGGGTCGTCGGATCGACGACCGAGGCGGGCCAGCTCGAAGAGCTGTGGGAGTGGGACGGCGAGCTCGAGCAGATCCCTGAGCTGCTGACCGAGAAGATGGCGGCGCCGAGCGTGGAGCCGGGGCGCTACGACCTGGTGATCGATCCAACGAATTTGTGGCTGACGATCCACGAGTCGATCGGGCATGCCACCGAGCTGGATCGCGCCCTTGGCTACGAGGCAGCGTATGCGGGTACATCGTTCGCCACCTTCGATCAGCTCGGGAATTTGCGATACGGCTCGGAGCTGATGGACGTCATCGGTGACCGGACCGTCGACCATGGCCTGTCCACCATCGGCTATGACGACGAAGGCGTCGCGACTCAGCAGTGGGACATCGTGCGCGATGGAGTGCTCGTCGGCTATCAGCTCGACCGGCGAATGGCGCGCCTGAAGCGACTCGGCCGCTCCAACGGATGCGCGTTCGCCGACTCGCCGAGCCACGTGCCGATCCAGCGGATGGCCAATGTCTCGTTGCAGCCGGACCCGGCCGGACCATCGACGGCGGAGTTGATCAGTGGCGTCGAGCGCGGCATCTACATCCTCGGGGACAAGTCATGGTCCATCGACATGCAGCGCTACAACTTCCAATTCACCGGGCAGCGGTTCTATCGCATCGAGAATGGCCGGCTGGCGGGCCAGCTTCGTGACGTCGCCTACCAGGCGACGACCACCGATTTCTGGGGGTCGATGATGGCGGTCGGTGGTCCGCAGACCTACCTCCTTGGCGGCGCGTTCAACTGCGGCAAGGGTCAGCCAGGCCAGGTCGCGGCGGTGAGCCACGGGTGCCCGGCCGCGGCCTTCCAAGGGGTACGGATTCTCAACACGGTCCAGGAGGCGGGACGGTGACGACGCCATCGACGACACCACAGGAGATCGTCGAGCGGGCGCTCGAGCTGTCCACCGCGGACGGCTGCGTGGCCATCGCGGACGAGCAGAGCACTGCCAACCTGCGGTGGGCGGGCAACACGCTGACCACGAACGGGACGACGCGGTCGCGGCAGCTCACCGTGATCTCGACCGTCGAAGGTTCAGCGGGTGCGGCGGCAGGCGTCATCTCCCGCTCCAACGCGACCACCGACAGCATCGAGGATTTGGTCCGTGCGGCCGAGGCAGCCGCCAGGTCGGGCCCGCCGGCAGATGACGCCCAACCGCTTGTTACGCCGGATCAGGCTTCTGCGCCGACACCGTGGGAGGTCCCGCCGGCTAGGACGTCCATCGACGTCTTCAGGACGTTCGCGCCCGCGCTCGGCGAGGCGTTCGGCCGGGCCCGGGCGGACCGGCGTGACCTCTACGGCTTCGCCCAGCACCTCATGACGACGACCTACCTAGGGACGACGACCGGCCTCCGCCTCCGGCACGACCAGCCGACGGGAACAGTCGAGATCACTGGCAAGGCCGACGGTGCCTCGGTGTGGGTGGGCGCTTCCACCAGAGACTTCTCCGACATCGATGTCGACACGTTCGACGACGATGTCACCCGCAGGCTCGGGTGGTCGAAGCGACGTATCGACCTCGAGCCAGGGAGGTACGAGACGGTGCTGCCACCCTCGGCGGTCGCGGATCTGATGATCTACATGTACTGGTCAGCTGGTGGCCGCGACGCCCACGACGGGCATACCGTCTTCTCCCGGCCCGGCGGCGGCACGAGAATCGGTGAGCAACTCGCCAATATCCCGGTCACCCTGCGCAGCGATCCGTCGGCCGAAGGCCTCGGCTGCGCAACGTTCGTCCTCGCGCACGCGTCGGGGCGCACCCAGTCGGTCTTCGACAACGGCCTCGCGCTCGCACCCACCGGCTGGGTGAGTGACGGCAAGCTGAGCGCGCTCATCCACACCCGCGCATCCGCGGCCGAGACCGGCGACGCTGTCGCACCACCCGTCGACAACCTGATCATGGAGGGACCACTCGCGGATGCACGCTCGCTTAGTGAGATGGTGGCCGATACCCGGCGTGGACTCCTGGTCACCTGCCTGTGGTACATCCGGGAGGTCGATCCGCAGACTCTCCTACTCACCGGGCTCACAAGGGACGGTGTCTACATGGTCGAGGGGGGCGAGGTCACCGGCGCCGTGAATAACTTTCGGTTCAACGAGAGCCCGGTCGACCTGCTCGGCCGGCTCGGCGAAGTCGGGCGAACCGAGATCGCGCTGCCCAGGGAGTGGAGCGACTGGTTCACGCGGGCGGCGATGCCACCGATTCGAGTGGGTGACTTCAACATGAGCACGGTAAGTCAGGCGTCCTGACCAGACGTAACCACCGCGGCGCCGGGCACCGACCGCAAGATGGATGCCGCGACACTGGATCGGGCCGAGGGCATGACACGGGCGTAGTGTGGATAGGACCTCGCGGCGGTACCGGGCGCAGATGGCCTGCGGGACCGACGACGTGAGGCCGCTGGACGTGAGGCGGACAGTGCAGCGGGACAGGCAGAGCAAGCCGGTGTACGAGATCACCGGAGCGCGCCGCGGACTCACCGACGATGTCACCCGGCGCCAGATCCGCTACGCGATCTCCATGGGCATCCGCACGGTGTGTTTTGTGCTCGCGATTGTCACTCATGGTTGGCTGCGCGCGGTCTTGCTGGTCGGGGCGCTCGTCCTGCCGTACCTCTCCGTGGTCTATGCCAACAGCGG
>DATBRJ010000150.1:0-4745 GCA_036560395.1 Actinomycetes bacterium | reverse complement strand
GGAGCGGCGGCGCACCAGCGAGGAACGGATGCGCATCGCCCACGATTTGCACGATGTGGTTGCCCACAACATCTCGCTGATCAATGTCCAAGCAGGCGTTGCTTTGCACCTCCTCGACGAACGGCCGGAACAGGCCCGTACCGCGCTCGCCGCGATCAAGGAGGCGAGCCGGGACGCGCTTAAGGAGCTGCGGTCCACGCTGGACATCCTGCGAGGAACCGACGATGGAGCCCCACGTTCGCCGACCCCTGGCCTGGGCGACCTGCCCGGGCTGGTGTCGAGTGCGCAGACCGGTGGGCTAGACATACGCCTGCAGGTCGACGGGGAGGTGCGGCCTCTCTCCGCGGCCGTCGAGCTCGCTGCCTACCGCATCGTCCAAGAGGCGCTGACGAACGTGCGGAGGCACGCCGGTGCAACCACGGCGACCGTCCGACTCGATTACGCGACGACAAGCCTCATCGTTCAGATCGATGACGGCGGGAAGCGCAGGTCGACCACGACGACGATCGGTCGCGACCAGGGAACCGCCGAGCAACGCGTCGAGGATCGAGGCGCACCGGGCTTCGGCATCCGCGGCATGCGGGAGCGGGCGTCTGCCCTGGGCGGTGACCTGTCGGCAGGCCCACGACCAGGCGGCGGCTTCCGTGTCACGGCCCGAATCCCGATCGCGGCGCCGCCGACCAGCCACGCTGCCGCACCCCAGCGCGCCGGCACCCGCGCCGGGGAAGCCGGCGGCAATGAGGAAGACGGAGAGGCGACGTGATACGGGTCCTGCTCGTCGACGACCAAGCATTGGTCAGGGCCGGCTTCCGCGCGCTGCTCGATGCGCAGAGCGACATCGAAGTCGTCGGCGAGGCCGCCGACGGTGCGGTCGCGGTTGAGCTGGCCGTCGACCTGGTGCCCGACATCGTGCTCATGGATATCCGCATGCCGGGAACCGACGGGCTCGTGGCAACCCAGCAGATCGTTGCCAGACCTGAGCTCACCGACGTGCGCATCGTCATCCTCACGACCTTCGACCTCGACGAGTACGTGTTCGAGGCGTTGCGGGTGGGCGCGAGTGGTTTTCTGGTCAAGGACACCGAGCCGGTGGAGCTGATCCAAGCCGTACACGCGGTCGCCCGTGGCGACGCGCTGCTGTCCCCGGGCGTGACACGCAAGCTCATCGCCGAGTTCGCCGCGCAGCGGCGCGAGCCCGTCAGCACACCTGCGCTCGACGCGCTGACCGATCGAGAGCGCGAGGTGATGACGCTGGTCGCCGGTGGGCTGACCAATGAGGAGATTGCCGAGCGGCTCTTCGTCAGTCCGGCGACCGCGAAGACTCATGTCAGCCGCGCCATGGTGAAGCTCGGTGCTCGCGATCGCGCGCAACTCGTGGTCTTCGCCTACGAGTCTGGCCTCGTCCGGCCGAGCAGATCCGGGTAACGCCACCGACATTGAGAGTGAACCGGGCCCCGCCGGACGTACAGCAGGACCCCGGCATGTACCGCAGGTGGCGTAAGTGGATTGTCGTCTCCGGTACGACGCGGTCGGCACCTTCAGACGGCAACGATCGATCACGTTCGGCACAACAGTTTCCGACGTGGAGGTCGATCACGATGCTGTTCGCAGACCACTGGCACGGCGGTGGGCCCTGGTGGGGTCTCTGGCTGGCCTGGATGGTGCTGTTCTGGGGCGCTGTGTTCTTCCTGATCTTCAGGATCGGGCGGCGCCGCGGACCGTGGGGACCCTGGCGCTATGAACGGTCAGGGCAAAGTGTGCTCGCCGAGCGCTACGCACGCGGTGAGATCAGCGAGGAGGAGTACCACCAGCGACTGTCCGTCCTCGACGCGGCCGCCAACCGGCCGAGGAACGAGGGCACGCGATGACCGCGCTGCTGACCCGAACCTCGGCCGCCGCGGCGGTCGACGTGTGGAAGGTGTACGGCGACACAGAGCAGACGCGGGTCGAGGCGCTGGCCGGCGTGTCAGCCGAGTTCGAGCGGGGCCGATTCACCGCGATCATGGGTCCATCCGGGTCAGGCAAGTCCACGCTGATGCATGTGCTCGCCGGTCTGGACTCGGCGACCGAGGGCGAGGTGTGGATCGGCGACACCAGGATCGACACCCTTGGCGAGCGGGCGATGACCAGGCTGCGCCGGGAGAAGCTCGGCTTCGTCTTTCAGCAGTACAACTTGCTGCCGACCCTGACGGCGGCGGAGAACATCACGCTCCCGCTGGCGATCGGCGGCGACAAGCCAGACCCTGACTGGCTGGCCTATGTCGTCGAGTCCGTCGGGCTTGGCGACCGGCTCGGCCACCGGCCGAGCGAGCTGTCCGGTGGTCAGCAGCAGCGCGTCGCCTGTGCCAGGGCGCTGATCACCAAGCCCGAGGTCATCTTCGCCGACGAGCCGACTGGAAATCTCGATTCCCGGTCGGGCACGGAGGTGCTCGAGTTGCTGCAGCGCTCAGTCCATGAGTTCGAGCAGACCGTCGTGATGGTGACGCACGACCCGAAGGCCGCGTCTTACGCGGACCGGGTCATCTTTCTCGCGGACGGACGCGTGGTCGGCGAGCTCACCGGGCCGACCCCGGAGACCGTCCTCGAACGGATGAAGCGACTCGACGGGCACCGCCTCGAACCGCAACCGATTCGGAGGTAGTACGGATGATCCGCGCGACGCTCAAGAGCCTGCTCGCTAGGAAGGTCCGGCTCATCCTGTCAGGCCTCGCTGTCGTGCTCGGTGTGATGTCTGTCTCCGGCGCGTTCGTCCTCAGCCAGACTCTGACCGATCAGTTCGGCAAGCTGTTCGGGACGGTTGGCACGACCCTCGACGTCACGGTCGCGGGTCGGGCACAGGTGGACAGTACAGCCGGCCCGGAGCCGGTGACAGCTCCGGTGCCCGAGTCGATCCGGGCCGAGCTGGCTGCGCTGCCCGGTGCAGCGTCAGTTACCGGGCAGGTCTTCGAGGAAGGCCTGCGTGTCATCGGCAAGGACGGCAAGGTCATCACGACCACCGGTCCGCCCGGCATCGGCGTCAACTGGTCCGCGGAGACCGACCTCAACGAGATCACCGCCGGCCGGTCGCCGCAGCAGCCCGACGAGGTCGTCGTCAACAACACCATCGCCGACCGCGGCGACTTCACGGTCGGAGACCAGATCCGAGTGCTGACGCTGCAACCCGCGCGCACCTTCACGATCGTCGGCATCGCCGCACCCAAACCGGATTTCCAGCGGCCAACCGGCGACCTGCGGGTCGCGTTCACCGATGCGACCGCACAGCAGTTGCTGATCGGTAAGACCGGCCAGTGGACGCGAATCAACCTGGATGCTGCTGACGGGACTAGCGCGGCACAGCTCAAGGCTGAGGTCCAGAAGATCGCCGGCAGTGACTACGAGATCCAGACCGGAGGCGAGTACGCGGACGCGCAAGATGCGGGTGTCCAGGACTTCGTCGGCATCCTGCGGACCGTGCTGCTCGGCTTCGCGGCGGTCGCACTTTTCGTCGGTGTCTTCCTGATCCTCAACACGTTCTCGATCCTGGTCGCCCAGCGGACGAGCGAGCTCGCACTCCTCCGGGCGCTGGGGGCCGGTCCTGGGCAGGTCATGCGGTCGGTTCTGGTAGAGGCCTTCCTGGTCGGCGTCATCGCGTCGACGATCGGCTTCGGAGCGGGCATCGGGGTTGCCATCGGGCTGCGAGCACTCATGGAATCCGTCAGCGGGGCGAACCTGCCGCCCGGAATCAGCATCCCTGCCGCCGCGGTGATCGCCTCGTACGCCGTCGGTATCGTCATCACGATGGTGGCGGCGCTGATACCGGCGCTGCGCGCCGCGCGTATCGCACCAGTCGCCGCCATGCGCAGCGCCGCGACACCCGACCGCCCGCTCACCAAACTCACGGTCAGCGGTGCCGGGCTAACCACCGCGGCTGTTGTCGCAGTCACCGCAGCGCTGTACGGGGACCTAGGCGGAGCGCTGCTTCCGGTCCTGCTCGGCGGGGTCCTGTTCGGATTTGTCGGCATCGCGATGCTCACCCCGGCGATGAGCCGGCCGGTGGTCTCGGCACTCGGTCGCCTGCTCTCCTGGTCGACACCGGCGGCGCTGGGGCGGCGGAACTCCGCACGCAACCCCCGGCGTACGGCGATCACCGCTGCAGCGCTGATGGTGGGGGTGACTCTCGTTACCGGGGTCAGCGTTCTCGCAAACTCGCTGAAGGAGAGCATGCAGTCGCTGGTGGCCTCGGATCTGAACGCCGACGTCGTGCTGTCGGCCGACACTCCTGGGCCGAATCCGGCGGGCGGCTTCCCGGATGCCGTACTTCGGGAGGTCCGGCAGGTATCCGGGGTCACATCGGCCACTGCGGTCCATCTGGACACCGCACAAGTCGGCACCGGCGCGACGGATGTGGCCGCGGGCGATCCGGCGGCTATCGCCGACGTCTTCGGCCTGGAGACATCGGCGGGCGACATCCGGATCCTGCGTACCGGACAACTGCTCGTCTCCGACACGTACGCCAAGGACCACCATCTGACCGTGGGCGACACCACCACGGTGGCGACCCAGCGCGGGAAACCGCATCCGGCCGTGGTGACCGGCATCTACCAGCGCTCCGACCTGCTACCTGGTGTTGTGCTGCCCCCGGCCGAGGCTGCGACCTTCCGTTCGCCGCTCGCCACGTCCGGTTATCTCACGCTTGCGCCCGGCGCCGACGCCACAGCGGTGCGGGCGAGAGTTGGCGTGTTGCTTGCCGACTCGCCCGAGGTGAA
>DATBRJ010000149.1:0-9978 GCA_036560395.1 Actinomycetes bacterium | reverse complement strand
TGACCCAGCAGCGCCTCGGCGCGCTCGCCTCCGGTGAGGCCTCGCACGGTCTCGATCATGTACGTGACCGGTTGGTGCTCGGCGAGGAATGTCGCTCCCGTGGGCCCTGTTCCTGTGGGTGCTGCTCATGGTGGCCGTGGGGCGCTTGTCTGGCTGCGCTTTGACGTCCGAGAGGCACACCGCGCTGGTGGCAGGCCCTGGGCTGTGCGGTGCTCTGGTGGCTCGCCATGTTTGCGCTGATTGGGCTCGGCTATGCGCTGGTGATGGCAGTGCTCAGCGGTAGGTAGCCGAATGCTGCGATGGGCCAGGGGGCCGACAGCGGCAATGCAGCCGACGCATCACCCAGATGGATGTGTCTCAGGGAGACCCCTGGTGATAGCCCGGAGCGCAGCCGTCGGCCGGCGGTCATGGCTCTATCGTGCCCCGCTAGGGCAGAGCTGCCGGCTCGGGCGTCTGCCAACCCCCGAGGATGTGGCCGAGTCCGCGGCGTTCGCCGCCTCGGACCGCGCGCAACGGTGACCGGAGCGATCGCCAACCTGACCGTGGGGTCCATCGTGGACTAGTTGCACCGTCCGGTCAGGTTGGGCACCGCCGGTCGGCGTCTCCGACCGCGGTCGCAGGCGCCTTTCTTTGTCACCTGATCAACTCAAATAGGCCAGGACCCGGTTCATCAGATCGGCCTTGTCCGTCGCGGTGCCGTATGCCTCGAACGGGAAGGCGAGGAAGACGACCTTGTATGCTCCGGCGGTCACGGTCAGCGCATCGGGGGCGGACGTGTCGTCGGTGAAAGCTGCCGCGGCCGGGGTGATCGGTGTGATCTGGTCCTCGTACGAGGCGTTCAGTACCGAATGGTCGAGCGGAATCGCACCGATGCCGTTGCTGACCGCATTTCCCGGCACGCCGTGCACGTTCGCGGTTGGTTTGTCGTTCTGGGTCTCCGAGCCGTCCCAGTTGATGTGCAGGTAGTCGTGGACGAACGGGGTGGTGCCCGCCGCCTGGTCGAGGATGTCCTGGCCGGACATGAACAGCCGCCCGCCGCCGTCGAGGAACGCGGCGAGCTCTGACTCGTACGGTGTGATCGGGCCCGGGTAGGCGTTGCCGGTGAACCAGACGACGTTCTTGTGCGAGGTCAGCATCGAGAGGGGAAGCGTCGGGTCGGCCGACAGATCCCAGTAGCTGTAGGCCACCCCGTCGGTGCTCAGCGCGTTCTCGTAGTAGCTCTCGACGTTCGGCCCGCCCAGGTCTCCGTCGACGATGAGGGTGTCCACGGAGACGGCGATCGTGGTCAGCTTCGCCATCACGCTCACCGACGGATCGGTCGTGGACGCCGCGGTGATGGTGGTGTCGCTGCTGTCGGCGTTGGCCGCCGACGCCGGCACGCTGACATGGATACAGAGGTGGACGCTGTCGCCAGGCTGCATGGTCGCCGTCGTGCTGAGCGGCGTCGTGCAATTCGAGTCGTAGACGTGCGCCGTCCAGGTGCTCGAGGACGAAATCGTGTACGAGTCGGCCTGGTAGCCGGCGTTCGTCAGGTCCAGCGTGTACGTGGCGTCCGTGCCAACTTGTGCGCCGCCCTTCTGCGCGGCGGGTGACAGCGTGACCGCATGTGCCGGTGCGGGCTTCAGCGTGATCGCGAATATGTGCATGTCGCCGCCGGTGGCCTGCGGCAGTGTGATGCTCGCGACCGTCTTGGCCACCGACACCGGCGCCTCCATCGCGAAGACATGCGTGTCGACGTTGTCGCGCTGGTTGCCGGTGAAGTTGCGATACGGCATGGTGACCGCGGTGATGTTCCCCGGCAGCGGCGGGAACCCACCGGCGCCGAGCGTCCAGTCGCTGAACCTCGCGGTGAACTGCGACGTCGTCCCGTCGGTGTAGGTGATCGTCGCCGTGCCGCCGGCGCCGGCGCTGCCGGCGTTCGTCGAGCTTCCCAGCAGCCCGATCCTGGACGCGTGCGCCGGTGCGGCCAGCGGGATGGTCTGCCCGGTTGCCTCGATGTTGTCCAGCATCGCTACCGGCACGTCCGGCCAGGTGTAGTCGATCCCGTCCACCGTGACCGTGCTGCCAGGGGTGACGCCCTGTGCGGCCAGCGCCTGCGCCGAGTAGCTCCACCCGCCACCGTCGTAGGTGGCGGCGCTGGTGTCGGTGTCGTCGGTGATGCCCGCGTTCGTGTAGTACGGCCACAGCTCGCCCGGCTTAGCGACCGCGACGCCGAGCGCCACCGTCGCCTCCGTGCCGGTCGCCGTGGTGATGTGGAAGACGACGCTGTACCGTCCGTTAGCCGCGTCCGGTGCGGCCGTGACCGTCACCTGCCGGCTGGCGCGGCGGGACGGGCCGAGGGTCAACGACCCTTGCGCCGGGTTCACCGTGAGGCCGCTGCCGGCGCTGGCGGTCCAAGAGACCATCTGTTGGGTGTCGGCGACGTTAGCCAGCTGCAGCGTCGCGCTGGCCGACGCACCCGGCTGCAACACCAAGTATCCGGGGTCGACCGCGGCGAGCACCGGCTGCTCCCCGCGCCGGTACGACGGCGGCGCATCCTGCGGCGCGGTGCCCCATGTGCTCGGGCTGGTGCCGAGCGTCCAGTCAAGCGTGGCGCCCGAGGCGAGCGTCGAGAACGGCACGTACAGCTTGTGGTAGGGGCTTCCGTTGAGCTTCAGGTTTTGCACGTAGAAGGTGGTGGGCGAGGCGCCGGGCGCGTTGATCGTGATCGTCTTGCCGTTGGGCAGGCTGATCGCGGCGTGGGGGAAGCCGGGACCGTTGAACACCAGGTTGTCGCTGCCGGAGTTCTCCGGGTACATGCCCAGCATCTCCCAGACGAAGGCGGAGCTGTTGGCGCCGAGATCGTCGTTGTCCGGTAGCCCGCTCGGCCCGGGCTTGTACATCGTGTTGCGAACATGGTTGACGGCTTGCTGCGTGCCGGCCGGGTCGCCCGCGTAGTTCAGTGCGTACTGCTCGCCGAAGCCGAACTCGTTGGTCAGGTACGCGTGCATCCCGAAGCCGTTCGGCTGGGACAGGAACTCGCGCAGCGCCGGGACGACCTTCGACTTGCCGCCGAGCAGCGAGAACAATGCCGCATAGTTGTTCGGGACGTTCCACAGGTACTCGTAGGCCGTTCCCTCCACATACCGTGTCGTGCTCGTGGGGGTGACCCCAGGAACGAACGAGCCGTCCTCGTTGCGGCCGTTCAGCAGGCCGTTGGACAGGTTGAAGACGTTCTGCCAGTTGTTGGCCCGTGCCTCGAGCATGTCGGCGTTCTTGGTGTCGCCGAGCGCGCGCGCGAAGAACGACAGGGCGAGGTCCTGGCTGTCGTATTCCAGCAGCGTCGGCACGTATCCGTGCGGGTTGCAGCAGCCGTACTTGCCGTCCTCGGGCAGATAGCCGTACTTCTCCTCCAGCGCCTCGCCGGGCCGCACGCCGTTGACCGTGGTGGCCTGCTCGAGCATGTCGACCAGCGCCTCGGACGTGTTGAAGTCGCGGGCACCGAACGCGTAGTAGTCGGCGATGATCGACTGGGCCGGGTCGCCCACCATCACGTAGTTGTTCAGGTGGAGGTAGCCCCACTGCTGCAGGATCTTGTCCTGGCTGTAGTAGTTGAGCAGCGACTGGGCCTGGTCGCTCGCCGCGGCCGGATCCAGCATCGCCTGGAGTTGCGACAGCGAGTGGAAGGTGTCCCAGCCGGAGAAGATGCCGTACTGGTCGTGCTGGCCGGCGCCGATCGTGTGGACCTTGATATCCGCGCCCATGTACTCGCCGTTGACGTCACTGGTGATGTTGGGCTGGATGAAGTCCTTGTAGAGGGTGCTGTAAAACTCCTGGGTCTGGGCAAAGCTGCCGCCCGACACCTGGATGCGCCCAAGCAGCGTGTTCCACGCGTCCTGAGCGGTGCTCTTGATGCTGTTGAAGTCCCAGCCCGGGTTGTCGGTCTGCCAGTTCAGCCGCGCGTTGTCGTCGCTGACATAGGAGATGCCGACCTTGGCCTGGACGACCGGGTTGCCGGTCGCGTCGAAGGTCAGGTGGACCGCGGCGGGGCTGCCCGACTGCGTGATCACCTGCGCGGCCGTGAACGGGCGGTCGAACATGATGTCGAAGTGGACCGTGTACTCCTGGATCTGGCCGTCATTGTTGACCTCGCCGCAGAAATGGCCGCTCGTTTCCGATCCGCTCACCTCGTGGTCGTTCACGATCTGCGCGGTGCTCGGCGCGAACTCGCCGTTCTGGCTGTCGTGCAGCTTGATCAGCAATCCGGCCTGCGTGGTGCCCGGGTAGGCGAACCGGCCCATCGCGCTGTGCGGGGTCGCGGTGAACTCGGATGTGATGGTGTCGGGCTGGTTGCTCTGCGCCGAGTAGTAGCCGGCCTGCGCGACCTCACCGGTGTTGGTGAACTTGGTCGTGACGGCGTTCGGGTCGCCGGTGGGCAGCGGGCCGGTCATCGGCAGCATCGGCACATCTCCGGCCGCGCCGCATCCCGGGCCGCTGATGTGCGTGAGGGAGTAGCCGGTAATGGACGTGTTGCCGAAGCTGTACCCGCCGCCCGCACTACGGCCCGGCATCGTGTCCGGGCTCCACTGCACCATCCCGAACGGCGCCTCGGCGCCCGGGAAGGTGTTCCCACCTCCTGTTGTCCAGGTCCGGGTGTCCACCAGCGGCGCCGGATCAGTGACCGCCTGCGTGACGAGGGCCTGGCTCTTCGCACCCGCAGGTAGCTTGGACGCAGAAAGCGGGCCCGGGCAGTTGACCGGATGCCCGTTCGGCCCCTTGGTGCACGTGGCTGGGTGAATCGTCGAGCGCGCGCCGGCGTCATTGCGCATCGTTGGCGCGCTGGAGCTGGGACTGGGGGTGGGGCTCGGGCCAGGCGCGGCCACCGCCGGTGCCGCTGTTAAGGAGGCCGCGACGCCGAGAACGGCGGCAGCAATCAGTCCGACAATTACCCGGCGTCGCGAGAAGGTTGTCCGCTGCGTGCCTACCATCGACGGCTCATCTCCCTCGCCGGGAAGCCACCAAGATCCCCGGCTGCCCGGGACGACAACGTTGTCAGCGGCTGGGAAGTTACGCCGTGGCTGCAGGGGTGTCAATCTGTCGGATTGGACTCGTGAAGGACGTCGCCTCATCATCGGCGTCCGCGGGGGCTGGGGAGACGCGGTCGGCATCGAGCGACCGTCGCCCTAGATGCGAACGCGGCGGTCACGGGAGCGCGCAGGCGAGCACCAGGGTTGTGACGGTCAGCCCATGGGCGGAGCTACCCGTGGCGGCGCCGAGGTAGACGCCGACGAATGCAGCGATCCCGACCACCTGACCGAGGAGGCTTGCGGTGAGAATCAGCCCGCTCAGGTGAGCTGCCTGCACCGGCCGTACCGCGTCCGCGAGGAGGCTGTTGCGTTGACTGAGACCAGGTCACCTCGGCATGCTGCCACCGCATCTGGCGGACTCGGCGTGCTGTCGTCCCGGTTCCTTCCCGCTCGGCGTTCGTGGGTTACCGGTTCCCGCTGGAGGTGAGTTGTCCTACCGAGGTGTGGAGGAGCTGCTGGCCGAGCGGGCATCGAGGTTGATCACATCACGGTGCACCGGTGGTGCGGCGGTTCGCGCCTGCATGCCGCGGAGGTCTGTGGCGTCCAGCCGGCCCAGATGGCTCCGGTTGCTCACACAGTGGGGACATCGAGGGAGCCCATCACGAAGAACCCCGGCCAGGGAAAGGAATGCCAGGGTTCTTCCTGGAAGAACGGACCCTCACGTGGGGAGGGAAACCGACGAGAGGGTACGGCTTCGCGATCGCAACGGTCAGCAGTTGAGTCGGTATCGCGTACGGGTTTGCCTTCCACGATTGCGGTAATGGGAGGGCGGTCGCGGCCCGCGCGGAAGACGAAGGTCACTTACCTGTGTGGGCCGCGGCCCACAGTCTGGGGGCCTCGCTTCGCCTACTCGGGGGGCAGGAGGGGCGAGGTAACCGGCACCGCTCCGACTCGTCAGCGGTAGGGGCAAGATCCGCAACAACGAAGGGGATGACCAGCGATGATCTATCCGCTGACAAAGCGCGAACGGCTCCGGGTGCTGCAATGTGCCGAGGACTCATCGCGCGCATTCCCGGCCGCGAGAGATGGCTGATCCTCGACCGGGCCCACAGGTTGGGCCTCACCACAGAGATCGCGATCGACCTGTCCGACCCGACGGATATCCCGGTTACCTGGCTAGGTCGAAGATCTTCCGTGCCGCGGTGGGCGCTTTCCAGTAATGAGCCGCTCGAAGATCACATCTTGCCGGCCAACAGCTCGTTACTGCCATCAATTTGGGGCGCGGCTTCCCGGTAACAACTCGCTGTTGCCGTATCCTGATCGGTGAGTGTGAGTCGACCGTTGGCCGCCGTGTGCACGGTGGGAGCTGGCGAAGCAATCGTCCGCCTCACATCGGGATCCCGGCCAGTTACCCTCTACGGAGTGGCTGCGGCGCGAGCACCGACGCAGGGATGCGCGCTAGCAGCTGCGCGCCGCGTGGGAGCTGTTCGTCGCAATGGGCGCCGAGGGGGTTCGCCGCGCGCACCGCACGCGCTTATCATGTCGTCGGCTCGGCCAGCCCGTCTGAGGAGATGCCGTAGGGCACGGGAGCGGCCGTCCGTCAGTTGAGCCGGTAGACCTCGACGGCGGTGGCGTGGAAGACCGTGTGGCGTTCACCTGGATCGAGTGCGGCGGTGAGTTGGTTGGCCAGTTCGTACACATCGAGGTACGACGCGGCGAGCGTGCACACCGGCCAGTCCGAGCCAAACATGGCCCGATGGGGGCCGAAGACGTCGAGCACATGCTCGGCGTAGGGCCGGATTTGAGCGGCCGACCACCGGTTCCAGGGCGCCTCAGTCACCAGACCGGACAGCTTGCAATAAACGTTCGGGTACGTGGCGAGCGCCCGGACGCCGCTCGCCCACGGTTCCCAGCCGCCATGCGCGATCGGCGGCTTGGCGGCGTGGTCGAGAACGAAGCGGAGCTGGGGATGGCGGCTGACCACATTGTCAGCGGTGGCCAGCTGCGGTACCCGTACTAGAAGATCGAAGACGAGATCCGCAGCGGCGACGGCGGTCAGCCCGTCCGAGACATCGCCGCGCAGCAGCCAGTCTGGGTCGGCCTCGTCCTGCACCTGGTGGCGCACCCCCACGAGCTGGTCACCGCCCGCGCCGGTCCGCAGCCGAGAGATCGTGTCGGACACATCGGGAGCGGTCAGATCGAGCCAGCCCACCACGCCGGCGATAAGACCGGCGCTCGTAACAGCGGTGGTGAGGAACTCTTCGGTCTCGCTGAGCTCAGGGACAGTCTGGACGAGCACCGTTTGATCGACGCCGGCGGCGGCGACCTCCGGCTCGAGGTCGGCCAGCTCGAATGGCCGCCGAATGGGCGTTAGCTCGATGGCGGACAGCCAGGGGTAGGTCCGCCTCCGCGGATTCCAGAGGTGGTGATGGGCGTCGACGGTCATCCCTTGGTCGCCCCGCCGGTCAGGCCTTTGACGAAATGTCGCTGCAGGGCGAGGAAGAAGAGCAGCACGGGCAGGGTGGCGAGAAACATGAGTGCGAACATCGAGCCGAAGTCCACCTGGTACTGGCCGATCGAGCGATAGACCCCTGTTGTCACGGTGGTACCGCGGCTTGGGCCGAGGATGATCAGCGGGTCGATGAAGTCGTTCCAGATCCACACGCCGAGGAAGATCAGGACGCTTGCGGTCGCCGGCCGCAGCAGCGGGAATACGATCCGCCAGAAGACCTGTCCGCGGCTGGCGCCGTCGATCGTCGCCGCCTCTTCCAGCTCCACCGGGATGCTCCTGATGAAACCAGTGAAGACAAAGACGCCGAACGGGATGTAGTAGCCGACGTTGAACAGGACCAGGCCTTGCAGCGTGGTCATGAGGTGAGCCGCGCGCAGCACGCGAGTGATCGGCAGCAGGATGACCTGTGGGGGGATCATCAGCCCGCACAGCAGGAGCAGCAGAAGCCACCGGCTCCACCGAGCGCGTTGGCGCGCCAGGTAGTGGCCGAGCGTGGCCGACAGCACGGTGAGTACGAGGATCGAAAGCGAGGTCACAACCAGGCTGTTCGTGAGGCTCACCCAGTAGAGGCGGTCTGGTCGGCTGAGCACCCGGCTGATGTTGTCCAGCGTCGGCGGCAAGGGTAGCGAGGCCGGCTGTTTTGAGATCAACGTGCCAGGCTTGAAGACGTTCGCCAAAGCGACATAGAGCGGCAGGAAGAATACTGCGGTTACGGTGATGGCGACGGCAAGGCGCACCCAGTGTGCACGAGATGGCGTCCGCGGGCGCCTGGCCGCCGCGGCGAGTACCGTCGTCCGCGGCACCTGTGCGAGCCGGGTCATAGCTCCACCTCACGGCGCTGAAGAACCTTCAAGGCGATCGCCGAGGCGACGGCGATGACGACGAGCATCAGGACCGCCATCGCCGACGCGTAGCCCTGCCGGTTGGCGATGAACCCGGTCTGCAGCACGTTGTAGGCGATCGTGGCCGTCGTGCCGGTCCCTGGGCCGCCGTGCGTGATGACCTGGATGTGGTCGAAGATCTTGAAAGCGGAGATGAGCAGGACGACGGTGTTGATGGTCAGGGCCGGCGCGAGCAGCGGCCAGGTCACGTGCCAGAACCGCCGGGCCGGTCCGGCTCCGTCAATGGCCGCGGCGTCCAGCAGGTCCGCGGGTACGCCCTGGAGGCCGGCGAGATAGACGACGACGCAGAAGCCGAGCATCTGCCATGACAGGATCGCTGCCACCGAGTAGAGCGCGTACCGCGGGTCGGAGAGCCACCCCGGCGGGTTGTCCACGCCGAGGGCGCGCAGCGCCTGGTTGATCGGCCCGTCGTTGTCGAGCAGCCGAGTCCAGATGACGCTGACCACGACGGAGCTGAGCACGATCGGTACGAAGAAGACGCTGCGCAGCACGTTGTAGAGCCAGCCGCGGCGGTCGAGCAGCACGGCGATTCCCAGGCCGAGCACGTTCGGAACTATGACCACGATCACGGTGAGAATGGTGGTGACCTGCAGCGATGTGAGGAACTCACTGTCGGTGAGCAGGAGCCGGTAGTTGCGGACGCCCACGAACTCGGTGGGCGGGTTGAACGGGTTGTAGTTCGTCATGCTGTAGCCGATGCTCACGATGATCGGGGCGAGCACGAAGCACACATAGACCAGCACGCCTGGCGCGCCGAAGGACGCGAAGTGCCACAGCCGTGGAAGGATCGGACGACGACGCCGCGGGCCCGTCCGTTGACTCGGACGGGCTGGCGGCGCGTTCACCTGGTTAGTGCGGAGGTCGGCGACCAACTGGGCAGGCTCCTCGCATGCGAGACGCCGACGGGTCAGACTACGCCTCGAATGACGCAACCTGGCCGGCCGATGGCGATCGAGTCAGGAGGACTTCTCCCACTCCTGGTCAAGGAACGAGGCGACCGCGTCCGGCGATTTCCTCCCGGTGATCAGGTCCACCGTCGCCGAATCGAACTTCTCGACGATGCCGGGGATCATCCCGTCGTCGCCCGCCTCGAACCCAAAGGCGGGCACCACAGCGTTCGCCGCCGCGCCCTCACTGAACAGCTGGTAACCCTCCTTGTAGGCCGGACCAGTGTCGGTTGGCGGCGTGTAACCCTTGATGGCGGGGAACAACCCGTCTGCCTTGGCGGAGTTGTCGAGATTGTTCTTGTCCAGCTGGAAGCCGAGCGCGAAGCGCTTGGCCGCCTCCAAGTTCTTCGCGGTCGCGCTCACCAGTAGGCCGCCGCCGGTGAAGGCCGCGACGACCATCCTTCCGTCGTCGGATGGCCACTCGAACTGACCGACCTCGAAGGACGGCTTGGTGTCCGGGCTGTCCAGCGCCGCGGCGAACCAGTTGCCCATCGCGTACATCGCGCCCTTGCCGTCCAGGAACGCCTGCTGGGTGGCCGCGTAGTCGCGGGACACGTCGTGCTTGTCGATGTAGCCCTTGGCGGCGAGATCGGCGAGCTTGGCTGCGCCTG
>DATBRJ010000148.1:0-9107 GCA_036560395.1 Actinomycetes bacterium | reverse complement strand
CGTCCCGCAGCGCGACCGTCACCGCAGGAGTCGCGGTATCGAAGGCCAGGACGAGCACGCCGTCCAGGTTAGTGGTCGCGTCACGGGAGCCCGTTGATGAAGCCCGCGCATGGCTCGGTCCACGGCAGGCAACGGCTAACGCTCTGCGGCGGCGCTGGCTGGGGCAGGAGTAATTGTCAATACCTGTGGATCGGACATCTTCGCCGCGCTTGGGCACCAGGCTGTGCTGACTTGGGCAGGCAGTTCAGCACAGTCGCCATCTTGTGCTCTCGTCGGTACGCGTGTCGCGGTTCGGGCCGCACCACGACCGCCGCCGCTACCCCGCCGACCTTCGCGAGCGGGTCCGCGCTCAGACGCGGTGGAGGTCGTGTTCGGGTCGGGGTACCGGTGCGGGCTGGTCGAGGCGGCCGGGTCCCCGTCGCACCAGTTCGGCGATGGCTATCAGCAACGCCAGCAGGATGAGCCCGGTGGCGCACAGCAGGGTGTCGGACACCGCTGCCGCGTAGTCGTGGCCGGTGCTGGCGAGCAGGTGGTAGAAGATCGTGGCCAGTACGGCGGTGCCGATCGCCGCGCCGATCCGCTGGGCGGTCTGCAGCGCGCCGCCGGCGGTGCCGGCCATCGACACGGGCACGTACTGCAGGGTCAGCGTGATGTTGGGTGAGGTGACCATGCCACCGCCCAGCCCGGCCACCAGCAGCGGGCCCGCGACCGCCCACCCGGCCGTGTCCCCGCGCACGTGCCGGAGCAGCAGCGCGGTGGCGACCAGCCCGACCACCGTCACGGACAGCCCGGACACGGTCAGCAAGCGCCCCAGCCGTGCCACCAGCCGGCCGGCGATCACCGCGGAGGCCGCCACCCCGAGCGCGAACGAGGTCACCGCCAGACCGGACCGTAGCGGCGAGTAGCCCAGCCCGTCCTGGAAGAACAGCGCGAACACGAGCCAGATGCCGGTGTACCCGCTGAAGTAGACCAATCCGATGCCCAATCCGGCGGCGTAGCCGGGGGTGCGTGCCAGCCGCGGGTCGAGCAGCGGCTGGCGCCCGTGACTCACCGTGCGAACCCCCCCAGCCGGCGAACCCGGCGAACAGCAGGGCGGCCACCCCGAACAGCCAGGACAACCGGCCCAGGCTGCCGTTCTCGGCGTCCACCAGCGGCAGCAGCAGGTTGAGCACACCGCCGCCGAGCAGCAGCGAGCCGACGAGGTCCAGGTCGACGCGGCGCGAACCGCCGTCGCGTGGGGACGGCACGAACCGGGCGGCGAGCACCAGCGCGACCAAGCCGATCGGCACGTTGACAAAGAACACCCACCGCCAGCCGTCTGGGCCGGTGAACGCGGCCAGGATCAGCCCCCCGACCACCGGACCGGCCGCGGTGGACAGCCCGACCGTGGCACCGAGCAGGCCGAACGCCCTGCCCCGCTCGGCGCCGCGGAACAGGTCCTGGATCAGCCCCGAGTTCTGCGGGATGAGGATGCCGCCCGCGACGCCCTGCAGCAGCCGGGCGGCGATCAAGAGCCCGGTGGTCGGCGCCGCGCCGCTCAGCGCGCTCGTAACGACGAACGCCGACAGCCCGATAAGGAACATCCGGCGCCGGCCGAGCGTATCGCCGAGCCGGCCGGCCGGCACCAGCGCCAACCCGAAGGCGAGCGCGTAGCCGGACACCACCCACTGCGCCGTCCCCGCCGACACGCCGAGGTCGCGCTCGATGGAAGGCAGCGCCACGTTCACGATGCTCACGTCGAGCAACGCCATGAATGCGGCGATCAAACTGACCGTGAGCGCCCGCCACCGCCGCCGATCGGACTCATCCTCGTCGTGGACTACCTTGACCACGGGCGTACCTTCCCGAACCAGCGCGCCAACGCCCATCCTGATCAAGAGCAAAGGACTTTCAGATCATCCTCGGGAAGGTGCGCTCCTACGCGTCACCGCACCGAGGGCCATCCACAGGTTCTGATCATTGCTCCTGGGCAGGCGACGGCTCGGTCTTTGCGGGGTCGCGCAGGCACGCCAGGCCGCGCAGAGCGCCACGTCTGCACCGGGCAGGATCTGGCAGAGACAAACGACTTACTTGACGGGACCTGATCAGGTCACCGACCTGCGCGGGTGTCCTGCAATCCGTCCCAGGACCAGCGGGGGACCGGAAGGTCCGGCGGCACCTCAGAACCATCGGGCGAGTACGAGAGCACCTCCGCGACAGCCCACTCCATGTACGACCGCAGGGCGGTGCGGAAGTCGGCGTCGTCGGGAAGCCCCGCATCATCTGCGGCCTGGACGAAGCACCGAACGAAGCGTTCTCCGAGGTCTCGTTCCGCACCCTGACCCGCGTGGATGCCGAGCATCGCCGAATGCCCGCCGCACGATTGCGAGTAGACCGGTGGACCACCGAAGACCTCGGCCCAGTAGCTCGCCGATCTCTCCACATGCTGGGGGTGGCCTGGATGGGAGAACGGGTGGTTCAGCACCGGATCTTGCAGACACCGCTCGTGGTGCGCGGCCGCAAGCGCAAGGAATGCCGGCGTGCCGCCGGCGAACTCGAAAACAGACGCTCGCGATACAGGCACCGCTTTACCCTGCCACAGCGCTGGGAAGCCTCGGGAGTTCGCGCCCGATCGCGCGGACTCGCACGATGCGGTCCTCTGATCCCTCCCCAGGCTCGCCGCCGTGCGTCCGCACGATCTCGATCTCGAGTCTGCGTTCGGCGAGCCCCTCGGCGATGCCGGTTCCCCATTCCACGACGGTCACTGCCTCGTCGAGCGACGCCTCGAGGTCTAGATCCTCGAGTTCGTCCCAGCCACCGAGTCGATATGCGTCGACATGGACGAGCGGCGGCCCACCAGCCGCCGACCGGTGCACCCGCGCGATGACGAATGTCGGCGATGCGATGGTCCCCTGTACGCCGAGGCCGGCGCCGATCCCCTGGGTCAGGGTGGTCTTCCCGGCTCCGAGATCGCCGGTCAGCAGCACGAGGTCTCCGGCGGCGAGGGCGCCAGCCAGCTCCCGGCCCAGCTTGCGCATCTCCTCCGCTGTCGGCACCACCAGCTCAAGGTCCGGCATCGGCTAAGACCCAGGGGAAGGGGGTGCCGCGCTGGCTGCCCGCAGCTGCGCCGCCAGTTCGGCCGCCCTGGCGAGGTCCTCACGGAGCGCGCTGATCGGAGCACCCTGCGGGCCGAACCGGATGGCCGCCGACGGGTGGTACGTGCACAGCAGAGGCCATTCCCGCCGTCCGATGGCCTCGCCGGCCCCGGCGGGCCCGCTGCCCTCACCGGGCCGATATCGCTGGAGTGTCCCCCGTATCACGCCGATCTTCGTAGCTGGGCCAAGTGCCCACTCGGCCGCGGTCCCGCCCAATGTCACGATCAGGACGGGATCAAGCACCTCCACTTGCCGGGCGAGCCACGGCGTGCACTGGGCGACCTCAGATCGCCTCGGCTTGCGATTTCCCGGCGGGCGGCACTTGATGACGTTGGTGACGGCCACCCGGTCGCGCGGCAGCCCGGCCTCGGTCAGGAGCGAATCCAGCAGCTGCCCCGCACGCCCGACGAACGGTATCCCCGTCGCGTCCTCCTGGACCCCCGGTGCCTCCCCGACGAACAGGACATCGGCCCCCGCCGGAGCAACGCCAGCGACGACCCTCGTGCGCCCTGCTACAAGCTGTGGACATCCGATACAGCGGCAGATCGCGTCGGTCAATGCCTCCCAGGTACCAAGCTGCGGTGCCGTCCCGGCGGGATCGATGATCGACATCAAGTGGACTCTTCCTGCGGGAGGCCGGCCAGCCTGCGAGCTCGGGACGCGAGCTCGCGGAGATGATGATTCACGACGTCAGGATATTCGCAGATGATCAAGTGGCCGCAGTCAGGAACGATGACGAGCTCGGCGCCCGGCACGGCGCGCACGATGTCTTGACTGTGCTCCTCGGGCGTGAGTAGATCGCTCGCCCCGACCATGACCAGGGTCTCGACCCGCTGCAGCAGCGGCAGCGCGGACATCTTGTCGTGCGCGTCGAAGGCGGGGAAGAAGTCCGCGACCACATCGATTGGGGTAGACGCGAGTATGTCGGCGGCGAAGCGGACCAGGCTCGGCGGAACGTCAGAAGCGAAGGCCAGCCGCTTGGTCAAGACATAGCTGAGGTCGCTTCCGGCCTTGCGGCTGCGATCGACGAGCTCGGCTTGCTTGACGAGTGCGCCGAAGAAGCCCGGAGCAAGCTTGTGCAGGATCCGGCCCGTGTATGCCGGAGCGCCGAGAGTGACCTCAGCCAGCCGGCCGGGCGATGTCGCCAGCAAGGCGACGCCGACGATCCTGTCGCCGAACAGCTCAGGATGCAGATCGGCGAGCGCCAACACAGTCATGCCGCCCATCGAATGGCCGACCAGAACGACCGGGCTACCGTCGCCTGCCACCCCATCGATCACCCGGTAGAGATCCTCGCCGAGCTGGTCGATGGTGGACCGCTCCGGCCTGCCGCGCATCGAACGGCCGTGGCCGCGCTGGTCGAGGAAGACCAGCCGGCCGAGATCGGTGAGATCACGCCGCTGGTAATGCCAGGCGTCCTGGTTGAGGGCGTACCCGTGGACAAAGACGACTGTGAGGTCTGCGTCGGCGGGCCCGTTCAGCTCGACATAGAGGTCCACACCGTCGTCGGCGATCACGTACATCGGCTCGCCACGCAGGCGACCGAACGGCTCGTCTCGCGACGTGTCCGCACGGCGGAATGACCTGCCCACCGCGTACCTCTCGACCGCCAACCCGATCGCTGCGCCACCTGCGATAACACCGGCGGCTGCCCCGAGCAGCCCGGCCCGTCTACCCACCTTCTGCCACCGACTCACTTGGTTCTCCCACTGGACCGCAGCTACCCACCGGGGCCAGCGCCCGCTCGACAACGGGCCACTAGAGTCTGCCCAGTACCGAACTCAAAAACGACCCCCAGGTCTCTGACCTGCGCGTTCGCCAGTACGAGGAGACCCAGGCGCGGGATTGTCGAACAAAACCCGAACAAGTCGTCAGCCATCGGCCGACGCAGCCACGCGCTCGGCGGCCTCATCGTGCAGCCTGCGGAGGACATGTCACCACGCAGCATGCCGCGGACAGCGCAGTTGGCGGACAGGTTCTCGACCCGTGGGGGGCGCACGCTTGGATACTGCGATCGTGGGTGAGCTGGACGACCACGCTGCTGACCTCGCTTCGCGCATCCGCTCGGTCGTGGACGGCCTAAGGCGGGAGCTGCGTGGGAGCTGGTGGATGTTGCCGAGCAGCGCAACGATCCACACCTCCTACTGCGCACGGAAAGGCGGACGACATGCCCGGAAAGTTTGACCGGAAGGTGGCTTTCGTAACTGGTGGTTCCTCTGGGATCGGTGAGGCTGCCGCACGTCTGCTGGCGGCTGACGGCGCACACGTCGCGCTGGCCGATGTCCAGCAGGAACTCGGCCAGCAGGTCGCCGACAGCGTTCGCGCCGCGGGCGGTGAGGCGCTGTTCGTGCGCTGCGATGTCGCCGCCGACGGGGAGGTCGACTCGGCGATCGACAAGGTGCTGGAGTGGCGCGGCCAGCTCGACTACGCATTCAACAACGCTGGCGTCCCGCCCGCCGGCGCGTCGACGGCTAGCTCTTCGGAGGATGATTGGGACCGGATCATTGCCATCAACCTGAAAGGCATCTGGCGCTGCATGGTGCGCGAACTCGCCGAGATGAGCGATCGAGGGGGTGGAGCGATCGTGAACATGTCGTCGGTCGCCGGTGTCGCCGGATTCCCGTTCACCGCCCCCTACACCGCCTCGAAGTTCGCCATTCGCGGGATCACCCGAGTCGCCGCGCTCGAGTACGCCACCCAGAACATTCGGATCAACGCGGTCTGTCCGGCGTACGTGGATACCCCAGGCCTCCGAGAAGGCGCGCCTCAAGGCAGCGAGCTCTATCAGACGTTTGCCAGGCAGCAGCCACTCAACCGAATGGCACGCCCGGAAGAAGTCGCCGAAGCGGTCGTCTGGCTACTGTCAGACGCAGCCTCCTTCGTCACCGGTAGCGACCTCATCGTCGACGGCGGCTATCTCGCCGGGCCGCGAGCGGACTGAGACTCCCGGAAGGTGACCCGTCAGCCAGGAGGAAGCGCGAGCGTTGCGGTCGTACAGGCACCGGCGCGATCCGCTAAGCGTCTGTTGTTCCCGGATACATTCCTCTTAGGAGAACGACCCGAAGGCGTGAACGTGGGATCGCGGCGGCTCTAGGCGGCCCTCTGGTAGATGAGGATGTGAATGCCGTCACCGACCGTCCGCGCCTCGACGAGCCGTAGCCGCTTCGTGTTGCTCGTTTCCGTGAAGAGCCGCTTGCCGGCGCCGACGATCACGGGATAGACCTGCAGGTGCAGCGCGTCGACGAGGTCGTGCTCGATCAGCGCCTGCGCAAGCTGTGGGCTGCCGTGGACGACGATATCGCCATCGTGCTGCCGCTTGACCGTCGTGACTTCGTCGACCACGTCGCCGCGCAGCACGGTGGTGTTGTTCCACTCCGGGTCCTCAAGGGTGGAGGAGATGACGTACTTGGGCATTGTGTTGAACTTGTCGGCGACCTCACCCTGGTAGTGCGGCCAGACGGGAGCGAAGGTGCCGTAGGTGACGCGGCCGAGCAGCAGCGCGTCGGAGGCCATTGCCTCGTCCAGCTTGAACTTGTCGCCTTCCGGGCCGCGCGAGAAGGCGTCGGTCCAGCCGACACGCTCGAACTTCTCGGTCCCGCTCGGCGCCTCGACGACTCCGTCCACGGAGATGTACTCGGTAACGACGATCCTGCCCATCGGTTTCTCCCTTCGTGGTCGTCTCGACGTGGACTGGTCGATGCGGGCGATTGGCCCAGCATCGGCGGCGCGGGCGGCCGGGCCGCGAGCACCGGCCGGTGGTGAGCGGCGTGCGCAATCACCGGCGACGGGGCGCGCTGTGGCGCGGCCTGCCACCGCGGTCTTCGCCCCCCGCGGATATTGAACAGCCGCCTGTGGGCCCGGCAGGTGGCGATAGGCCCGAACGTATCTCAGCGAGGCGGCGCGGTCTTGTACAGCAGCGACAACTGTTCAGCCGTGCTTCTGTCCATGATCTGGGCCGGTGTCTGGCCGATGAAGTGCTTGAGCGATCGGGTGAGATGCGGTTGGTCGAAGTAGCCCGCCTTGTGGACGGCATCGAGAATCGGTACGCCCTGCTGTAGGAGGGTGGTTGCGTAGCGGGCGCGCTCGACCCGGCGCACGGCGCCGTGCGTCAACCCGGTCGTCCGCACGAAGTGTCGCTGTGCGGTGCGCAGGGACCGCTCGTTCAGTTCACCGTGCAACACGGCATCGACGACTGGCGCCCGCACGAGTAGACCGTCGTGCACGAGCCGGTTGACGAACGCTTCGGCGTTGTCGAAGTCGGGAACCTCCCGAGCGGAGCCTTTGAGCCAGAAGGAGTCACGCCCCATCTCTGGCAGGTCGGTGGCCGCATCGACGAGGGCGCGTGCCGGCAGATCAGGCATGATCGTGCCCAGCCGGAACCGGATGCCGAGCCACTCGCCGCCTGCGGGGCACCACAAGGAGGTCGCCTTCGTCTCCGGCCCCCGCACCGTTACCGTCGTCCCGCCATTGCGCTTGGTCACGACCATCTCCCAATGGCTCATGGCGATCGAGAGGAAGGGACCGCCGTGCTCGCTACTGGCACGCCAGATCCGTTCGACAAACGGCGAATCCGATGGTCGCTCGTCAACCACAAAGATCATGGCCTTCTCCCGTCGCGTTGATCTCGTCGACCAGTTCTCCGGCCGACCGGACGGCCGGACCATGTCCTCCTCCGGAGTGACGGACCAACCGTGCAGCCGGGCCGAAGCTGTCGCGGCCTGGGCTTTCCTAGTTCGTTGTCCGGACCCGCGATGTACCCGTCGAGGGACATCGACCGGTAGAGCACTGATGCCGACACGTCGACCCCCGTCGTCTCGATCCAGCGTTCAACCTTGTTGGTGCTGACTCGGCATGGCGGCATTTCTCATCGGCCAGCCCGACCCGTTTCGAGCCACGGCCTCAGCAGGTATCGACCGCGGTCACCCATCGGGCCGGGTTGAACCAACTCGCGCGGTACGGCATCAGACCGGAGCCGCAGCTCGACCAAACTGGAACCCGGGGAACCCGCCGAGACCGAGCGAGATCCGCAAGTACGTTACGAGGGTCACCTCGGCGCGCCCGTTCACGCCCTCGATGATCGGATCGGCGTTAATGGTGGGCAGCAGCACATCGTGGGTGCCGCCGCTGATCTTCGCCTTATGCAGCTCGTCCGGTGCCAGCTCAAAGCGCCAGGGACACTTGGGTTGACACCGCACCCGCACATGCTGCGGCATACCTTCGTCACCACGATGCTCGACGCCGGTGTGGACCTTCGAGAGGTGCAGATCGCCGCCCGGCACACCGACCCGCGCACAACCATGCGCTACGACCGGGCGCGCAAGAACCTCGACCGCCATCCCAACTACATCCTCGCCGCCTACATGGCCTCTGGAACATGACCGCCGCGCGCGGCCAACCGCGCCGTCCTGCCGAAAATCGGATGTGCGCCGTGTGGAACCAACTTGCGCGACGCTCCGGGCGCGGTGTTGTGCGGTCTGGCCCTCTTGCCGTCGTCGTGCGCGAAGGGCCCCCTCGCGAAAATCAATCCGCCGCGACTGCCGCGATTGCGCTGATCTCCAGGAGTGCCCCGGGCACCGCAAGGCCAGCAACACGTGCAGCGGTAACGAGCGGAGGTGCTCCGGCTCGGGCCAGTCGCGGAGCGATCGCACCGTAGGCCGCGGCCACGTCGGCATCGGCCGCAATAAGTACCGTCCACGCAACGACGTCGGAGAGCGTCGCTTCGGCGGCGCGCAGCACGGTCTCGACATTATCGACGGCCCGCACCGCCTGAGCCGCCGCGTCATGGCTAGCGACGACCTCGCCAGTCTCGTCCACGCCGTTCTGGCCGCCGATGTAGATCGTCGTCGCCCCAGGGGGAATTACGGCTCCATGGCTAAAGGCAGGGCTCCGCACGAGGCCATCGGGCTGCAGGTATCGAATCTCCATGGTTGAAGCCTGCCAGCCGGCACAGACAAGACACGGGGCTCGCATTGA
>DATBRJ010000147.1:0-11304 GCA_036560395.1 Actinomycetes bacterium | reverse complement strand
TGTCTGACACCTCGATGTCGTGGGGTCGCACGAGCCGGCCGTCGATCTCGGTGACCGGGCCGAGGAAGCGCATGACAAACGGACTGTCAGGGTTGTCGTAGATCTCCTGAGGGCTGCCGGCCTGTTCGACGATGCCATCGGCAAGTAGGACGATCTCGTCGGCGACCTCGATGGCCTCTTCCTGGTCGTGGGTGACGAACACGGTAGTGACGTGGACCTCGTCGTGTAGGCGGCGCAGCCAGGCGCGCAGTTCCTTGCGGACCTGGGCATCGAGCGCGCCGAACGGCTCATCGAGAAGCAGCACCTGCGGCTCGACCGCCAGCGCGCGGGCCAGGGCCATCCGCTGACGTTGCCCGCCCGACAGTTGGGCGGGGTACCGGTCGGCGAACTGCTCGATGTGGACCAGCTCGAGTAGTTCCGCAACCCGATTGCGGATCTCGGCCTTGGGACGCTTGCGGATCTTCAGGCCGAAGGCGACGTTGTCGTGGACGGTCATGTGCTTGAACGCGGCGTAGTGCTGGAACACGAAGCCGACGTTGCGGCGCTGCGGGGCCAGCCGGGTCGCGTCGATTCCGTTGATCGTCACGGTGCCGGAGTCGGGGACCTCTAAACCCGCGATGACACGCAGGAGGGTCGACTTGCCGCCGCCGCTCGGCCCGAGGAGCGCGGTCAGCGAACCCGAGGCCACGTCGATGGACACGTCTCGCAGGACCGGCGTCGCGCCGAAGGTCTTGGTGACGTTACGAACCTCAATGGCCATCAGTCGCCATCCTTAGGGCGCAGCAGCTTGGTCAGGAGCAGGGTGGTGATCGCGATCAGGGCGAGTGCGGTCGCAGCGGCGAACGCATCCTGCTCCTCGAAGTTCTGGAATCGTTCATCGACGAATAGCGTCAACGTCTGGGTCTGACCGACGAGCCGGCCAGAGACCACGGCTATGGCACCGTACTCGCCAAGCGCCCGGGCCAGGCAGAGCACGACGCCGTACGCCAATGCAGCGCGGATGCCAGGGATGGTGATCCGCCGGAAGGTCTGCGAGGCGCTGGCGCCCAGTGTGTGCGCTGCCTGTTCCTGCTCCTCGCCCATCTCCACCAAGACCGGCTCGACCGACCGTACGACCAGCGGCAGAGAGACGAACACGGTCGCCATGATCATGCCAGGCATGGAGAAGATGATCTGGATGCCGTGCCCTTCGAGCCAGCCGCCCACAGGGGCATAGCGGCCGTAGACCAGGATCAGGGCCAGCCCGACCACCACCGGCGAGACCGCGAGCGGCAAGTCGATCAGCGCGTTGAGCAGTCGCTTGCCGGGAAAACGACGGCGAGCGAGCAGGATGGCCATGCCGACGCCAAACACGGTGTTGATGGCCACGGCCCACAGCGCCACTACGATCGTGATCTTGAAGGCGTGCACTGCCTCAGGCGAGGACAGAGATTCGATGACCGGACCTATGCCGTCCCCGAAGGTGCGCCAGACGACCAGCCCGACGGGCAGGGCCAGCAGGAACAGCAGGTAGACAAGCGCGACCAGGCGCAGGGCGTATTTAGCCATGGCGAGCGCTCCACCGCTGGATGAGGTCGAGGATGACGACGACGACCAGCGCCACGACCAGCAGGACGGTCGCGACCGCCGCTGCGCCCGTCGGGTTGTCGGTCTCGATCTGGCCAAAGATGTACACAGAGGCGACCTGGGTCTGGAACGGCAGGTTCCCGGAGATCAGCACGGTGGCGCCGAACTCCGCAATCGCTCGGGTGAATGCCAGCGCCATTCCCGACAGCATCGCCGGGAGGAGGTTGGGCAGGATGATCCGGCGGAACGTCACCAGTGGTCCTGCACCGAGTGAGGCCGCGGCCTGCTCCATGTCCCTGTCGAGTTCGAGCAGCACCGGCTGAACGGTGCGCACGACGAACGGCAGTGTGACGAACAGCAGCGCCACTACCACTGCCGTGCGGCTGTAGGCGATGTCGATGCCTAAGGGGGTAGTCGGCCCGTACAACGAAAGCAGGACCAGTCCGGCCACGATGGTCGGCAATGCGAACGGTAGGTCGATGAGCACGTCCACAACGGATCGGCCGGGAAAGCTGTCGCGGACCAGAACCCACGCGATGAGGGTGCCCATGACCAGGTTGATGAGCGCGACGATCAGTGCGGCACCCACCGTCAACTCCAGCGCCGACCAGGCATCCGGAGTGCGCACTGCCCGCCAGAACGTGCCTGGCCCTTCGGAGCCGGAGCGCCAGACCACCCCGGCCAGCGGGATGAACACGATCAGGCTCAGGAAGATCATCGAGACGCCGAGCCCCAGCCCGGTGCCGCGATTCCCGGCTAGCAGCGAGGCCCGACCCACCCGACCACGAGTGGGCAAGGGTGCGTCCGGTCCCGCAGCCGGCGGTGGTGTGCCAGACGCCATACCGGTCGCGTTGGCAGTATCTGTGGACAACAGGATGGCTCCGCCTACCCGACCGAGACACCGACGGACTGCTCGACCTGGGCCACGATGCCGGTGCCTGGCTCGAAGAACTCCTTGTTCACCTTCGTCCAACCGCCCAGGTCGGCGATGGTGAACAGATCCGGCGGGGTCGGGAAGTTCGTGCCCGGCACGCCCTGGACCACGGGGCGGTAGCCGTTCTCCACGAAGATCTTCTGTCCCTCTGACGAGTGCAGGAAGTCCAGGAATGCCTTCGCTTCGGCGGGGTGGGCGCTGTTCTTCGTCACCGCCACCGGGTTCTCGATCAGGATCGTCGACTCCGGCACTGTGTAGTCCAGCGGCTGATGCTGCTGCTGTGCGAAGATCGCCTCGTTCTCGTACGCGAGCATCGCGTCGCCCTTGCCCAAGGTGAATGTCTGCAGCGCCTTGCGTGCGCTCTCGTCCTGTACCGGCACGTTCTTGAACAACGCAGTCAGATACGCCACACCGGCGGCCCGGTCCGCATCCTTGTTCGACCTCGCCCCATAGCCGGCCATGACGTTCCACCTGGCTCCGCCCGAGGTGAACGGGTTCGGCGTGATCACCTCGACACCAGGTTTGATCAGATCGTCCCAGGTCTTGATGTTCTGCGGGTTGCCCTTACGCGTCGCGATCACCACCACAGAATCGGTGATCATGCCCTTGTGCGGGTCGGAATTCCAGTCCTTCGCCACCAGATTCGCCTTGACGAGACGTGTCATGTCCGGCTCCAGCGAGAACGCGACGATGTCGGCCCGCAAACCGGCCACTACCGCCCGGCTCTGGTCGCCTGAGCTCCCGAACGACTTGGTGAAGGTCACGTTCCTGCCGGCATCCGTCGCCTGGAACGCCTTGATCAACTCTTCGTACGCAGCCTGGGGGGTCGAGTAGGCGACCAACGCCAACTTGACCTTTCCAGCGCCACCGCCTGATCCGCCTGCGCAGGCGGACAGGCTCGGGGCAACGAGCGCCAGCGAGACCAGCACACCGATTCTCGTTCTCCGCCCTAACACATCCGCCCCATTTTATCGATCGGGTTAGTAGAGAATTGTTATGCAACAACTCTGCCAGCGGAGTGTCAACACCCCGTTCAGAAGGTGAGATCGTCCGTTCAGCCCTTCTGCCGGGCGATCAAAGACTCGAGCATGTCAAGGTCGCCTGGTGACAGCCAGGTCTCCTCCAACGGGCTGCCGCCGGCCCGCAGGATCGCCGCCTTAAGCGGCCCCGCCCACGTGTGCTCGATGAGTGCGACGGCCGCCATCGAGCCAGCGGGTACTGCGTCGGCCAGAGACCATGCCATGACATCGGCGTCAGGCACGGCCGGTTCGACGCTGTCCTCACCCTCCGGCCGGCCGAGAAGCGCGGCGGCCAGGCCGCCGAACTCTGGGTCTGCTCCGGAGGGCGCGGCCAGTGTCTCGAAGGCACCGTCTTCCGCACGCGAGACGAGGAGCAGGTCGACGAGTCGGACGATCCCGGCCTGACGAAGCCGGGTGAACTCTGCGAGCACCTCGCCGGAGAACGTCGGCTGGTCGAAGCCGACGACCAGGACTTGCACCGGGCCCATCATCGGCCGACCCGCGAGCGCAGTCCTGTGTACTCCTCTGGCGTGATCACCCCGGCGTCAAGCAGGTTCTGCAATGCCAGAAGAGTGTCTGCCGGGTCTCTCGACGGTGGGGGAGGTGTCGGCGGCCCACCCTCGGGCATCGGTGCTCGTACGAGAGGCGCCCCCGCCCCGCCTGCCACTGCGGGACCGGACCCCGGTCGCCACCCAGGATGTGATGCCGCGTAGGCCTGCGCCGGCGTAAACCGGCCACCGTAGTAGGGCACATTGCCGGTCATCCCGGCGCGCATCAACTGCTTCGGAACCAACAGCATCGGACCCCTCCATTCGGCGAGCCCTGTGAGAATGCGCCATGAGCGTGGCGTCTTTCGTCACCCGGCGAGAGTGACTGCATCGAGCCGGGTTGTGACCACAGGTACCGACGTGGAGCGCAGGTGGACAGACATCGTCGTGATCACGGGAGCGCCGGGCGGCATGAGGACCTTCTCCGGCCGCTCTAGGCGCAGCCCATAGCTGGAGGATGAACGTCTGCAGCGCGAGCAGGGCGTCGGGCCCTCGCCCGATCACCTCAGTCGAGTCAGGCGCGAGAGCGTTGCTGTCCCAGCGAGGCGACCAGCGTGACGAGGATGGCTCCGACCGCCGAACCGATGAGACCGCTCGGACGCAGCTTCAGGCCATCGCCGGCCAGCAGGCTGATCAGGAGTCCGCCGACGAAGGAGCCGATGAGACCGTAGATGAAGACCCGGCCCCAGCTGGGCGGCCGCATTCGCCTGTTCACCACGACGTCGGCGATCCACCCCCCAGCGAGGCCGATGACCAGAATGGCGAGCAACAGCATGTCAGCACCTCGCGGTTGGTGAAATGGCGAGACTCAGTGTGCGGTGGCGCCAGTATGCGGCACGTCACCCGTACGGTGTGATAGGGATCGCATCGAAAGCGGCTTCTTCTCCCACCTCGCCGGCTCGCAGACGGTGCAGTGGCGACCGTGTCCTTAGGCCTAGGACAGGGCAACCGGTGGCTGGTGCCCGCGCCAATGTAGGTATCCGATCAGCCAGGACATGACCACAATGATGGCGCTGGCTAGCCGCACCTGATTCGTCCACTGCGCGGGATAGATCACATTCTCGACGTAGCGGTCGATGAAGCCGCGGACGGGCACCCCTTGCCCGGCGTGGTGGCGCGCCCACCGCTCTGCCGCGGTCAGCGGGCAGTCGAGCGAGTAGGCGATGAGAAGGACACCCCACAGTGTTGCGACCAGATGGGGCCAGAAAGCGGACGGCCAGCGCCAGGTAAGGAAGCCGCCGAAGACGACGTAGGCCAGGAACGCGAAGTGCGCGAGGATGATGACCGGAACGAGTGCGCGATAGACCATCGCACCTCCTGGCATCCTGCTGCCATCCATGTTAGTGACGTGCCGGCAGAGCGCTCCCGACCAGCGAGAAGGCCGGCAAAGCGCTCGCGATCTAACCTGAACCCGCTCGGCGAGGCGAAGATCGCTTCTGGTGGGAAAGTGAAGCCAACTGCACGATTCCACCAAAACTTGCGATCAAGTAGGGGCCGCCCGACCGAATGGCCCGACAGGCGGCCTACAGCCCGGGCTGGGGTGCCGTCCGGCGCTGCAGGGGCGAGCGGCTCCAACTTGATCACGTATCGGGCCACCGCCACCCCAGACACCACCTCGGCCGGGCGGCGCCGCAGTTCCAGGCGACGGGCAGCGGTGTCCAGCGCAACGGCTTCTACGGCGCCGGTGAGGTGAACACCCTCAACGCCGTGAGCTGAGCAGAACAGATTTCACCCGGCAGGTTGGCCCAGGCGGGTCCGGGGCCAACCCCGTTCCAGCAAACGTGCCCTACCCCCAATGCAGCTTGGCGATCTGGCCCAGCTCGCCCGATCCCCAGCAGCTGCCGTCCGGCGCGCAGTCGACCGAGTCCAGGCTGCCGGTGTCGAAGCGGGTCCAGGTTCGGCCCCGGTCATAGCTGACGTCACTACCGGTCGGGCCGACCGCGAGCGCGATCCGGCCGGAATGTGGCACCCAGGCGGAACCGGAGCGGTACTCCCCGGGCTGAGCGCTCGCCGGCTGCCAGGACTGCCCGCTGTCCCCGCTGGCGAGGGCTCCGTCCGGCGCGCTCAGCGGGTTGAGGAAGTCGCCGCCGACGGCGATACCGTGCACCGGATCACGAAACGCCAGCGAGAAGATCCCGGCGGCTGGGCCGCTCGGCATCGGAGTGGTGACCACGTCCCAGTGAAGGCCGCGATCGGTGCTCCGGAACACCCGCGTTTCGGCACCGCCGCCGCTGGCGAACCAGGCGACGTCCGCACCACGGTCGGCGGTGACCAGGCAAGTGCCGCTGGCCGCGAACGCGAACTCGCCATCCAGGGCCGCCGGCATCCCGGCGGTCGGCAGCTCCTGCCAGCTGCGGCCGCCGTCGGAGGTCGAGATAATCCGGAAGAAGCCGTTCACCGGGTCGGACAGCGCCAGCCCGTGCGAGCGGTCGAAGAATGCCATGCAGTCGTAGAACGCGGTCGGCTGGTCGCTGCGGAACGTCTCGGTCCAGCTGCCGCCGCCGTCGTCGGTGATGTACACCCGGGATGCATCACCGCTGCCCGCTGTCATGACCACCGCGTGCTCGCTGTCGAACGCCTCGACATCGCGGAACTCCAGCCCGGCCGAGCCGGCCGGGGCGACCTGTTGCCAGCTCGCACCGCCGTCGACGGTACGCCAGACGGTGCTGTCGGTCCCGCCGGCCCAGGCCACGTCCGCGCTGACCGCGGACAAGCCGCGCAACCGGGAGTCCGTGCCGGTGTCGAACCGCTCCCAGGACGGCGACCGCTGCGTGGCGGCGAACGCGCTCGTGCCCGTCAGGACCGTCACCACGAGAACCAACAATGAGATCTTGGAAATCCTCATGCTGCGGTCCCTACCCCGAATCGCTCCAGATCATCGGCGCCCACCGCACACTGGCTGTCGCGGTTCAGTGCTGGTATCAAACGATCACCTTCATGGATGGCTGCGGGGTTATCTAGCCCGCCGGCGCGCTAGATAACCCCGCAACCGGCTAGACAGTCCACCGACGATCCAGTACCTAGATCATCGGCCAGGCAGAGGTGTCCGGAACGAACGGCTTGTGCCTGGCTGGGAACATTGATTAGTGGACAGCCGAGGCCGTGGCTCGCCGGATCCCCGATCCCGGTCTGTGATGGGGGAGTTCATCGAGGTCGGCGGCCTGACCACGGCTGAGGTCGCGGACCGGGTGGCTCGGGGCCTGCGCAACGATGTGCCTGACGCACCCACCCGCACCATCCGCGAGATCATCCGGGCGAACGTCTTCACGCGTTTCAATTTTCTGCTCGGTTCTCTGCTGATCGTGATCTTGATCGTCGGCCCGCTGCAGGATGCACTCTTCGGTCTGGTTCTGATCGCCAACACGGCCGTCGGCATCGTCCAGGAGCTGCGCGCCAAGCGAACGCTCGAGCGGCTGGCGGTGATCAACGCCCCCACAGCGACGGTGCTCCGTGACGGTCGGTGGCGGGAGGCAGATCTCCAGGATCTGGTCCTGGACGACGTCATCAAGGCCGGTCCTGGCGATCAAGTGGTGGTCGACGGACTTGTGCTGGATGAGGCCGCGGCCGAGATCGACGAGTCGTTGCTGACCGGGGAGTCGGAGCCAGTTGTCACGCGGCCGGCGAACGACGTGCTCTCCGGCAGCTTCGTGGCCTCCGGCCTGCTCACCTACCGGGCCACCCGGGTCGGCCGAGACGCATACGCGACCCGGCTGGCCGAGGAGGCGCGTCGCTTCACGCTGGCGCGATCGGAGCTACGCGCCGGCGTCGATCAGATCATCAGGCTGGTGACCTGGCTGCTTGTCCCCACGGCGGCCCTCCTCTTCGCGAGCCAGCTCAGGACGCAGAGCGTCAGTGATGCCCTTCGGGGCGCGGTCGCAGGCACGGTCAACATGGTCCCCGAGGGCCTGGTCCTGTTGCTGAGCGTGGCCTTCGCCGTCAGCATCGTCCGCCTTGGCCGGCAGAACGTGCTCGTTCAGGAGTTGCCCGCGGTCGAGACGCTGGCCCGGGTCGATGTGCTCTGCTTCGACAAGACCGGAACGATCACTGTGGGCAACCTCGCCGTGACCGACCTGATTGGGCTACCTCTAGCCGGGGAGCCCACAGAGGCCGCAGCAGAACTGCCGGCAGTTCTCGGCGCAATGGCGGTCGCCGACCCGGCGCCCAACGCGACGCTCCGAGCGATCGCCCAGGCATGGCCGGCGCCCTCGGGCTGGCACCCGACCGTGACGGTGCCATTCTCATCCGCGCGGAAGTGGAGCGCGGCGACCTTCGATGGCCAGGGGACCTGGGTGCTCGGCGCGCCGGAGGTCATCCTCGGCGCGTCCGCGGACGGCAACGAGATCCTCAGGCAGGCCGAAGTGCTCGCCACCGCGGGAAAGCGGGTCGTGCTCGTGGCGGCCGCACCGGAACCGGTAAGCGCCACTGAGCCGCTGCCGCAGACCACGCCCACCGCGCTGGTTGTGTTGGCCGAGCAAGTCCGGGGCGATGCGCGGGCGACGATCGCCTACTTCGTCGACCAGGGTGTCCATGCCAAGGTCGTGTCCGGCGATCACCCGCGCACCGTGGCCGCCGTCGCTGGTCGGGTCGGCATCGAAGGGGCAGACGCCCCCGTGGATGCGCGGTCGCTGCCGCAAGATCCCGACGAACTCGGTGCCCTGCTCGAGCGACGTTCGGTCTTCGGCCGCGTCGTTCCGCAGCAGAAACGATCCATGGTGCATGCGCTGCAGCAGCGCAGCCACGTCGTCGCCATGACCGGCGACGGGGTTAACGACGTACTGGCGCTGAAGGACGCCGACCTCGGCGTGGCGATGGGCAGTGGCAGCGCCGCGGCGCGTGCAGTCGCCAAGGTCGTCCTGCTGGACAGCCGCTTCGCCGCGCTGCCCGCGGTCGTGGCTGAGGGTCGGCGAGTGATCGCGAACATCGAACGGGTGGCGAGGCTCTTCCTCACCAAGACGGTGTACGCACTGCTGCTCTCCGTCGCGGTTGGTCTGGCGAGCCTGCCCTTCCCGTTCCTACCCCGCCATCTCACGTTGGTGGGCAGCCTGACGATCGGCATCCCAGCCTTTTTCCTCGCGCTCGAGCCGAACCAAGACCGATCCGAGCCCGGTTTCGTGCGCAGGGTACTGGCCGTGGCGATACCAGCCGGTACGGTGGCCGCCGTGGCGACCTTCAGCTCATACCTGCTGGTCAGGGAGGTCGAAGGGGTCACCCTCGAGCAATCGCGCACCGCTGCCACGGTGACCTTGGCCGGTGTCGGGCTCATCGTCCTTGCCCTGGTCAGCCGGCCGTGGAATCGGCTGCGCATCGCCGTGCTCGTCGCTGCAACAGCCGGATTCGTGATCGTGCTGGTGGTTCCCGGTTTGCGTGAGTTCTTCGCCCTGGCGCTGCCGCCCTCGGCCACGTTTGGCGTGATCGCGCTGCTCATCGCCATCAGCGGCGTCGCACTGGTGTTCCTGTTTCGACCGCAGTCGGCCGACCATGACCACGGACCCGGGCCAGGGGGCTGAGCGACCGGTCTCCAATCCTGGCAGGTCGCGGATCCACAC
Organism: Actinomycetes bacterium; assembly: GCA_036560395.1. Lineage (GTDB taxonomy): Bacteria > Actinomycetota > Actinomycetes > JAKEEW01 > JAKEEW01 > DASYTV01. Next base: position 1,691 of record DATBRJ010000147.1, on the reverse strand, counting down.
GCGGACGGCTTGGCAACCCGAAGCGGGCCAGCGTGATACCGGCCGAGGTGTGGCCGGGCGGAAGACGGGGGGCGAGCGAGACGGGGAGCCCGAGCCGGCGGGGCCGGCATCACGCCGGACTGCCGACCGGCAGTCCTTGCCAGCTCGCATCCAGCGGTAGTACCCCAAGGTCATCGACACCAGTACGGTTCGGGTGTGGCAGAGGGGGCAGCGCCCTTCGTGCCGCCGGGTTGGAGAGGCGGATCCGAGCACCTGTAGGTGATGCTCGACGATTGCTAGGGATGGGGCGGGTGGAATGGATGATCGGGAGGAAGCGCCCCACCCCCTCATTCCGATTCCGGCAGGACCGCGGCGGTCACTGGCGGAGCGGCTGCGGGGCGCGGATAGCTACGGCCTGCTGCTCATCATGGTCTTGCTGTCCCTCCTCATCACGGCCCTCGTGAGCGACCGGAACTGGGGACGGGTAGTGATCACGGCCGTGACTGGCGCGACCACACTGTTCGCCTTCTGGACCTCCCGCCCGAGCGCCGCGGTTCTTCGGGCGGTCACCGTTGTGGTAGTGCTCGGCGTCGTGGCCGCGATCGCAGCCTCGGTCGGCTCCAGCACGCCGCTTGATAACGTAGGCCGGGCCGGGCTCGCGTTGATCGCCGCAGCGAGTCCGATCGCGGTGGCACGGCGGCTGTTGCACCATCCGCGGATACAAGGGTCGACCGTCCTCGGCGCCCTGTGCATCTACCTGCTCCTCGGGCAGTTCTTCGCGTACCTGTTTTCGACGATCGGCGCGATCAGCCCACCGTTCTTCGCCGATCACCCGAACGCGACCCTCGTCGACTACCTCTACTTCAGCTATACGACCCAAACGACGGTTGGCTACGGTGACTTCACCGCGGCGAAGGATATCGGCCGCATGCTCGCGGTGAGCGAAGCGCTGACCGGCCAGCTCTACCTCGTCACCGTGATCGCGCTCCTTGTCAGCAACCTCGGTCGTTCGCGCGCTCGCTAGCCGTACTCTCGCTCCTACTGGCCCGAACGCAGACGCTCGCACCGCTCGTTGGTTCCGCCAGGCACATCGATTTTGCCGTTCTGATTGGCCAAATGCGCCGGGCGTGAGAGCCTTTTACGCTGACCGTGGCTGGTCAGGGTGAGGGGCCCATATCCCGCCATGCACCGCAGCTTGATCGTCGAACGGATGGGCTGACACCACGCACGCTGAAGGTCCGGGTCTCCCCGCCACCTCGGTCCAGCCGGCCGGACCGGATGGGGCACCGACCTCGATTTACCGGCCGCTCGGCCGCGCCGGTCCCTATCTTCACGGTCGGCTCGTCTTCTACGCTGCCTTCTGGCTCGCCTTAACCACGACGGTCGCCCTGTGGTGGGTGGACACCCCTAGCCGCTCAATCACGGACACCGTCAGCCACCCGGACCTCGCCAGCCGCTGGCGCGGCGGCACCAATAGCTTGTACGACCCGAACGGGGAGCATCCGACCACGCCAACAGACGTGAGCGGCCACGGCACGTGGACCATGGGCGTGATGGTCGGCGGCGACGCCGCGGAAGCTCTGTCGGTGTTGCCCCGGAGGCGACCTGGATTGCGGTCAAGATATTCAATGATCGCGGGACTGCCACCTCGAGCGGCATCCACCAAGGGTTCCAGTGGTTGCTCGACCCGGATGGCAACCCGGCGACCGCGG
>DATBRJ010000146.1:0-4009 GCA_036560395.1 Actinomycetes bacterium | reverse complement strand
GATTACGGGCGTGCTCGCCGTCCTCTACCTGATCTTCAACGAGGGCTACCTGGCCTCGGACCCCGACAAGGAGGCGGTCCGAGGCGACCTGACCGCCGAGGCGATCCGGCTGACCTGGCTGGGCTACGCGCTGATGCCGGCGGATGGCGAGGTCGCCGGACTGCTGGCGCTGATGCTGCTGACGGAGGCCCGCCGGGCCGCGCGGGTGTCGGCGAGCGGTGAACTTGTCGCCCGGGCGATCATCACGCTCTGTCGGCGGCGCGTGCGGCCCGTTTCGGGTCGCCTTGAATTCGTACAGAAACTCTGCACGGGTCGATCTTGGTTGACGATCTTGGCTGTCCGTCGGCAGTCAAGTCCCGGCTGATGCTTTGCACCTGCGACCCAGCTGATGACCGACAAGATCCGCGCGCTCAGCGGCATGACCGGACGTTCGACTGGCGCCGCCTACCCTAGGGCTGTGTCCGACGACCGAAGCCGGCCAGCCCGGGTCGACGACGTGCACGAGCTGGCTTTGGCCATGCCGCACGTCACCGTCGAGTACGGGACCGGCGACAATCCGGTCTACCAGGTGGGCGGGAAGTCGTTCATCTTCTTCCGCAATCCGCGGCCGGACGCGGTCGACCTCGGGACCGGGGAGCGGTACGCGGATGTGATCGTCTTCTGGGTTGAGTCCGAGGCGGACAAGCAGGCGCTGGTCCAGGACGAGACGTCGCCGTTTTTCACCACCGCGCACTTCGACGGCCACCCGTCGGTGCTACTTCGGGCCAGTCGGATCGGTGAGCTGACCCGCGAGGAGTTGGCCGAGGTGATCCAGGACGCGTGGCTGTCCCGCGCATCAGCGCGCCGAGCGGCTGCCTGGCTCAGTGCACACTCCACGACATGATCGCAGTTGGCCACCACGTCCAGCGCCATGTGACGGCGCGGATCGCATTGGAAGCGGACTGACCAGACCGGCACCGGAAGGTCGCGCGGAGGCACCGCGGCCGCACGCAATCAGCGGGCAGATGCGGACGTTCTGCTCATGCCGGAATCGCGTAGCTTTGTGGCGCTCGAATGCGGGAATCCGGGATATCCGTCGGCTGAAGCTCGCGATCAATCCAGGGCATGGGCGCCCGAAAGGGCGCTCACCACGGCTCCGGGTTGCTCGAAGGCTGGGTCGTCCGCGGCGTCTTCGATGATGTGCAGGGGCCATCCGTAGCGGGAACTCGCTCGCTGCGCTACCGCTAGCGGAGTCTGGCGATCATGGCGCCCCCAGATGAGGATCGTGGGTACCGCGATCCTCGCAAGCTCTTCCCCCGGGATGGCGCGCCACCCAAGCTGCGGCATCAAGCTTCGCAGAGCCGCTTTCTGATTCGGTGAGTTGGCGCCCTCGAGAGCGCAGGTCATGAGTGGCTCCCAGAGCGGACCAAGCTGCTGCTGCAGTCCGTTCATGTCGACGAAGCACTGCCGGAAGAACCGGTCGCGGCTGCCACCTGTTGGCCTTGCGAGGAAGTTGATCAGCGTCAGGGTGAACATCGGCGATGGTCGGAGGCGGCGCAGGCCGTACGCGTCTACCAGGGCAAGACCCCGAAGTAGTTCCCCGGTTGCGATGGCGAATCGCATTGCGACTGCACCTCCGAGCAGGTGGCCAGCCAGGTAGGGCGGCGATGGGGAGGTCTGCTCGATGAGCTCTCCCAGCCACGCGCGCACACGGTCTGGGTCAAGTGGCGCGTCACCCAGCAGAGAAGCGCCGTGACCCGGCAGGTCTGGAACGATCACGTGATTGGTCTTCGCAAGGTCCGGCATCACCCGCATCCAGGTGAAGGCGAACTCCCCTGGACCATGCAGCAGAACGATCGGCGGGCCGTCACCCCCGATGAGCACCGCGGTCGAGATACCAGCCAGCATCAGACGACGTTCCGTCGCCGGCGTCGCGTCCAGCAACTGCTCTCGGGCGTGATTGCCAGCGGCGCCTGGTCCGTTGTTCCCTACATCAGGGATGCTCACGGTGATGACCTCCCTCGGGGAATCTTCGAGTTTCGACGCTAGGCCGCGGGTCGACGTCAGGGCATCCGAAAAGGTGCCCATCCTGGAAGATGTTGGCGAGTGGGTAAATCTGCGTAGAGCGGCGTGCATCAACTAACGTCGCCGGCAGCTGGCGCGGCGCGGATGTGGCTCGGCGCCCCGGCGACACCACTCATCTCAGCTTCGCGCGCGCATCAAGCATGAGCGTGCACTCTTGCGCCTTCAGCGCGGATCAGGATCTCGGCGGGCCATAGATCCAGGACGCGAACACTACTTCTCGCCCGTCCGGGTCCTGGTACGTGACGCCGCCGTTGACCTCCCAGTAGTCGATCTGTACAACCAGGTGGACACCGGCGGCGACGAGCCGTGCCTTGATGCGCTCCTGGGCGGCAACATCCGGCAGGTAGAACACAAGCTGATCACGCCCGGGCGCCAGCTGCGGCGCATCTCTCAAACGGACGATCTCTAAGTGAACCGGGTCAAACGAGCGGTGGCAGGCCGACGTCACCCACTGGCAGCGGGCCACCGGCGCCGAGGTGGAGATCCTCAACATGGTCGACGACCACTCCCGGCTCAACATCGCCGCCGACGCCCGGGCGACCACCCGCGCCGACGACGTGGTGGCCACCTTCCGCAAAGCCTGCGGCCGGTACGGAATTCCGGCCAGCATGCTCACCGACATTCAAGCTCGGTGGCGTCTCGTAGGTCGTCGAATCGTCCGGCCGGCGGTGTGAGGATCTCGGGGTCCGGCACCCGCTCGTCGTCGTTGCTACACCGATTGGAGCGCTGCGCGACTTCTTGCCTGTTGACCACGTTGGTGGGCGGGGCCACTGCCGGAGGATGGCGGCCCTGTTAGGAACTTGGTGACCAGCCGCGCCTGCAGGTGGCGGTGGATCCCTGTTAGCGAATGTCTGGTGCGCGTCGTTCTCGCTCGGCAGCTGGCAGCCCCGGGGACCAACCATCAACGGAGAGGAGTTCGGGGTGCCAGTCCGCTTGGGGATCGATATCGCGTGTCGGGCCGCGCATCAGGCCAGCCTGGCCGATGAGCAGGGGCGGTTCGTCTGGACCGGTCGCCGGTTCCGCACCACCCCGCCGGACCTTGCCCACTTGTGGGCGATGCTGCCGGCCGGCACCGACCCGGCCGACGTGTTGGTGGTGATGGAACCGACCCGCAACGCGTGGGTGCCGCTGGCCGCCTGGTTTCGCCGCCGCGGTGCCACGGTCGTGCTGGTTCCCCCGGAACGCTCGGCGGACCTGCGCAACTACTACGCCAAGCACGCCAAGTCCGACCGGCTGGATTCCCAGCTGCTGGCCCGGCTGCCGATGCTGCACCCGGACGGGCTGCACGCCGAGCCCGGCCTCGGACCCGGTGACGCGTTGAAGCGGGCGGCGAACTGCATTCGACGTTGACCCACCGGCGCACCCAGAGCCTGGCCCGGCTGGACGCGCAGCTTGAGATCCTCGGCCCGGCCTGGCACGCCGCGATCGGTTCGGACCTGGGAAGCCGCACCGTGCTGAAGTTCCTCGCCGCCGGCTACGCCGACCCGCACGTGGTCAAGCGGCTGGGCCGGACCCGGCTGGCGCGGTTCTGCTATCGGCACTCCCGCGGCGCCTGGAGCGACCCGATGGCTGAGGCGATCCTGGCCGCCGCCGACGAGACACTCCAGCTGTGGGCCGACGGCGAACTCCACTACCCGACCTGGCCGAGGACATCGCGATCGAAGCCCGGCTGGCGCTGCAGCTGACCGAGGAAATCAAGGACCTCGACGAACGCACTGCGCTGCTGCTCCACCGGGCCGACCCGAACGCCATCGTGACCTCCGCCCCCGGCGTCGCCCAGATCACCGCCGCGGCGATCCTAGACTAGATGGTGTCGGCTTGGCGCAAAGATCAGGCGGCAGGCCGATAGCGCCGCCAGCGGATATCGCCGACCTCGGCCACCCTCACGTGGTGCTGCGGCTGGGCATCGCCGATCCAGACCAGGCCAGATACGTCCGCACCCCCA
>DATBRJ010000145.1:0-4638 GCA_036560395.1 Actinomycetes bacterium | reverse complement strand
TTTGCTGCGGCCCCATCTCGGCGCGCACTTCCGGCAGTGGCAAGAGCGGAGGGCGATGGCGAACCTTACCGACCGCCAACGAGAGCTGCTGATGCTGGTCAAGCAAGGCCACACGAACGCGCAAATTGCGAGGAAGCTCTTCCTGACAGAGGCGACGGTCCGCACCCACCTGGAGAACATCTACGGCAGGCTCGGCGTCACCAACCGGGTCGCGGCGATCAACAAGGCCTTTCCCGGCATCGTGGATCCGGTCACCCTTCCGACGTCCTAAGCCCGGGACCGTGGCCCCTAGCGGCGTAGGGCAGCATGCCCAATGACCGATCGACCAAGGGAACGCAACGCCACCTTCGACGTGTTGACGACCGGCTATGTGGGCGGCCACGTGGCGAGCACCGTCGCGTTGATCAGGGACAGCGGATCGGCCGTGGTCGTCGACCCCGGCATGGTGCGCGATCGGGCGTTGATACTCGACCCGCTGAAGGCATTGGGCGTCGACCCGGACGAGGTCACCGACGTCGTCTTCAGCCATCACCATCCGGACCATACGATCAACGCTGCGCTGTTTCGCAATGCTCGCTATCACGACCACTGGGCGATCTACGACAACGACCTATGGACCGACAGCGACGCCGAGGGCAGGGACATCTCCGAGTCGATCCGACTGATCCGCACTCCAGGGCACACGGCTGAGGACATCACCACTCTGGCGGGCACGCCGGAGGGAACCGTCGCCTTCACCCACGTCTGGTGGGACGCGAAGGGACCGCTCGAGGATCCCTATGCGGAGGATCCTGCGCAACTGCACGCCAGCCGCGCTCGTGTCCTCGCGATCGCCGATCTGGTCGTCCCCGGCCACGGCGCGACCTTCACGCCGTCGGAGTCGACGCCCCGCTGACGATCAGCGAAGGCCGCCGTCCCGGCCGTGGGTGGCTACCACTCCACGGCGATGTACTTCGTCTCGGTGAACTCGAGCATGCCGTCATGGCCGCCTTCGCGACCGATACCTGACTGCTTGACACCGCCGAACGGTGCGGCCGGGTCGGAAACGATCGGCCGGTTCAGACCGACCATTCCGGCCTCAAGTGCTTCCGCGATGCCCAGCCCTCTGCGGTAGTCGCCGGTGTAGAGGTAGGACACCAAGCCGTACTCCGTATCGTTGGCCAGCTCGATCGCGTCGGCGTCGGAGTCGAACGCGACGACGGGAGCGACCGGACCGAAGATCTCGGTGTCCAGGATTGGGGCGTCGGGGGGTACGTACCCGAGCACCGTCGGCTCGTAGAAGTAGCCGGGCCGATCGATGGCATGCGCACCTGACAGGACTCTGGCGCCCGAGTCGAGTGCCCCCTGCACGAGCTCGGCGACCTTGTCCTTGCCGGCCTGGTTGACGAGCGGCCCAAGATCAGTGTCCGGATCGAGGCCGGGCCCCAGCCGGAGCTTCGCCATGGCCTCAGCGAGCCGGCGGGAGAACTCCTCAGCCACGGGTGACTGGACGTAGAACCGGTTCGCGGCGGTACATGCCTCCCCGCCATTGCGCATCTTGGCGATCATTGCCCCGGCAACCGCATCATCCATATCCGCGTCGTCGAGCACGAGGAAGGGCGCATTGCCGCCCAACTCCATCGACGCGTTGAGTATCCGCTCGGAGGCCTGCGCCAGCAGTCCTCGGCCGACCTCGGTGGAGCCGGTGAAGGACAGCTTGGTCACTGGTGAGTCGGCAAGGAGCGCCGAGACCAGCGGCCCCGACCGACGCGAGGGCAGGACATTTATCGTCCCTGGCGGCGCTCCCGCCTCGGCCAGCAGTGAGGCCAGCGCGAGTGCCGTTAGGGGCGTGTCGGATGCCGGCTTGAGGATGACGGTGCAGCCCGCGGCGAATGCGGGCCCGATCTTGCGGGTCGCCATGGCGGCCGGGAAGTTCCATGGCGTGATGAGCAGGGCGACGCCGACCGGCTGGTGGATGACCACGATCTTGTTCGTGCCGGCCGGTGCTTCCTGGATACTGCCGATCAACCGCACGGCCTCCTCGGCGTACCAGCGGAAGAACTCCGCGGCGTAGACGACCTCGGCCACCGCGTCCTTTAGTGCCTTGCCGTTCTCGAGCACCATGAGCTCGGCCAGCTGATCTTTTCGGTCGATCATCAGCTCAAACGCCCGGCGCAAGATCTCGGCACGTTCTCTCGGCGCGGTGGCGGCCCACTCCGGCTGGGCAGCAGCGGCGGCAGCCGCCGCATCGCGGCCGTCGTCCACGGCGGCAGAGGCGACACTGGTGAGCGGCTTGCCCGTCGCCGGGTCGATCACCTCGAACGTCTCGCCGTCACTGGCAGGGCGCCATTTGCCGTCGATGAACAAGCCTGTCGGTACGTCCGCGACCAGCGCGGGGCCGTTGTCGTGGCGCGAGGACATCGTCGGTTCAGCAGACATTTCCCATCCTCTGGTCACGTTCGTCCGATGCTGTCGACGATACGCGCGGATCACGATGCGGCGGACACGGTCTGCACCCGTCGGATCCGGGACGCTAGCCAAGCTCCTGCAAAAGCCAGAGGAAGGCGCCGAGTCCTGAGGCAGCGGTGAGCTCGGCGGCCTGCGTTGCCTGAGACAGCGAGCGCAGATAGCCCCGTGGGTCGGCGCGGGCCATATCATGCGGCGGTCGGATGCCGCTGATCCCGAGCGTGGTGAGGGCGTCCCGCTGAGTCCGCAGCCGGCTGGCCGCGGCGCCCGCCCGGGTGCCTGCCGCCGCGCAGGAGTCCATGGCGACGTGAGCCGTGATGTCGCACGATCCGTCGGGCACCGCAGCGACGAGGCGCCCGCGGCGGTAGCCGGCGAGGCTTCCCGTCCGCGGCCGGGCCCCCCGCAGGTGGCCATAGTCGATCGCGAGTGCCACGCCGCTCGCCAGCGCACTCACCACCGTCGCCCATGCCTCATCCCTCGGGTAGCCGATCTCGGCGCGGTCGCCGATAACGGCGTCATGCAGCGGCCACCAGGCGGAAAGCCAATCCAGGTCCTTCGCGCGGGGCCGCGGGCCGGGCTCCTCGTCGCCGGTCACAGGGTCCACAAGGACGAGCCGAGGGCCGTCGGCGGTGATCGTGACGACGTCGAGCGGGACGTTGTCCAGCCACTCGTTCGCGATCACGAGGGCGGTGAGTCCGATCGGCATCCTGGGCATCCACTCGATGCGATCGGGCAGCGTCGCCGGCCGCTCGGCAACCTCCACTGCGATCAGCCGCCATTGGGGCTCGAGCTCGTACAGGCCGGTCAGCAGCTCGCCACGGCCGGCACCCACATCCACGACGGTGCGAAGCCCGGCCTCCGTCGCCAACCGATGCACCGCCTCCGCGAACAGCGGTGACACGTGGGGCGCGGTGCGGAAATGCGCGGCTGGCCCCTCCGGCCGGCGGTAGAAGCCCTCCAGGCCGTACAGCGCGTCCTGCATGGCCTGCCGCCAGGGCACCCGTACGCCACCCTCGGGTGCCGACGTGGCCATGAGGGGCAGCTGCGCTCCATCCCGCCAGGCGTGAGGGGTGGGGTGGGTCATGCCACTGAGACGCGGACGGATTGGTAGCCGCGCAGGACGAAGGTCGGGCGGAGCTGGGGCGCCTCGGCCAGCTCGAGCCTGGGGAAGCGAGCCAACAGCGCAGGCACCGACATCTGGAGCTCGAGACGAGCGAGCGGGGCACCGAGGCAGAAGTGGATCCCGGCGCCGAACCCTAGATGCGGGTTCGGGTCGCGGGTGACATCCATACGGTCAGGGTCGACGAATACGGCTGGATCGCGGTTGGCCGCGCCGAGCAGAGCGGCGACCTTTTCTCCTCGGTTGACCAGAACGCCGTCCAGGTCCAGATCGGCCGTCGCGGTCCGCTCGAACAGCTGCAGCGGCGCGTCGTAACGGATCATCTCCTCCACCGCGGTTTCCACGACGGATGGGTCGGTCCTTACCCGGGCCAGCTCGGCCGGGTTCCTGAACAGCGCGACCATGCCGTTGCCGAAGACGTTCACCGAGGCTTCATGGCCGGCGTTGAGCAGCAGGATCGCCGACGCGACGAGCTCGTTCTCGCTCAGCCGTTCACCGCCGTCCTCGATCTGCGCCAGGTGGGAGATCAGGTCATCACCTGGTTCGACCCGCCGGGCCCGGGCGAGACCGCGCAGGTAGTCGGCGAACTCGCGGGCGGCCGCCACCGCCTGACCTTGGCGCTGCGCGGTCCGCTCGTACTCGTACATCTTCACGATCGCGTTCGACCACGGCCGCAACAGCGGCCGGTCGGCCTCTGGCACTCCCAAGAGTTCGGCGATCACCGCGACTGGCAGAGGCTCCGCATAGTCGGCGAGCAGGTCGAACTGGGTGCGACCTGCGACCCGGTCCAGCAGGGCTCCGGCCAGCTCCCCGATGCGCGGCCGGAGTCGCTCGATGTGCCCGCGAGCGAAGGCCTTGGCGACGAGCGCTCGCAAGCGGGTGTGGTCCGGCGGCTCGTTCTCCATCAGCTGGTTGCGGTGGAGCAGGTTGAACGGCTCGAAGTAGTCGGCCGGCTCTCTGTCCCGCCAGATCCGACCAAGCCGCCGATCCCGCAGGACGGCATTCGCGTGTTGGTGGCTGAGAGCAAGCCACATCCCGGTCTGCTCGTGCCAGCGGGGCGACTCGTGCCGGAG
>DATBRJ010000144.1:0-5980 GCA_036560395.1 Actinomycetes bacterium | reverse complement strand
CCAATGGAAGTTGAGGCCCGGCTCGGGCACCTTGTCGTAGTGACAACTCCAGCCTCGGCCCTGCAAACACGTCAGGCGCTCGTGTTCCGGGGCGGGGTTGGACTGGTCGGGATTCAGCCTGTGCCATTCCGTATTCAGTCCCGGGCGTCCGCTCGACGAGGCGCTCCCGGCCGCCGCGGTCAAGTTCGCAAGAGAACCCACGATGGCCAGACCCAGGGCCGCGGCCACCAGCACAAGGAACCGTCGCATGATTCCCCCTTCCCCCTGAACGGCGTGCCGTCAGGGCACACCAACCCACCGTGGCATACCACCAGCGGCTATTCGCGTCAATGCCGAGCTTGGGTCTCCACTGCTCGTCAGGACAGACCTCGCTTTTGCCGCAATACACTTCGGGTTCTCCAAGCTGGAGATCCTCTTCGGGTGGCAAACCCGAGACGACGTGAGCTACCCGTACCGCGATATTTCGCGACCGGGGACCGAGTTTCGCCAAGAACGGGTCATGTCGATCGATCCGCAAACGCGGCGCGTGGTCACCGATGGTGGTACGTACGAGCCGGACATCCTTGTCGTAGCGCTGGGTGCCGACCATGACCCGGCCGCCACGCCGGCTTCGAGGAGGACGGGTACGAGTACTACTCCGTCGCCGGTGCGGAGCGGCTGCGCGAGGTCCTGCCCTCGTTCTCGGGTGGGCGGGTGCTGATCGCGATCCTGGGAGTTCCGTTCAAGTGCCCGCCCGCGCCGTACGAGGGGGCGCTTCTGCTCCGCGACTACCTCGTCGAACACGACGTGCGGGACGCCACCCGGATCGACGTGATCAGCCCGATGGATTCACCGGTTCCGGTGTCGCGGGAAACCTCGTCTGGTGGCCGAGCAGGGAAAGGACGTCCCGGCCGTAGCTCGGGGCTGTCGGCCGGGACGTCGTGTGTTGATCAGTAGACGGTGACGCCGTAGTTGTTCGCGGCTTCTGGGACCGGCTGGTAGAAGGTTGTGCCGCCGGACCTGCAGTTTCCGCTGCCGCCTGAGGTGAGGCCGAGGGCTTTGGTGCCGTCGTAGAGCGGGCCGCCTGAGTCGCCTGGTTCCGCGCAGACGTTGGTCTGGATCATTCCGCGGACGGTGCCACCTCCGACGTAGTGGACGGTGACGTTGAGGGCGGTGACGGTGCCGCTGTGGGTGCCGGTTGTCGAGCCGGTGCGCTTGACGGACTCGCCCACGAAGGCATTGGCGGCAGTGAAGCCGCCCGGGTGGCTGAGCGAGGTGTTGTCATAGCGCACGAGGGCGTAGTCATTACCGGGGAAGCTGTAGTTGATCGTGGGGCCGATCAGGGTGGTGTGGCTGGCGTTGGTGTACCAGGTGCTGGCCACCTTCCCGCAGTGCCCCGCCGTGAGGAAGTAATAGGTGCTGCCCTTGACGACGTTGAAGCCGAGTGAGCAGCGGTATTGGCCGCCGTAAATGGCGGCACCGGCTGACAGGAGCGGGGCGAAGACGCCGGAGGTGTGCTTGATCGCGATCGCACCGGCGCTGGCTCCGGCGCTGCGCTTGATCGTGGCGGTCTCGGTGGCGGAGACGGTGCGGTCAGCGGTGACGACGACGCGGTCGGCTGCCGCGTCCACGTACCAGGCGACGCCCTCCACTCCTGAGCGTTCCACCGCGGTACTTGCGGCTGCGAGCTCGCGCGCATCGAAGTGCTCCGAGGATGCCGCTTCGGCGGCCGGCAGGGTTAACGCCGAGGCGAAAACCACGCTTAGGGTGGCGGCCAGCAGGCCGACGGTCCGGGCGACCCGCCTCCGGCCGGACCTACGTTCGATCCTCATTGGCTCCTCCAGGGCAATGGGTGGGAGCTAGCGGCAGAACCCCGATCCTGGCCGAGGCTTGTGGTGACGCGGAGTAGCTGCCCCATCACTAGTTGGCAATTCAGGAGTATCAAGCCCAGCCGATGTGCGTGCAAGAGCCCTGCCGAGAGAAGCGAGTCCCTTGTACCCGGTCCGGTCAGTCATACGGCGACGATCGGGCAACTCAGGACGAATGGCCCTAGTGACAGAGCGAGGGCGGAATAAAGATCGAATTGGCATAGGAGGGTGTCATGACAGTAATGACGCATGAGCCGTCCACTGATAAGCCCGTCGACAGAGGCATTGCCTCCCGGCTGTTGGTGCCAGAGTTCTGGGGCGCTCTGGCCATCATCGCGATGTGGCTCGCAGTGCTCTTTGACGGGGTCTACGGCGGCGACATGATCTTCACCAGTTCATCAGGAGACGGGTCAACCATCCCGTCCGCGGTTGCGGTGGCACTATTCGCCGCCGTCGGCACGTCGGCAGTAGCGAAGCGCGCCTTCCGTCGAAAGGACACGGATTAACCGGTCACGGGATCTGTTCGGCGTTTCGCTTAGGCGGCAACTTCTTGGTACGGCCGACTGGATCAGAGTTCAGCACCAGGCGATCGCCCGACCGCTCGCCGAGCTGGCTGCCCGTTCGTGACCTGGTTCCGGTGGGACAGCGAGACGAGGCTGCCCCACCGGGCAGGCAGGCTTGCCTATGGCAGGCAGGAGCTGCCGACGTTGATGAATACCGGGATCGCGTTGCTTGGTGCCGCCGCGTTGCCGGCCGAGTCCACCGCGACGATTGTCACGTTGATCGTCCCGGTGGTCTCCGTGTAGGTGATCGTCTGCGTGGCACCCGGTACCACTTCGATGATGGTGCCGTTGACGCGGACCTCGTACTCGATTGCGGCCGCAGGGTCGGCGTTGTCCGTCGATCCGGTCCACCGCAGCCACAGCTCCTCGGGGCAGGAGCTCGTGCCGCCGTCGACGGCGCTTGTCAGTGTCGCGGCCGTGGGCGGGCTCACATCCCCACTGCCCGGGTCGGTTGTCACCGTAAGGGGGTCACTTGGTGCGGAGCGGTTTCCGCTGGCGTCGACCGCGCGGACTCGGAACTGGTACGTCGTGCTTGGGTCAAGCTGGCGCACCCACACGGTGGAGGCCGGACCATAGGGCGTCCCCTGAGGACGGGTGTCGAACGCGTTGGCCGTAACAACGCCGTCGACGAGGACCTCGTAGCTGACCCGACCGAGGTCGTCGGAGACGTTCGTCCATCGCAGCAGGACTTTTGAGGCAGTGATGCCGTCGACCGGTTCACCAAGCACCGTGGTTCCAACGGCGAGCCCAGTCGGTGCCGGCGGCGCGGAGACGTCCGGCTGTGTGGTCACGTCGACGACTGCGTCGGCTGATCCGTTGTAGGCGGCGTCAAAGGCGCGCACGCGGATCTGGTAAGCGGTGCCCGGCCTGAGACCGGTCAGCGTAGCGGTCGTCTGCGGATCGGCCACCGTAGTGAGGGGGCCGTTCGGAGCCCACACGGTGTAGGAGACAACCTTCACGTTGTCGGTGGACGCGGTCCAGGCCACCGTCACACTCGTGCGCGTGACCTCCGTCGCGTGAAGGTTCGCGGGCGTTGTCGGCGGCGTGGTGTCTCTAGGGGGTACCCGACGCGCTGCCGCCGGGGATGAAATCGCGAGGACTAAGCCGGCGATGGCTACGAGGCCGGCGAGCACGCGCGGAACCGATCGAGTGATCATGACCATGCTCCCTCCGGCGCCACGGTTGCAATCGTCTCTATAGGTCACGCGGCGCTTACTGCTGGTCACGAGCCGTCGGCACCTCGTGGTTCAGGTTGTGACTCAGCTGGCGGGAAGTCGACATGGCGGCCCGCAGTGGTCTCTCGCCGCGCCGACAACCGGTACCGGATCCTCTAACGAAGGCGATAGGTCGGAGGCCGCCGCTGGCAATAAGCGCAGGTGTCGATGACCGTGGAGGCCCACTCAGCGCCGGTCGGCGAGGTCGTGCAGGATCTGCTGGCCGGCGAGCTTGCCCGGGGCGCCTATGACGCAGCCGCCCGGATGTGTCCCCGATCCGCACTGGTAATAGCCCTCGATCGGGGTCCGGTACTGGCTCCACCCGGGCGCCGGTCGGAAGAAATACATCTGTGGCGCCAGGAACTCGCCGGCGAAGATGTTGCCCTCCGACAGGCCGACGACACGCTCGATGTCCAACGGCGTCACCACCTCGCGATGCAGCACCACGTCGCCGAAGCCGGGGAAGTGCGACTCCAGCACCGCCTGCACGGTGTCGGCGAACCGATCCCGTTCGGCGTCCCAGTCACCGTCCTTGAGCTGGTACGGCGCGTACTGGATGAAGCCTGACATCACGTGCTTGCCCGGCGGCGCCATGTCCGGGTCGATGACCGACTGGATCGCGCCGTCGATGAAAGGCCGGGAGCTGTACCAGCCGTACTTCGCGTCGTCGTACGCCCGCTCGAGGTACTCCATCGTCGGGCCGATGTTGATGAAGCCGCGGTAGTGGTCGGTGCGGTCCCGCAGCGCCGGATACACCGGCAGACCGTCGAGGGCGAAGTTGACCTTGGCCGAGGTGCCCTGGAAGCGCAGTCGCGTGATGTTCTCGACCAGGTCGCCGGGCAGCTCGCGGCGGTCGACCAGCTCGAGGAAGGTCCGCCGCGGGTCGAGGGCGCTGACCACGACGCCAGCGGCGAGCTCGGTGCCATCGGCCAGCGCGACCCCCGTCGCCCGACCGTCGTTGGTGAGGACGGTTTGGACTGGAGACTCCAGCCGGATCTCCGCGCCGTACGCCTGGGCGGCCCGCGCCAGCACCTGGGTGAAGCCCCCATTGCCGCCCTTGTGGAACCCCCACGACCCGAACTCGCCGTCGTGTTCGCCCATGGAGTGGTAGAGAAGCACTAGCCCGGAGCCTTGCGACATCGGGCCGACCTTGGTCCCGATGATCCCGGACGAGGCCAGGTAGCCCTTGAGAATGTCGCTGTCGAAATAGTCGTCGAGGAAGTCGGCAGCCGACCCGGTGAGCAGCCGGACGAGATCGTGCATGACCTTCGGGTCCTGGTCCTTGAGGTGGTTCGCCAGGTCGGCCAGGGCCTCGAGGTCCTCTGGCGCCTTGCCCCACAGGTTAGGCGGCGCCTTGTCCAGCAGCGGCTTGACCACCTGGCAGACCCGGGACATGTCGTGGTGGTAGCGCCCCCAGGCGTCCGCGTCGTGCTTGGAGTGCCGCCGGATCTCTTGGACGTTCTCGTCATCGTCCGGCCCAAGGATGAGATAGTCGCCGTTCTCCATCGGCGCGAAGGACGAAGGCATCTCGATCGGCAGAAAGCCGTGCTCAACCAGGTTCAGCTCCTGGACGATGTCCGGTCGCAACAGGCTCAGCGCGTACGAGAACGTCGTGAAGTGGAATCCGGGGTAGAGCTCTTCGGTGATCGCGGCGCCGCCGACGAGGTGGCGGCGCTCGAGGATCAGGGTCCGCAGGCCGGCCTTCGCCAGGTAGGCGCCGTTCACGAGGCCGTTATGGCCGCCGCCGACGACGATCGCGTCGTACTCGGTGTTGTGCGTCATAGTACGGCCGTCTTTCGTTCGGGGTTGAACAGTGGCAGCCGGGCTGTCCGGGCCTGGACTCGCTGGTACACATGGTCGATGGTGATCTCGACGGTGACGTCCGTGCCGGGCGCGGCGTAGTCCGGCAGCACCCGGGCCAGCCCGATGTGGCGCTGCAGCACAGGGGAGTACATCAGCGTCGTGGCGTAGCCGATCCGGTCATCGGCGTCGGCGTCGTACACCATCGACTCGTACGGCTGCGGCGTGGGGTCCTTCGGCGGGATCAGACCGACCTCGACGTGCAGCCGGTCGTAGTCGCGCCAGTCGAGCACGACGCCCACCATGGCCCAGCGGGTTGTGTTGCCGGCAAGCTCGTCTCGGATCGCGTCGCGTCCAATGAACGGCCGGTCGTCGTCCTCGATGCCACGCAGCATCCAGGTCAAGCCGAGCTCTCTTGGCGTGAAGCGGTCCTGGTCGGTGTAGGCCAGCCGGCTGGAGCCGAACTCGCTGTCGATCAGCAGCAGCCCCGCCTCGATCCGGGCCATCAGCAGCGCCTCTTCGCCGTACGGGCGGATTCCGTGGCCGGCGCCGGCGT
>DATBRJ010000143.1:0-4714 GCA_036560395.1 Actinomycetes bacterium | reverse complement strand
GGCGAGCGCATTCAGGGCGGGCGACGGTGCCTGCCTGACCGCGCTGTAGAGCCGGATCGGCACCGTCACCGACGAGGCGTCGACCGACAGGAAGGCGCTGATCACGAAGTCGTCGATCGACGCGGCGAACACGACCAGCAGACTCGCGAAGACCGCAGGGGCCAGCAGCGGTACCAGGATCGTCCTGATCGCCTGCACCGGCGCTGCACCGAGGTCCTGGGCTGCTTCCTCGTACACAGGGCCGATCGAGAGCAGCCGGCTACGCACGATGACGACGACGTACGACACCGAGAAGGTCACGTGACCGAGCAGCTGAGCCGTCCGGCCGAGGGGGATCGACGTGTAGAGGTTCGTGAACACCAGGTAGAGCGCGCTGCCCATCACGATTTCCGGGGTGGCGAGCGGGAGCAGCATCAACGCATTGGACGCCGTCGCCGTTCGACCGCGCCACCGAGTCAAGCCCAGGGCGAGCGCCACCCCGAGCGGCGTCGCGATGAGCATGGTGAGCACGGCAAGCCGTAGGCTGTTCGTCAGCGCGAGGTGCAGGGTTGGGTCGTTCCACACCGAGCCGATCGGGTCCTTCCAGTACCACCGGAAGGAGAACCCCTGCCACGCCGTTCTCGACCGCCCCGCGTTGAACGAGAACTGGATGGCGATCAGGACGGGAATCAGCGACCAGGCGACGTAGAGCCATGTCACCGTGGCCAGGCCCCATGGACGTCGCCATGTCCGCGGCCTTCGCCTCGCCCGCCGCATCAGCTCACCTCGCGGCTGGCTCGATGGGTGCTCACGAGGTAGTACGCCATCATCGCGAGCATCAGCCCGGACAGGAGGAGCACCAGCGCTGCCCCGACCTCCTTCTGGCTGCTGCCGAGCAGATAGAACTCGATCTCGTTGCCGACCATCGTCGTCGTCGGTGCCCCGGACAGCATGTTGGTCGTGTAGTAATCGCCGAACATCGGCAGGGCGGTGATGACCACCGCAGTGAGCAAGCCTTGGCGGGACAGCGGCAGCGTCACGTGCAGGAAGGTGCGTACCATGCCGTGGCCGAGGTCACGGGACGCCTCGAGCAGCCGGCCGTCGATGCGGTCCAGGGTGACGTAGAGCGGAATGATGAAGTACGGCACGTAGCCGTATGCCAGCCCGAGTACGACGGAGTACTGGTTGCCGGATAGCCAGTGCACGGGGTTCGGTATGAGGTGCAGTCGGAGCAACGCGTCGTTGACGTATCCGTCGTCCTGGAGCAGGTTCACCCACGCGAGCATCCGCATGAGGTAGTTGATCCACCAGGGCGCGAGGATGAGCGCGAGCAGCAGTCCGCGCCGGCGCCCGGCCAGCCGTGCGACGTAGTAGGCGACCGGGTAGCCGATCAGGCAGCAGAGCGCCATCGCGGCGGCGACGTACAGGAACGTCCTAACGAAGACCGGTCGGAGTTCGCCGGTGGTCGCCCGTGAGATGACCTCCGACATGGTTCCGAACTGCCAATGCAGCGGGTTCCACTCCGGCAATGGCGCGTTGAAGAGCGGGTCGGTGCCGCCGAAGGCGACCGCCGCGATCGCATAGAACGGCACCAGGAAGAGCAGCAGCAGCCAGGCGACGCCGGGGGCGGCGAGTGCCGGCCATAGCCGGCGACTCGCCACTCCCCCCGTTCTGTTCCGTCCAGACCTAGGCACCGGACCTGAACTTCGCCCAGGCGTCGTCCCAGAGCGCCTCGCCCTTGGGGGTGAGCTGGAGCAGTTGCAGTCCCTTGTCGAAGTCCTCCGGGGTGATGACCGCTCCCACCAGGTTCTCCGTGACGTACTCGTCGGCAAGCATCGAGTCCGGGTTCAGCGCCTTCAGCGGCGGCTGGTAGCCCGTGTACTCGAAGTCCGGCACGCCGTTGGCCGGGTCGAGCATGTAGTTGATGAAATGGTGCGCGAGCACCGGATGCTCCGCAGCGGTCGGAACGGCCAGCATGTCGTTGCCGACCGCACCGCGGCGATCCGCGGGATACCACCAGCCGAGAACCTCGGGTCCGATCCCCTCCGGCAGGTAGTACTGCGCGTTGACCGCGTCGCCCGACCACGCCTGGTGGATCGTCGCCGTCCCCTCGGGAACGGTGCTGTACTGCGTCGAGCCAATCTTGATGTTGACCTGGCCGATGAGCTCCTCGAGATCCTTCCGCGCGGCACCGACGACCGCCGGGTCCTCGGTGTTGATGTCCGTGACGCCCTTGCGCAGCATCGCCATGCCGAGGGCTTCCCTGTCGTCGTCGAGCACGTAGATCTTGCCTTTGAACGCATCGTCCCAGAGCAGGTCGTAGCCGTTCGCGGGGACGGACTTAACCCGGTCGGCACGGTAGAGAACGCCAGTGGTGTAGAGCGTGTGCGGGACGGTGTACTGCGCGCCCTTGTCATAAAACGGGTCGAGGAACTGGTCCCAGACATTGGAGACATTCGGCAGATAGGACTTGTTGAGCGGCTGCAGCAGCTTGCCCACGGCGAGCTTGCCGACCACATCGGTGGTCGGATAGAACACGTCGAACTTCGCTCCGGGGGTGCGCAGCTTCTGTACGCCTTCGTCCATGGAGACGAAGGTGGTGACCTGGACCTTGACGCCGTACTTCTTCCCGAATGCCTTGAGCACGTCCGGCCCGTTGTACTCGGAGTAGTTCAGCACCCGCAGCGTGCCCTTCTCCGGCTCCAGGCCCGATGCGATGGCCGGGATGTCCTGGTGGATCGGCAGCTTCACCGGGTTGTTCGGCCGGGAGAGCTGCACCGCCGAGGCGCTCGGCCGCGTGGAGGAGCCGTCGCCGCCGCAGGCCGCGAGCAGCGAGCCGAGAGATCCGGCGCTGATCGTCGTGAGCAAGCTTGCGCGCAGGAAGTCGCGCCGCCCTAATCCGGGCCCCGCGCTGCCGCGCTCGCGTGGATGGAAGGTCATCTGGGTGTTACCTCCTGCCGTGCTGGCCGCACCCCGAGCGTCACCTACGGGCTCTGGCCGGTCCAGGGAGGACGCTGTCCCGGGAGGCAGCCTGTGGGGGGCGGCCAACCCTGGTCTGCCAGAGATTGGGTCTTGCTTCACTGACTGACTGACCAGTTAGTCTGATGGTGTGGCCGCCGACCGACAAGGGGTACGGCGACCTGTTCCACACCTGTTACGAAGGGTGGACGCCGTGCCAGCGGAGCCGGACGCGATCGTGGTTGGGGGCGGGCACAACGGGCTGGTGGCCGCGGCCTATCTGGCCAGGGCCGGACTGCGCCCGCTCGTCCTCGAAGCCCGAGACGACACCGGCGGCGCGGCCCGCACGGAAACGCCGTGGGGTCCGGACTTCAAGGTGACCGCGCTGTCGTACGTGATGAGCTTGATGCCGGCCCAGATCATCGCCGATTTAGGACTCCCCCGGTACGGCTACCGGGTCGTACCGATGGGACCGACGTATGTGCCGTTCCCCGACGGGCGGTCGCTCACGCTGACCGAGGATCCCGCCGTCGACCACGCGGAGCTGAGCAAGTTCTCCAAGAAGGACGCCGCGGCGATGCGACGCTACGATGCCTGGCTCAAGGGGGTGGCCGCCGTGCTCGCGCCGCTCCTCCTTCGCACCCCGCCGCGGGTGGGCTCGACGCGTCCCGCCGATCTGATCGGCCAGCTCCGGCTCGCCTGGGGGCTGCGCGGTCTCGATGTACGTGGGACCGCTGATGCGGTGCGGCTGTTCACCATGAGCATCGCCGACCTGCTCGACGAGTGGTTCGAAGACCCACAGGTCAAGGGGGTCATGGCGATCAACGGCGTGATCGGCACCTGGGCGGGTCCGGCCGCTCCTGGCACCGCGTACGTCATGATGCACCACTCGATCGGGGACGCCGGGGGTGGGCGGCTCGGCTCGTGGGGCTATCCGATCGGCGGGATGGGGGCGGTCGCGGAGGCGATCCGGCGTTCGGCCGAGGCATCCGGGGCGGCCGTCAGGACCGGCGCACCGGTCGAGCGGATCCTGGTCCGAGACGGCCGGGTTACTGGCGTGGCGCTCCGGGACGGCACCGAGCTCTCCAGCGGGACAGTGGTCGCGGCGACGCATCCGCACATCACCTTCCTCCGCCACGTCGGGCCTGATCACCTGCCGGCCGATTTCGTGACCGACATCGAGCGGTGGCGCAGCCGCAGCGGGGTCGTGAAGATTAACCTCGCGCTGTCGGAGTTGCCGGACTTCACCGCCGACCAGTCGCTCACGCCGGAACGGCTCAGCGGATCGGTGGAGCTCTGTCACTCACTGGACTACATCGAGCGGGCCTTCCAGGACGCCCGCGAGGGCCACCCTGCCGAGAGGCCATTCTCCGACTCAGTCATCCCGTCCACCCTGGACCGCACCCTGTCGCCCGAGGGCACCCACATCATGTCGATGTTCACCCAGTGGGTGCCGCACACCTGGGCCGGCGAGCCACACCAGGCCGAGCTGGCGGCGTACGCGGACCGAGTCGTCGATTCTTACACCGAGCTGGCGCCGAACTTCAAACGCTCGATCCTGCACCGGCAGGTCATCGGGCCGTACGAGCTGGAGCACGACTACGGGCTCGTCGGCGGGAACATCTTCCATGGCGAGCTGTCCCCGGATCAGCTCTTCCACCTGCGGCCCGCACCCGGCTACGCCGATTTCCGCACGCCGCTGCGCGGCCTCTACCAATGCTCGTCGGCGACGCACGGCGGTGGTGGCGTGACCGGCATTGCCGGGTACTTGGCAAGT
>DATBRJ010000142.1:0-2961 GCA_036560395.1 Actinomycetes bacterium | reverse complement strand
GCTGCCAGAGCCACCTTCCAGCGCCCGCCGAGTGTCTGGCGGATGAAGTCGCGATCGGCGAGCAGCTCTTGTGGCAGACCGACCACATGGTGGCGCCGCCGAATGGTGGTGTTGAGGAGCCACTGGATGCCGCGGCCGGCGAGCTCGAGCACTAACGCACCCACATGCCGCCGATGTGATGTTCGCGGAATCGACAATTGCGGGCCCGCCTTGAGCGGGCTTTCTCTACGACGGGGCCGGCGTGTGAATCATCAGTTGCCTACCGGCTGGAAGTAGTTCGCGATCCCGTAGTTGGCGACGTTCCGGCCGAGCACCTGACCCGCCACATCCGAGCTGCGATAGTGGAGGCCAGCCCAGATGCGTGCCTCGATGAGCTCGGCGAGTGGCTGCGAGAACGTGTCGAACGAGCGCACCGCGGGCCCTCCGGGATTCACGAAGGTGCTCGTGATCTGGAAGCCGCCTGGCGCATCGCCGAAGAACAGCCGCAGCACGGTGACGTGTGCGGCGTCGAGGCAGTTGTGCCCCGAGGTCCAGTCGGGATATGGCGCGGTGAGGAGCGCCGTCCAGGTCGGGTCTGCTTCGGTGGCGGGGTTGTCATCCTCTCCGGCTCGCGGGATCGCGTTCCACGGCCGCCAGAAGTCGAAGTAATACTTGTTGGTCCAGCAATTGATCGCCGCGTCGGCCCCACTCAGGTTCGGCGAGTCGCCCCATCCGAGCCAGATCGACTCCGACGATCGCGTTCTGCGTCGGCACCAGTGCGCGCAGCCGGGCCAGTCGAGCGTTGCGGTTGCGATCCCCTCCAGACACGCCGCTAGCGTTGCCCATGAACGTCCTCCTCCTGCGATGGGACATCAAGCCCGACAAGCGCATCAGGAGGACGTTCCTACGCCACGAACCGACACGCAGAACGTCTTTCTATGCCGCAGGCCGTCCGGTCGCGCCGAGCGAACAGGTCGTCGCGACATCGTCAGCGGAGACGTGCATTGTTCTTGACGTGATTCGCGCCGAGGTCGTCGCAGAGATGAGCTGCAAAGAGCTGTTCGTCACCAGAGTGTCTGGTCGCTGTCCGGTGGTGTGGGTTCCCTGGCCGCCGAAACGGTGCTACCCCGGTTCGAGTGATCGCCGGGTCGCGGAATGGGGCGCCCAGCGGCCTGCTGCGCGACCCGGCAACCTGAGTTGACACAAGCCGAGGCGGGCGCGGTCACGCGCGATAGAACTCGAGAGTGGCATGGAGGGCCTCGCCCATTGGCGTGGGGGCGATGCCGAAGGTGGACTCGAAATCCGAGGAGTCCACCACGAAGGGCTTGTCGAATTGGTACCGGGTCTCGCGCAACTCGCGCACCAGCGGCGACACCACCCCGATAGCATTAATGACCAAGCGTGGCACCCGGGTGATGCGCGCCGCGGGAGCGCCCGCCAGGGCGCTCAGCCGTTCGGCCAGAGCCTGGGCGGACAGCGGCGGATTCGTCGGAACGTTCCAGGCCCGGCCCCAGGCCCGCCCATCGGTGCCGGCAACCGCCAGCGCGCGGGCCACGTCAGGAAGATAGGTCCAACTGTGCGGGGCGGCGGGGTCGCCCAGCCACATCACACGCTTGCCGGCCAGCAGGAGCGGCACAAACCGGGAGCCGACCGGGGTCTGGTCCCCGGCTCCGGGGCCGAAGTAGTCGGCGGAGCGGACCTCGGTGACACGGGCACGGCCCGCCTCGTGGGCGGCAAGTGCGTCGGACCATATCGTCGTCCGGACCCTGCCCTTGTGGCCGACCGGAGCCGCCGGGAGGTCTTCGGTCATCGGGCCCTCCACCCGGCCGTAGATGTAGAGGTTGCTTGAGGTAACCAGTACCGCACCAGTCGCTTCGGCGGTGGCCAGCAGCGCGGCGGCGAGTGGTGGCCAATCCTGTGGCCACCGGGTATAGGGCGGGGCGGCAACGTTGTAGAGGACATCTGCGCCCCTGGTTATCTCGATGAGCCGGTCTCGGTCGGTGGCGTCCGCGGCGATCCTGGCGACGTTCTCGGGGCCGGCGCCTGACCGGGATACGACGGTGACCTCGTGACCTTGCGCCGGCAGCAGTTCTGCCAGGTGCCGGCCGACCTGTCCGGCGCCCACGATGACGTGCTTGCCCATGGGATTCTCCCTCGGTTCGCTTGCTGTCTGCGGCCGGCCCGCACCCTGGCCGCTCTCACCGGCCTTCTCCTGGGGAACACTCCAGACGTCTAGGAGGCAAGAGCCTGTTCACGGTCAGGCGCCTCACCCCCCAGCCGCACCTGCGACACCCGACCTGCCTGGGCCCGCTCATCCATGACGCGCCTCCAGCGGCAACGCTGCGTGTGGTTGCCAGGGTGGCTCACTGATCAGAGGCTCTGTCTCGGCCGGATCGATGCGCAGCAGCAGGCCGCCCTTGCTGCCATAGCGGACATCATCGCAGCCCTCACGAGGGCGACCCCCGAGCCGTGTGGCGCGGGTCGTCCAAGTCGACTACCGCTCATGCCGCGAGTAGATCGCTCTTGCCGATGACGCACACCGGTGACCGTGCCTGCCCAACTCATCCCTGCCCATCAGGACGCTGCTGCAACACCTCGTCGAAAGGTCCGATGACGGCCGCAACCTTCTCGACAACGCCTTCTGGGAGAGGGCCCGCAAAGTCGTGCAGCTGCACGATGACCGTGGGCGTGTCCCACGGGTACGAAACCTGGTGCACTGCCAACGTCCGAGTCAGAATCCGTCCGAGCCATACGGTCTCCGCATCTGTCAGCGGTTGGCTGCGACCGCGGGATACGAGCGTCAGGCATGGTCCGTCCACGCGATCATCGTTGCAGGCCTCATCCGGATCTGGCTCCCCTTTGTGTCAAGGGGTAGCGAGGAGCATGGGTTTACGGTGGTGTTCGGCGGGTCCGGGATGTGGCTTGTCCGAAGAGCCGATGTCCGGGGTCAGGTCGGTCACGCTGGATTGCAGAGTCGTCCCC
>DATBRJ010000141.1:0-5700 GCA_036560395.1 Actinomycetes bacterium | reverse complement strand
AGGTCCGGTAGACGGAGGTCGATATCCACGGCAGCCGCAAAGAGCTGGGCCTTGCTGCCGTAATAGCGCATGACCATCGACGGATCGATCGCCGCGTCGGCTGCGATCGCCCGGATCGTCGCCCTTTGATAGCCGTCAGTGGCGAATCGAGTCTGCGCAGCGTGCAGAATCTCGGCGCGGGTGACATCAGAACGGCGCGGCAAGTCCGACCGAGGCATGCCAACGACCGTAGGCCAACGCCTGTTGACTAGCAAGTCACCAACCGGGTACTTTGCCAACATGCGTTTGCCTACAGTTGTTGACCCAGGCGCGCTCGCCCTGCGTACCAATGTGACGGCGTTGACGACTCTGAGTCCGATCGGACCTGTTCGGAGCTGAGGCTAGGTGGCGACGCGGGGCTACGACGTGATCGTGGTGGGCGCTCGGGTGGCGGGCGCAGCAACGGCAATGCTGCTCGCTCGCCTGGGTCTGCGGGTGCTCGCGGTCGACCGGGCACGGTTTCCGAGCGACACGCTGTCCACCCACCAGCTGCAGGTGCCTGGCGTGGCTCTGCTCAACCGGTGGGGAATGCTTAAGCCGCTCATTGCAGCGGGCACGCCCGCGACCCGGGGTGTCCGATTCGATGCGGGTGACGTCGTGCTGGACGGCCGCTTTCCGTTCTATGACGGTGTTGACGCTCTCTATAGCCCGCGCCGCACCCTGTTGGACTCGATCCTGGTCGAGGCGGCACGTGAGGCCGGCGCAGAGGTACGGGAGAACTACCTGGTTAAAGACCTGGTGTGGGAGGGGAGCCGCGTGGTCGGGATCCGCGGCCACGAACGACGCCAGAAGCCGACGACCGAGACGGCTCGACTTGTCGTCGGCGCCGACGGTAAGCACTCCATGGTCGGCGACGCCGTCAAGGCAGGTCGCTACCGGGAGCGACCGGCGGCGACGCTGGCCTGCTATACCTACTGGAGCGGTGTCCCGCTGACTCGCGGTGAGCTCTATCAGCGGCCGGGTCGCGCGGTCGCCGCCTTTCCCACCAACGATGGCCTGACGATTGTCTACGTAGCAGCACCACGCACCGATCTCGCGGCGTTCCGAACCGACATCGAAGGCCACTACCTGAAGACCTTGGACCTATGCGGTGACCTCGGAGAGCGGGTCCGTGCTGGCGAGCGCGCCGAGCGCTTCCGTACCACCCCAGATCTGCCCAACACGTTTCGCATCCCATCTGGGCGCGGCTGGGCGCTGGTCGGCGACGCGGGCGTCGTCCTGGACCCGATCACGGCGCAGGGAATTGGCAACGCGCTGCGCGACGCCAAGCTGCTCGCCGACGCGATCGGGGCCGGAGTAGATGCCTCGGGGTCGCTGGATGCGCATCTTTCGGACTACCAGCGACGCCGAGACGCGGCGGTAGGGCCGATGTACGACTTCACCGTTGGCGTCGCCGCTTTCAGGCCGCCACAGCCTGCGGACCGGCAGCTGCTGGCCTCGCTGCAAGGCCGGCAGGCGGAGATCGACCGTTTCATCGCTGTACTCGCTGGCGTGATCTCACCGGCCGACTACCGCTCCCCGCGCAACCTCGCGCGTGTCCTCGGCCTCCGCGGGCTGGCCCAGCTCGGTGCCACCGGCCTGCGGGCCGGCGGCCACAGGGGGGCTCGAACGCTGCTGGCGGCGCTGGGCCGCGGCCGGGTGCCAACCCGCGTCACCGCGCGCTAGGCACCGCTGAGCTCCAGCGACGGGGGCCGACTCCGCTCCACCGGAATGTCCAACGCAGCTGTGCGGTTGGCGAGCACAGCCGCCGGATCGCCGTGGTCCAGCCCCCTCTGAAGGCGAGTCCCATGAAGGCAGTTGTCGTGCGTGACTTCGGCGGACCGGATCAGTTGGTCCTCGACGAGGTTGCCGACCCGACCCCAGAGCCGGGACAGATACGGATCGTCGTGCACGCTGCGGGAACGAATCCCGTAGACGCCGGCAACCGGGCGGACGGCAGCTGGGCCGGGCTGACCACGCCCTACATCCCGGGGTACGACATCGCAGGCGTAGTCGATCAGGTGGGTTCGGGGATCACTTCGTTCGCTGTCGGGGATCGGGTGATGGCGATGACGCACTTTCCTGGCGGTGGGGGTGGCTACGCGGAGCTTGCCGTCGTGAGTGCGGACAATGCGACCCGCCTTCGTCCGACGACCACCTTCGTGGAAGCGGCGGCGACTCCGCTGGCGGGTGGGACTGCGCTCACCGTTCTCGCCCGCCTCGGTCTCCCTCCCGGTGCCCGGCTGCTCGTGATTGGCGCGAGCGGCGGCGTGGGCCTGTTCCTGCTTCAGCTCGCTGCCACCCAGGGACTTACCACGATCGCGATCGGGCGGCGGGATATGCATGATCGGATGTACGACCTCGGCGCCTGCGCCTGCATTGATTACACCTCTGAAGATGTCGCCCAGAGGGCGGTTGAACTCGGCGAGGGTCCGGTCGACGCCGTGGCGGACCTGGTCGGAGGAATGCTGCTCCAGTCGGTCCTTCCCGCACTCCGCCCTTACGGTTCGGTGGCAACCATCGCAACTCCGCTGCTG
This sequence comes from Actinomycetes bacterium, assembly GCA_036560395.1. GTDB lineage: Bacteria > Actinomycetota > Actinomycetes > JAKEEW01 > JAKEEW01 > DASYTV01. Next base: position 3,145 of record DATBRJ010000141.1, on the reverse strand, counting down.
GATCTCGATCCGGTCCTGGACAACAACTTCACGCTCCACGGTGTGCTGATCAACGATGACGGCGAGCGCACCGCACGATTGGCCGCGATGCTCGCCGACGGCACGCTGGAGCCTGCGATCAGCCAAGTTCTGCCTCTCGCGGACGCCAGCGAGGCTCACCGAATCCTCGAACGCCACCACACCGGCGGGAAGATCGTGCTAAGCGTCGGCGCATAGCTTTGAGCCTGCCCCCATACGACCACTCCTGGTCGACAGACCGCCGAGCCCTGAGCCAGGCGTACGTACACGCACGTCGCGGGGCCTATTCCCGGTCTATTAGGGGCACGAGGTCTCCGGGAAGTCCGTAGTACGGCTGATGCGGTCTACCGAAGGCGACCAACGGCCGCATGACGCCAGCTGTGAGCCGTCGTTCAACCTGGCCGTCGTCGGTGCCGCGGTGGTCGCAGCCGTCGAATCGGAGGACCACTTCCTGGTCCCGTTGGCTGCCGTGCGCGATCAGCAGCATCTTCTGGTAGCCGTAGGGGCCTCCGGGATAGCTACGGCAGCTTTTGGTCCGTGCGTTGGGTCCGGTTCCTTCGGGCGCGGCCAGGATGGCGTCCACGACCTTCTGGGCGTCGGTGCCGGTAAGTCGGCTGGAGGCCAGCAACGGCGGCAGGTCCTCTCCGGAAAGCTCGGAGGTGTAGCTGCACACGCTGATGGCGTCGACGTCGCCGACAGAGGCGAGACCACCGCCGGACGGGCGGGTGGCGGGATAGGCGGCGACGAGGTGGCGGACGGGGCAGCCGTAGACGTCGGTGTCGCCGACCGGCCGCACCGAGTCCATCACCCTGTGGCGTAGGCCATCGTCGTCGGTGAACACCGTAACCTTGACTCCGGCCACCAGCCTCGTTTCCTCCACCCAACCGTGGCCGTGGTCTCGGCTACCGGGCTCGACGGCCTGGAGGTCGTCTAGCCATACGAAGGACGTGCGGTCCTCGATGCGCGGGCAAAACTCTCGTAGGGTCTCCATGCTGAGCCCGGCGGCGCGACCGACGTAGGGCTTTTCTGGCACTGGGGTCCGCTTGCTGTCGGCGGGGTAGCAGCGTCGATCGAAGCCGTAGGTCCAGCTGTCGCGCCATGTGTCGGGCACGAGGACCTCGACGCCGCGGGAGGACTCCCACCGCCAACCGTGGGGGATGGGTGGCTCCGCGGGTTCGGACCGCTTAAGCGGGGAGCCACCGGCCATCCAGGCGGCGACGGCGACGATGCCCGCGACGGCGGCCGCGGCCAGCAGCCCCGCCCCGATCCGGCGGTTGCGACGCCGCCGGGCGATGCGTACCCGGACCCGCTCAAGCAGCGCGTCAGCCGGTGGGGCATCGTGTGCATGCAGCTGCAGCGCTCGCTCGAATGCACCAGCGGCGGGGTCAGCGAGTTCGGTCATCCTTGGCCGACCTCCTCCTGGGTTCGTAGCCGCTGCCGCAGGGCGGCGAGCGCCCGGTGGATCTGGGAGCGGACGGTGGCGGGGGAACAGCCGAGGATCGCGCCGATCTCGGCATCGGACAGGCCCTCGTAGTAGCGAAGAACTACTGCCGCCCGCTGCCTCCTGGGCAGTGTCGAGCACAGCCCCCAGGCCGCGTCGCGTGTCGCCACCTCGTCAGCCACGTCGACGAGAGCGGCCAACGGCACACCGGCGACGAGGGTCTCCCAGCGCCGAAATCGCCGCCACAACGCCCGGTCCGCGTTGACGATGCTGCGACGCACGTACGCCTCCGGATTGCCGCCACGGACGATCCGACGCCATCGTGGACAGACGGAGACAAGGGCATTCTGTACGGCTTCCTCAGCCCGGCCACGGTCTCCGGTGACCAGGTAGGCGAACTTAAGCAGTGCCGGACCGCGAGCCCGCGCCCAAGCCTCGAAGTCCGGGGCTTCATCGCCATCGCCCACGGCGCCACCTCCACCCCTACTCATGTTGCCGGGGCGGTGTCCGTTGCATGCAATGGGCGAACGATGAGGGCGGGTTCGCCCTCCGCTTTCATGATCACATCGACAACTCCGTCATGGATGTAGGCAGTGGGCCGCATGCCTCGCGCGGCGGCTGGTCGGATTGGCCGCGAAGCGCAGCCGCGCGGGTACCACCTGTCGCCTGGGTGGGTCAAGGCGGGGGTAGCAAGTCGACGATGGGCGTGGTGAGTCCGTAGTAATCGTGAGTCGGTGTTTCAAATGCGAGCAGCGGCCCCGCGACGTCGGCTGTGAGCTGTCGTTCAACCTGGCCGTCGTCGGTGCCGTGGTAGTTGCAGCCGCTGAATCGGAGGACCACTTCCTGGTCTCGTTGGCTGCCGTGCACGATCAGGAGGAGACGCTCGTAGCCGTAGTCGGGGTAGTCGAGCTCACCGGGCGCATCCATGCTGCGGAATTTGCGGCAAACCGCCACGCTAGGCCGCGCTTGCGTCGCGAGTGGGTCCTCCCAGTCGCCGTTGGGTCCGCTGCCTTCGGGTGCGGCCAGGATGGCGTCCACGACCTTCTGGGCGTCGGCGCCGGTGAGTCGGCTGGAGGCCAGCAACGGCGGCCGTTCTTCGCCGGGGATCTGCTCGGAGGTGTAGCTGCACACACTGATGGCGTCGACGTCGCCGACAGTAGCGAGACCACCGCCGGACGGGCGGGTGTCGGGATGCTCGGCGACGGGGTGGTGGACGGGGCAGCCGTAGACATCGGTGTCGTCGACCGGCCGCAGAGAGTCCATCACCGTGCGGCGTTGGCCGTCGTCGGCGGCGAACACGGTGACCTTGATCCCGGCCACCAGCCTGGTTTCCTCCACCCAACCGTGATTGTGCTCTCGGATACCGGGCACGGCCCGATAGTCGTCAAACCACACGAAAGGCGTCCGGACGTCGACGCGTGGACAGATCTGCCGAGGGCTCGTCAGGCTGCGCTCGGCGGCGCGACCGACGTAGGGATCTGGTCGCCCCCGGACCGTCTCGCTGTATGCGGCGTAGCACGACCCCGCCAAGCTATAGGTCCAGGAGTCGCTCCATGTGTCGGGCACGAGGGCCTCTACGCCGCGGGAGGACTCCCACCGCCAACCGTCGGGGGCAGTGGTGGGGGTGGGCGGCTGCGCCGGTTCGGACCGCTTCGCTGGGGAGTCGCCGGCCATCCAGGCGGCGAC
>DATBRJ010000140.1:0-5973 GCA_036560395.1 Actinomycetes bacterium | reverse complement strand
AGGTTGCCGCGAATCTCCTGTTCGCGCTCGATGGCCTCGAAGAGGGCTTTGAAGTTGCCCTTACCGAAGCCGAGTGATCCGTGCCGCTCGATGAGCTCGAAGAAGACCGTTGGGCGGTCCTGCACCGGTTTGGTGAAGATCTGCAGGAGGTAGCCGTCCTCGTCCCGGTCCACCAGGATCCTGTGCTCCTTGAGCACGTCGACCGGAGCCCGGACCTGGCCAATCCGAGCGCGGAGCTCCGGGTCGTCATAGTAGGAGTCCGGCGTCGGCAGGAAGTCCAAACCTGCCGCTCGCATCGCCGAGACACTGGCGATGATGTCGTTGGTCGCCAGCGCGATGTGCTGCACGCCCGGACCGCCGTAGAACTCGAGGTATTCGTCGATCTGCGACTTCCGCTTGCCTTCCGCCGGCTCGTTGAGCGGGAACTTGACCTTTCGGGTGCCGTTCGCGACGACCTTCGACATCAGGGCGGAGTAGTCGGTCGCGATGTCGTCGCCGATGAACTCGGCCATGTTCGTGAAGCCCATGACGCGGTGGTAGAAGTCCACCCACTCATCCATCCGGCCAAGCTCCACGTTGCCGACCACATGGTCGACCGCCTGGAAGAACCGCTTCGGCTGGCTGCCCGATTCGACCAACGGGGTGCGGTCGACGATCGGCTGCCGGGCCACGAATCCAGGCAAGAACGGCCCGTGATAGCCAGACCTGTCAATGAGTGAATGCCGGGTCTCGCCGTATGCCTGGATGGAAGCGGTGACCACTTTGCCATGCTCGTCGTCGAGAACCGTCGGGTCGACGAGCCCCTTGGCGCCATGCTCGATCGCGTACGCGTAGGCCGCATAGGTGTCAGGGACCTCAAGTGCGATGTCCCATACACCGTCGCCATGAGCGGCAACATGGCGGCCGATCGTGGTGCCAGCCCGCACCTCACCGCTGACCACGAACCGCGCGCTGCCGGACTCGAGCACGTACTCGGCGTAGTCGCGGAAACCCTGCTCAGGACCCCGATAGGCGGTGCACGTCATCCCGAAGGCGGTCGAGTAGTAGTGCGCAGCCTGCTTGGCGTTGCCGACCAGGAAGTGGACGAAATCGACCCCCTTCACCGGGAACGGGTCAGCCGCGATGTCGTGCGCGACGGCACCGACGAGCTCGTCGACGTTGTCCGCGGCCACCGTCCGGGCGCTGCTTTCCTGATCGCTCACGATTGGCCTCCTCTAGCGGCTGGCTCGATCCGCTGCCTCGAGCGAACACTGCCGCTGCCGTACATGATGCGCAACTGACCGCCTTCTGCCTGGACAAGATGTACGACAAGCGCCGTCCCAAACGGCTCACGACGTACACACTGACTACCAGCGGTCTGGCATGGGAGGCGACACGTGGACACGGCAGGGTCAGCCCCGATTGATTCCCTCGATGCGCGGCTCGTCCTACTGCTCGCCGCCGAGCCACGGATCGGTGTGCTCGAGGCATCGCGTCGGCTCGGCATCGCCCGCGGCACCGCGCAGGCACGGCTCGACCGGCTGCAGAGCCGCGGCGTGATCACCGGGTTCGGGCCTGATGTGGACCCCGCCGCCCTTGGCTACGGCGTCATGGGATTCGCCACCCTGGAAATCAGACAGAAGGGCGGGCACGACGCGGTGGCCGAGCACCTGGCCGGGATTCCGGAGGTGCTCGAGGCCTACACGATCACCGGAGCCGCCGACCTCGTGTGCAGGATCGTGGCCAGATCCAACGCCGACCTGCAGCGAGTGATCGACCGCATTGTGGCCTACGACGGCATCGTGAGGACCTCGACGGTGATCGCGCTCGCCACCCAGATCCCGTACCGCGTCCTGCCCCTTGTGGCCCAGGCGTCGGACCCAGCTAACGGGCACTCTAAGCGGCAATAGGGAGGGAATCGGAGCTCACGGAGGTCTCCACGATAGAGGCCGGCCCAGCCTGGTCGGCCGCAGCGGGAGTGAGCTGTGGACGGCGGTTCGGACGAAGATCGGCGAGCAGGAGTGCCAGATGACGCATTGCCCGGGCCCGCGTCGTTCGCACCGTGACGGATGTGATCCCAAGTGCCTGCGCCACGTCGGCGTCGCTCATGCCTTCGAGGAAGCTGAGGGCCACTACCTGGCGCATACGCAGCGGCAGCTTCGCGACGGCGTCCCGCACCACGATCCTGTCCACGGTCGCATCGGCCGAGTCGGGAACGGACGACCAGTCGGGAATGTCGGCGGTCAGCCGCTCCCGCTGGCGGCGTCGCCAGTGACTCACACATTCATTCGCCACGGCACGGCGCAGGTAGGCACCGGGCCGCTCGGGAACCGCAGCGCCTCCGGGACGGAGCAGCCGCGTGAACACGTCTTGTACGACATCCTCTGCCTCGCACGCGCGGTGCGCGTATGTCTGGGCAAAGCGCACCAGATTGTCGCGGTACGCCGGGAAGATGTCCACCCACTCGGTCATCGGATCCTCACAGAACTCGTAGCGGGAACCGCACGGTCATCGATCTAGGTCTAAGCGTGCGGTCGAGAAAGAAGATCGAGAACGGGGGAATCCCCCCTCCGAAGGGCATCAGGGAGGGATCCGTCAGCGTTGTGGGAACGAATCAACCTGGGAGCCGACCGAAGGGGTGATCCTCAACTCCCGATCCGGTTAAGGTGGCGAGGCCAGCACAGGTAAGCGGGTGAATCTGGGAAGGAGCACCGCGTGACGTCGACGCCGGACGCGCCGGTGCGCACCGTCTCGCTGGCAGTGGGAGAGGTTGTCGGCGAGGCCGCCAACAGCTGGCAGGTCCTCCGGCACATCGCTGAGGGCGGTTTCTCTTCGGTCTATGCGGTACGCCCCGCGACACCAGAAACGCAGGAGGCTTACGGCGCCGACGACCGGGCGCTCAAATGCCTGCGAGGCACGGACGACGAGATCACCCAGGTCCGTGACGAGGCCGAGAGGATCGCCGAGGTCGAAGGCCACGAGAACGTTCTCGGGCTGATCACTAGCCTCCGCCTCCGCTCTCCTGCGTCCAGCGGCGACCTTGCCGGAGCTGGATCACTGGGGCTGATCCTGGAACTCGCCGCGGAGGACCTCTACGGCTTCGCCCGCCGGATGCGACCGGGCGAACGGGCCTGGGCTGGGATCTTCGAGCAGGTCGCGGCGGGGCTGGAGCACATACACGCACGTCGGGCCGTGCACGGCGACATCAAGCCGACCAACATGCTGCGGATCGGCGCCGCATTCAAGATCGCCGACTTCGGGGTTTCTGTGCCGGCCGACAGCCGGGAGGCGACCAGCTCCTTGCTAGCAAGGACACTCGCCTACCTCCCACCGGAGTCCTGTGCGCGGTTGGCAGGGGTCGCGGCCGACCCCACCGAGCGACCTGCGCCCAACGGCGAGCGCAAGACCACCAGCCCGGACCACGTGCGGGTGACCAGTGGCGAAGAGCTCGATCAAGGCCAGGCGGCCAACGGGTCGGCAGGACCGCGGGAAGTGGGAGACCTTCGGCAACCGTCGCCCGACTGGGTGCCGAGCTACGCGAGCGACGTTTGGGCGCTCGCCGTGAGCATGCACCGGATGCTTACCGGCCGGCACATCACCGCTGGCGTTACGCCACAGCAGCAGTACGAGCTGGTGTGCCAGGCACGCTATTCGGTGGACGACAGAGTCTCCTCCGGCTGGCGCCAGCTCTTCGCTGACTGCCTGGCGCACCGGCCCGAGGACCGGTCGGTGGCTACGGCGGCCGAGCTGCGCCGCAGATTGGCAGAACTCGCGGTCCCCGAGGACTACGTGGGCGTTCCCTGGCTCCCTGGGGCACCGCGGCTGGTCGCCGTCCTCAGCGCAGATCCGGGAGTGCGATCGGAGGAGACTCGTGCGCTCGTCCTCTACTTGACCCGACCGGGGGGCCGAGTCCAAGGAACCTTCGCTGAGCCGGACGGCGTCCTGCTTGAAGCGATCAGGCATCTACACGAGACGGCAGTACCGGCGCTCGCTCAGCAGGTCAGGGACGCGCAGCGGGGAGCCGCGCGAGCCGCTGAGGAGCGCGACGAGCTCCAGCAGGAGGTTGGCCGGCTGGCCGCGACCGGGCCGAGCACCGAGATCATGGACAAGTCGGCGCCTACCGAGCAGATCAAGCGACTCTCCGCCGAGGTGACGACTGCCATCAGGCAGCGCGATGAGCTGACCAGGGAACGCGATCGGCTGGCGCGGGAGCAATACGCCCTCGCGCGCCGGGTTCAGCAACTCGAGCGCGAGCCCGTCCCGTCCGCCGCGCCCAGATATGGCTACGACTACGAGACCTACCAGCAGCCGTCACGTCGGCGCAGCGCGCTCGGCTGCTTCTTCGTCGTCGTTCTGGCGCTGGTCATCGCACTGAGTATCGCCCTGCTGGTCGGATCCGGCCTCGCCGGCGACCCGCCGCAGGACGTACTCGACCACGTGGTCAACCGGATCAGCGATGCGATCGATCGACTGTGATGGCGCCTGCCCCGCGGAGGAGGGTGCGTGACGGACCTGCGTGGACGGGTTGTGCTGCCGGGACAGCAGCCCATCGAGATTCGCGACCAGTCCCCGCTCTCCTTCGGACGCGAGGCGCCGGGACAAGCGGTCGACCTGTCCGTGAGTGGATCACCGCGGGTAAGCCGCCGCGCCGGCGTCCTGGAGGCGACCCCGTATGGCGTGCTCATCACCAACACGGGCTCGAATCCGATCTTTGTCCGAATGGGCGCTGAGCCGACGTCGATCAGCCTGCGGCCAGGACAGGCCTACCTCGTCACCTCAGGCATGGCGCGGGTGACCTTCGCCGGTGTGTCGGACTACTTCGAAATCGAGATCGGGGACGCCCCGCAGGAGGCCGGCTCGGGCCAAGATCGCACCATGGCGGGCGAGCCCACCATGTCGGCCTTCGGCCTCAACGAGGAAACAGCCTATTTCCGCTGCCTGGTCGCCTTGTGCGAGCCGACGCTGCGCAACCCGCAAAGCCCGTGGATACCCACATCGACCCAGATCGCCGAGCGGCTTTACGAGTACGGTCTGATCGCCGACGAACGTGACGGCGACTGGGTCGACCGGCGGCTGGACGACGTGCGTAGCAAGCTTCCGATCGGCGAGAAACCATGGACCGCCGACCAGGCCAAGTCAGCGACACCCGAGCAGGCGAAGCAGGCTATGGCGCGGGAGCTTTCCGGCGCTCCGCGCCGGACGGCGCGCAAGGAGCAGCTCGTCGAGTTCGCCATCGCAAATGGGCTGGTGACGATGGCGACGGTTCGCCGTCTCTTCGGCTCGGCCTGACGCCCGGGGTCCGCCAGCGGCTCACCGGAGGACGGCGGCGATTTCGGCGGCGGCACGGACAACACGCGGGCCGACCTTACGGGCATCGAGCTCAGCGAGCGCGACAACCCCGACACTGGCCTCAATTGCCGGCACGCCGATCACTGGAGCGGCGATCCCGTGCGCGCCGACCTGCAACTCGCCTTCGCTGAAGACATACGGCGGATCCAAGGCCTCCCCTCGGCGATGGGCCAGGATCGCCCGCCCGCCGGCGCCGCGTTCGAGCGAATGCCTGGACCCGACCCGATACGCGACGTGGTAGTCGGTCCAGGATGGCTCGACGACCGCGACCGCGAGCGCGTCGCGACCATCGGCAATCGTGAGGTGGGCGGTGGCGCCAACCTCTTCGGCGAGGCGGCGCAGCGACGGCACCGCCGCGTCACGCAGGAGGGGTTGAACACGCTGAGAGAGCTGGAGCAGGCCGAGGCCGAGCCGGGTCCGGCCGTCCCCATCGCGTCGTACGAGACCGTGCTCCTCAAGGGTGGCGAGTAGCCGGTAGACCACGCTCCGGTTCACCCCGAGACGGCCAGCCATCTCGGTGACTGTCAGGCCACCTGGCACGTCGGCCAGCAGGCCGAGGACGCGAAGCCCCCGGTCCAGGGTTTGTGAAGTCTCGGCTGCCACAGCGGCAATGTACGGCGCCGTCGCTCCGGCGGATAGCCACAT
>DATBRJ010000139.1:0-3567 GCA_036560395.1 Actinomycetes bacterium | reverse complement strand
GCGGCTCGACGGCGACCGGCTCACCAAGCTCGGCTTCATCTCCCATCCGGGAGCGGCGGGCATCACGGCGTACCAGCGGGACCCGTCGATCCGCCGTTCCCTCGTGATCGGCGACACGCTATGGACGATCTCCAGCTCCGGTGCGATGGCGACCGATATCCACAACCTCGGCGATCAGCAGTGGGTGCGCTTCGGGTGAGCCAGCGGCTAGGCGATCGAGCCTTCCCGGCTTTCCCCGGCGCGGACGGAAGGGCACGTGGACTCGTGTCCGCAGGCACATGAAGGGCACCTTCACCCGATAAGTCGGGGCGAAGGTGCCCTTCATGGGAAAAAGCGAGCGGGCTGATCAGCTGGACGGCGTGGTGTCCGCCGAGGTGCGATGCGGGACCCTGTCCGCGGGGATGACGCCCATGCGACCGGCCTGATAGTCCTCGAAGGCCTGGATGATCTCCTCACGGGTGTTCATGACGAACGGGCCGTAGCGCGCAACCGGCTCCCTGATCGGCAGGCCGCCGAGGACCAGGATCTCCCATCCGGTACGCGCGGCCAGTGGCTGCGAGCCCGCAGCCGTGACCGTCAGCGCCTCACCGGCACCGAGCACCGCCAGCTGGCCTTCGTCCACAGGACGTCCTTCGAGCCCGACGTGGCCGCGGCCGGCCAGGACGTACACCAGCGCGTTGAAGTCACTCGGCCAGGGCAGGCTCAACCGGCCCCCCGGTGCGACCGTGGCGTGCAAGTAAGTGATCGGGGTGTAAGTCATGCCTGGTCCGCGGTGGCCCGCCAGCTCGCCCGCGATGACTCGCACCAGCGAGGCACCGTCGGCGCTAGCCAGCAGTGCGACGTCGCGGCTTTCGATGTCCTGGTAGCGCGGCGGGACCCACTTCTGCTCGCGCGGCAGGTTGACCCAGAGCTGGATGCCATGGAACAGACCGCCCTTGGCGACCAGCCAGTCCGGTGGGGTCTCGATGTGCTGGATCCCGGCGCCCGCAGTCATCCACTGGGTCGCGCCGTCCGTGATCAGACCTCCGCCGCCGGTTGTGTCCTGGTGCCTGAAGGCGCCGTCGATGATGTAGGTCACGGTTTCGAAGCCGCGATGCGGGTGCCACGGCGTCCCCTTAGCCTCCCCAGGCGCGTACTCCACGGCCCCCATGTGATCCAGCAGGAGGAAGGGGTCCGCGAGGCTGATATCCATGCCGGGGAACGGGCGGCGCACCACGAAGCCCTCGCCCTCGAGATGGCGCTGTGCCGTGATGACCTTGACTGTCGGCCGCCAGGCTGTCCCCACCTCCGCGACCTGCGGCAGTCGGGGAAGCGTCAGCGTATCTGCGGTCACGGCCGGCATGGTTCTCTCCTCTAGAGGTGAATGGTGATTTTTAGTTTACGCTTCAACCAATCGGGTGCTGTGCTCATTCCCGACTGCGCCTGCGCTGAACCCTGGACAAGTGCCGGGTCGTACATCATGTGATGCACCAGCGCAGCCCAGATGCGCTGCGACTTTGGTAGGGGAAAGGGAACCCATGACGAGTCGGTTAGCCCTCATAGTCGGGGGCGGGCTTGCGGCAGCCCGGGCAGCGGAGACCCTGAGAAAAGAGGGTTACGACGGGAGGGTCGTGATCGTGGGGGACGAGAACGCGCTGCCATACGAGCGACCGCCGTTGTCCAAGGAGTACCTCCTCGGCAAGAAGGAACTGGCGAAGGTGTTCGCCAAGCCGGAGGCGTGGTATGCCGAGAATGCCGTCGAGCTCATGCTCGGCCGGACTGCCACAGCACTCGATCTCGCCGGCCGCACGGTCACTTTGGACCGCGGCGACTCCCTCGGCTTCGACAAGCTATTGATCGCGACCGGTGCGGCACCCCGCCGTCTGGAGCTTCCAGGTTCGGACCTGGACGGCGTGCAGTACCTGCGCAGAATCGCCGACTCCGATGCGATCAAGCAGGCGATCGAGTCGGGTCTGCGGATGGTTATCGTCGGTGCAGGCTGGATCGGGTTGGAAGTGGCCGCGGCCGCTGCCGGGCACACGGACGTCACCGTCGTGGAGCCGCTTGCTACCCCGCTCGAGCGCGTGCTCGGTCCGGAAATGGGAGAGGTGTTCGCGGCCGCACATCTCCAGCACGGCGTCGACCTTCGGATGGCGACATCGGTCGCCGGATTTCGCGGCTCTGGCGGCCGGGTCCAGGCGGTGATGACATCGGCAGGTACCGAGATCCCGGCCGAGTTCGTGGTCGTCGGCATCGGAGCGCTCCCCAACAAGGCGCTCGCCGAGGCAGCCGGGCTCGCCGTCGAGCCTGGCCCGGCCGGTGGGGTGCTTGTCGACGATGCGATGCGGACGGAAGATCCGGATGTCTTCGCCGTCGGCGACGTCGCGACGGCCTATAACCCGCTGCTTGGAAAACGGATCAGGGTCGAGCACTGGGCGAATGCGAAAAACGCCGCCCCGTTCGCTGCCCGGGCGATGCTGGGGCAGCAGGTGAGCTACGACCGGATGCCGTACTTCTACACCGACCAGTACGACATCGGCATGGAGTACACGGGATACGTCGAGCCCGGCGGCTACGACCGCGTGATCACTCGCGGCGACGTCGGCACCCACCGGTTCGTGGCCTTCTGGTTGCTTGATGGTCGCGTTCAGGCGGCGATGCACGTGAACGAATGGGATGCGATGAAGCCGCTGCGAGCGATTGTGACGGCGCGAGCGCAGATCGCGGCAGAGCGTCTCGCCGACCCCGACGTCTCGCTCGAGGAGCTGGCCACCGCTGCCTCCGGATCACCTGGATGACATCGCTCTGGCGACCGGTCGCCGCGATAGTCGCCGCAGCCGTCATAACGGCATGTACCGGCGGCAGCGACAGTCGCGGCGAGCCCAGCGGCACGATCGCCGTGCCCGCGGCACCAGGCGCCGCGGCACGTGATCTGGCACTGGGCAGGTCGCAGCCAGTCGCCGACCCGGTTTATCCCGACTACGGCAATCCCGGCGTCGACGTGCTGCATTACGGGCTCGCTCTCGGCTGGAGTCCATCGGACAAGCTCCTGTCCGGCGTCGCGACCCTTACCATCCGGCTCACGGAACCCGCCGAGCAGCTGCGCCTGGACTTCGACGACATACTCCACGTCGATGATGTTCGCCTCGACGGCCAGGCCCGGTCCGCGATGCAAGCGGGCGATGACCTTCTCGTGCCCGCCGGGCGGCGGCTGGCCGCAGACGAGCAGATGACCCTCACCGTCAGGTATCACGGCACCCCGCAGGGGGCACCCGGTCCTGTCGTCCGGGAGGATCTCGTCACCGTCGGATGGCATGCCGACCCGCGTGGGCAGGTGTTCGCGCTGCAGGAGCCGTACGGCGCGTTCACCTGGTTCCCGAGCAACGACCAGCCGTCTGACGAGGCGTTGTTCGATGTCGCAGTAACCGTCCCGACCGGCTGGGCAGGCGTGTCGAGCGGAACGCTGACCGGCACCACGACGGGCGACGGAACGATCACCTACCGGTGGCGGGCCACCGAGCCGATCGCCACCTACTTGCTGGCGCTTGGCATCGGGCGCTATCGCGAGGTGACCGACACCGGGCCGCA
>DATBRJ010000138.1:0-14867 GCA_036560395.1 Actinomycetes bacterium | reverse complement strand
CTGGCCGGCCGACGTCGTGCTGAACGGAATCAACGGATCGATCGGCCTCGCCGCGACCCTCGCGGCGCTGTCGGCCGGCCGCACTCTGGCGCTGGCGAACAAGGAGTCCCTGATCGCCGGCGGGCCGCTGGTCAAGGAGCTGGCGAAACCCGGGCAGATCATTCCCGTCGACTCGGAGCATTCCGCCCTCGCCCAGTGCCTGCGCGGGGGAGCGGCGGCCGAGGTCAGCCGCCTGGTGATCACCGCCAGTGGTGGACCGTTCCGCGGCCGTGCCAGGTCCGAGCTCGCGAGCGTCACCCCGGCAGAGGCGCTCGCCCACCCGACATGGGCGATGGGTCCGGTGATCACGGTCAACTCGGCGACCTTGGTGAACAAGGCACTCGAGGTGATCGAGGGTCATCTGCTCTTCGACATCCCGCTCGACCGCATCGATGTCGTTGTCCACCCCCAGTCGATCGTCCACTCCATGGTGGAGTTTTGTGACGGCGCCACCATGGCCCAGGCGAGCCCACCCGACATGCGGCTGCCGATCGCGCTTGCCCTCGCCTGGCCTGACCGGGTTGCGGGGATCGCGACACCGTGCGCCTGGAGCACCGCGGCGACCTGGGAGTTCTTCCCGCTGGACGAGGAGGCGTTCCCAGCCGTATCGATCGGCCGGGCCGCGGCGGCGGCCGGAGGCACCGCGCCGGCGGTTTTCAACGCGGCCAACGAGGAGTGCGTTGCCGCGTTCCTGGCCGGCCGGCTGCCGTTCCTGGCGATCGTGGATACGGTGGAGGAGGTTCTCGCGGAACACGAGCCGGGCGTCGTACGTCGAGTGGAAGACGTGTACGAAGCCGAGTGGTGGGCCAGAACTCGGGCGCGAGAGCTCTCCGGCAACAAGCTCAGGGAGATCAGCAGATGATCTTTGGCGTGCTCGGCTTCATCGTGGTCATCTTGATCTCGATCATGTTGCACGAGTTCGGGCACTTCCTGACCGCCAAGGCGTTCGGGATGAAGGCCACCGAGTTCTTCGTGGGATTCGGCCAGCGCGTGTGGTCCTTCAAGCGCGGCGAGACCGAGTACGGCATCAAGGCCATTCCAGCCGGTGGATACGTCCGCATCATCGGGATGAGCGAGAGTGAGCAGGTCGCTCCGTCCGACGAGCCGCGGGCGTTCTATCGCAAGCCGGCCTGGCAGCGGCTGATCGTCCTGTCCGCTGGTTCTGCTATGCACTTTGTCATCGCCTTCGTCCTGCTTGCTGCTGTCTTCCTGCTGGTGGACCAGACCAGGGCGACAACGACGATCGGAGAGGTCTCGCCGTGCGTGACCGACGGCACAGCGAGCGGGTGCCGCCCGACCGATCCGGTGTCGCCGGCCGCGCTGGCCGGCTTCCACCCGGGGGACCGCGTCCTCTCGGTGAACGGCCAGCCCGTTCATAGCTGGAGCGACTTCGTCCAAACGGTGCACGATTCGGCCGGGCGCCGACTCGACGTGGTGGTGGAACGCGACGGGCAACAAGTCACGCTGGAGCCGACGCCGATCTCGCGGAAGCGACCGGACGTTGACAACCCGGCGCATACCGTGGACGCCGGCTGGCTCGGCATCGCCGCCGAACCTGAGACGTACCGGCCCCACCCGATCACGGCTTTCGGCGACGCGGGGCAGGCGATCGGCAGCTACTCGAAGCTCACCGTGCAAACCCTCGCCGCGATACCGAGCAAGATCCCCAACCTTTGGGACGCGACCTTTAACGGTGCGCAACGCGACAACGAGGGCCTGGTCGGGGTGGTTGGCGCAGGACGTATCTCGGGCGAGGTGATCGCCAACGAGGATCAGCCGCTGTCGGCGAGGATCGGCGACTTCCTGGTCATGATGGCCGGCCTGAATGTGATCATCGGAATCTTCAACATGCTTCCCCTGCTTCCGATGGACGGCGGCCATGTTGCGCTGCTGCTCGTGGAGCGCTTCAGGGCAGCTGCTTACCGGTTGGTGGGCAGGCCGGATCCGGGGCGGATCGACCCGGCTAAGCTGCTCCCGGCGACCTACCTGGTGCTCGTCCTGCTCGTCATGCTCACGGTGCTGCTGGTCACCGCGGACATCGTGAACCCGGTGCGGCTGCCGAACTAGCACCCCCAACAGAATCGTCGACTCGAATCGAGACTGTGCCCCGATGAGCGTGAATCTTGGGATGCCTGCCGCGCCATCCAAGCCGCTGGCACTACGGCGCAAGTCCCGCCAGATCAAGGTCGGGAGCATCCTGGTCGGCGGCGATGCACCGGTGTCCGTCCAGTCCATGACGACGACCGTGACCGCAGATGTCAACGCGACGCTGCAGCAGATCGCCGAGCTCACGGCCTCCGGCTGTCAGATCGTACGGGTGGCAGTCCCGTCTCAGGACGACGCGGATGCCCTGCCGACCATCGCCCGCAAATCGCAGATCCCGGTCATCGCCGACATCCATTTCCAGCCGCGCTATGTGTTCGCGGCGATCGAGGCGGGCTGCGCGGCCGTCCGCGTCAACCCGGGCAACATCAAGCAGTTCGACGACAAGGTGGCCGAGATCGCCCGCGCGGCGTCGGACGCCGGCACCCCAATCAGGATTGGCGTCAACGCCGGCTCCCTTGACCCGAGGTTGCTAGCGAAACATGGCAAGGCCACACCCGAGGCGCTGGTCGAGTCTGCCCTGTGGGAGTGCTCACTCTTCGAGGAGCACGGGTTCCGTGATCTCAAGATCTCGGTCAAGCACCACGATCCGGTTGTGATGATCCACGCGTACCGGCTGCTCGCCGAGGCATGTGACTATCCCCTCCACCTTGGCGTTACTGAGGCGGGCCCGGCCTTCCAAGGCACCATCAAGTCGTCGGTGGCGTTCGGCGCGCTGCTCGCCGAGGGCATCGGCGACACGATCCGGGTCTCGCTGTCTGCTCCTCCGGTTGAGGAGGTCAAGGTCGGCATCGGGATCCTGGAGTCGCTCGGCCTGCGGGAGCGCGGGTTCGAGATTGTGTCCTGCCCGTCGTGTGGGCGTGCCCAGGTCGACGTCTACAAGCTGGCGGAGGAGGTCCACGCTGGGCTCGACGGCATGGACGTGCCACTGCGAGTGGCCGTGATGGGTTGCGTCGTCAACGGTCCAGGCGAGGCGCGCGAGGCCGACCTGGGTGTGGCTTCAGGCAACGGCAAGGGTCAGATCTTCGTCCGCGGCGAGGTCATCAAGACGGTCCCCGAGTCCAAAATTGTCGAGACGCTCATCGAGGAGGCCATGCGGCTCGCCGAGGAGATGGGGCTGGACGGCGCCGACGTCGGAGAACCAACCGTCACGGTCTCCTGACAGCGCCGCGCCTGGTCGCCGGGCCGGATTCGCCGCCCCCACAGGGTGAACGGCATCCTTGAGTCTGATTACTGTGGACTTGTGCTCGGCACCGCCGCAGTCCGCCTTCTTGATTCGCGCGACACCTTTGATGCACTCGACGTCGTCGCGCGCGATCCGTATGCCAACGTGTTCGTTGGTTCACGCATCCACGCTGTCGGCCTCGACTCGTGGCGGCTTGGCGCGGAGGTGTGGGGGTATCCGGCCAGCGGCACGCTCCAGTCACTGTGCTACGCGGGTGCGAACCTGGTTCCCGTCGGGGCGACGAGCGCCGCGGTCGAGGCATTTGCCGAGCGCGCGATAAGGCAGGGCCGGCGTTGCTCATCCATCGTGGGCCAGGCCGACGCAGTCGGCGCGCTGTGGGCTCTGCTGGAGCCGCATTGGCGCTCGGCCAGGACGATCCGCGCCCGGCAGCCGATGATGGTGGCCACCCGGCGGGCACGTCCAGAAATCTGGCGCGACGAGCGAGTACGGCAGGTCGCCGTAGCCGAGCTTGACATCCTGCTGCCCGCCTCGGTTGCGATGTTCACCGAAGAGATCGGCATCTCACCCGTCGCCGGTGATGGAGGGGCCTTGTATCGATCCCGGGTGCGGGAACTCATCGAGTCGGGGCGATCACTGGCCCGCATCGACGGCGATCGCGTTGTCTTCAAGGCGGAGATCGGTGCGGTCACGCCGCGTGCCTGCCAGGTACAGGGCGTTTGGGTGGAGCCGGCGCTGCGCGGAAGAGGGCTTGCCGTGGCCGGGATGGCTGCGGTCGTCGACTATGCGCTGGAGTGTGTGGCGCCCGCGGTCTGTCTCTACGTGAACGACTACAACACGCCCGCCAGGGCCGTGTACCGAAAGGTCGGCTTCGAGGAGTACGGCACATTCATGTCCGTGCTGTTCTGACGCGGCAACCTCAGCCCTTGCAGAGCGCACCGGTACCGTGGGTGACCTTCGTCGTCGCGTGATGATCATTACGGATGTGGTCTTGAGCAGGGTGCACGTGACAGGCCGGCTGCTCTCCTACGGCACCGGCTATACCGTGGGCGGCCTCGCAGGAGGCATCGTCGCCTCGGTCTCCGACCCGCGCGGGGCAATGGCGTTTGCTTCAAGTTGCGTCGCCGTCGCCGTGGTCATCGGCTGGTTGTCCCCGCTGCGGACGGCTCCGGCGCTGTCCGCTGCTCGGTAGCCCCGTCGATCGTCCAGGATGAACGGCGGCGACCGGCACGTGGCGCGGAAGTGGACTCGCGCGCTCACCGTGCTCGGCTCTGTCGCCGCGGTCCTTGCGGGCCTGCTCGTGTGGGTGAACGCTGCGGTTCTCGAAGACGGCGGCCGGCCGCGACCGGCGGCCGGAACCACGCCGGCATCGGACGGAGCGCATTCCGAGAAGGCGGGGCCGGCCTCGACAAAGGCGGGCTCGGCCGGCAGCAGTGGTGAGCGCAGCTTCACCGTCCTGATGTCCGGGGATGTGCTCCTTCGCGAGACGCTGTGGGCTCAGGCGGCGCGGGACGCTGACGCGCGGGGTGAGAGCGGCTATGACTTCCGGCCGATGCTCGCGGGTGTTCGCCCGCGCATCTCGGCGGCCGATCTGGCCATCTGCCACCTGGAGACGCCGGTCGGCGAACCCGGCGGCCCGTTCTCTGACTACCCGGTCTTCAAGGTTCCGCCGCAGATCATTCCCGCGCTCGCCTGGGCCGGCTACGACGCCTGTACGACTGCGTCCAACCACACGCTCGACGCGGGAGCCGACGGCGTCGACCGGACGCTCGCAACGCTCGACGCGGCCGGGATCGCGCACGCAGGCTCGGCTCGGACGTCCGGCGAGGATGACCGCACCACGATCCTCACCGTCCACCCGCGCGGAGCTGCGGGGAGCCCAGCAGCGGCTGCCGCTGTCAAGGTGGCCTTGCTGTCCTACACCTACGGGCTCAACGGTTTCCCGGTGCCCGCGGGAGAGAGCTGGATCGTCGACACGATCGACCCGGAGCAGATCCTCAGCGACGCACGTCAGGCGAGACGGACGGGTGCCGAGGTCGTGCTGGTCGCACTGCACTGGGGGCAGGAATACCGCAGCGAGCCAACGAATGACCAGCGGCGGATCGCCCGGCGCTTGCTCGCCTCCCCTGATATCGATCTCGTGTACGGACATCACGCGCACGTACCGCAGCCGTTCGGCAGGATCAATGGCAAGTGGATTGTGTACGGGCTAGGCAACCATCTCGCCGAACAGGTGAGCCAGCCCGAACGCACTCACGAGGGGACGATGGCCCGGTTCACCTTCACCGAGCGAAGCGGCAGGTGGATGGTCACCGCAGCCGAGTACATCCCGACGGCGATCGGCATGCGGGCACCCTTCCGGTTGGCGGATCTGTTACGGCAGCTCTCCCGCGACGACCTCACCGGGGCCGAGAGGGCGGCCGCGCGGCGGTCTTACGACGAGGTCAGCGACATTGTCGACAGCCTGGGGGCAAACACGGCGGGTCTTCGACCTGGCTAAGCGGCCAGTCGAGCGGCCCGACTGCGCTAAATTGCCTCAACCCCGGGCGAGGTGAAGGGATATCCTCGCGGCACTGGCATCGCCGGTAGCCATCTCCCGTCTTCCGCGCAGAGGAGTAGTCCCGTGATCCTCCGGATGTCGACCCTGTTTCTCCGCACCCTGCGCGAGGACCCGGCCGACGCCGAGGTGCCGAGCCACAGGCTCCTGGTTCGGGCCGGATACATCCGCCGGGTCGGCCCTGGCATCTACTCCTGGCTACCTCTCGGCAAGATCGTGCTGGACAACATCGCGCGGATCGTCCGCGAAGAGATGAACCGCATGGGCGGCCAGGAGGTCTTGTTGCCTGCGCTGCTTCCTCGCGAGTACTACGACGCCACCGGCCGATGGACCGAGTACGGCGACAACATCTTCACGCTGCGGGACAGGAAGGGTGCGGACTACCTCCTTGGGCCCACCCACGAGGAGCTGTTCACCGAGATGGTGAAGGGGGAGTACGCCTCCTACAAGGACTACCCGGTCATCCTCTACCAGATCCAGACGAAGTACCGCGATGAGCCACGGCCCCGGGCGGGCTTGTTGCGTGGCCGTGAGTTCGTCATGAAGGACTCGTACTCCTTCGATCTCGATGACGAGGGGCTCAAGCGGTCGTACGAGTTGCATCGCGAGGCCTATATCAAGACCTTCGACCGGCTCGGGCTGCGCTACAGGATCGTCTTTGCGATGTCGGGAGCCATGGGCGGCTCCGGGTCGGAGGAGTTCCTCGCACCCACACCTGTTGGCGAGGACACCTTCGTCACCTGCACCGCCTGCGACTATGCGGCCAACGTTGAAGCGGTTCGGGTGCCCGCGCCGGAGGCAGGCGACCCCACGGCGCATCCTCCGCTCAGAGTCCTCGACACCCCAAACACGCCGACCATCGAGTCGCTGGTCGACTACGTGAACTCGCTCGGCGAGCTCGACCACCCGATCACCGCCGCGGACACGCTCAAGAACGTCGTCGTAAAGGTCAAGCAGCCCGGCTCAGAGGACTCCGAGGTCCTCGTCATCGGTGTGCCGGGAGACCGCGAGGTCGACATGAAGCGGCTGGAGGCCAATCTCGAGCCCGCCACCGTCGCGATGTTCGAGGCTGAGGATTTCGCCAGGAACCCGGCGCTCGTCCGCGGGTACATCGGCCCGCAGATCCTGCGTCACCTCGGCATCCGCTATCTCGTCGACCCGCGAGTCGTCGTCGGCACCTCGTGGGTCACCGGAGCGAACCAACCCGATCGGCATGCCGCCAATGTTGTCGCGGGGCGTGACTTCGAGCCCGATGGGACGATCGAGGCCGCCGAACTCCGCGCCGGTGACCCATGCCCGCAGTGCGGATCGGCGCTGTCCATCGACCGCGGCATCGAGATCGGCCACATCTTCCAGCTCGGTCGCAAATACGCCGATGCCGCATGGCTGGATGCGCTCGGCCCGGATGGGAAGCCGATTCGGATCACGATGGGCTCGTACGGCATCGGGGTGTCCCGTGCGGTCGCCACCATCGCCGAGCAGACCTACGACGAGCTCGGGCTGTGCTGGCCACGCGAGGTGGCGCCCGCAGACGTCCACATCGTGGCCACCGGTAAGGAGCGGGCTGTCTTCGAGACCGCCGACCAGCTCGCCGCTTCGCTCGAGGAGCGCGGCGTGCGGGTCCTCCTCGACGATCGCCGCGGAGTATCAGCCGGCGTCAAGTTCGCCGACTCGGAGCTGCTTGGCGTGCCGACCATCGTTGTCGTCGGCCGCGGGCTGGCCGACGGCACCGTCGAGGTGAGGGACCGGCGAACCGGCGAACGCACGAGCGTTTCCGTCGAGGCCGCACCCGACCACATCGCATCCCGGTGAGTCTGTGGGCGTTTGGCAGGATGCAGGGCGTGGCGGTCGACGCGGTGATCTTCGACTGGGGCGGCACCCTCACGCCGTGGCATACCGTCGACCTGGCGGAGCAGTGGCGGGTATACGCGCGTGCCTATGACCCGGCCTACGGCGATGACGTTGCCGCCGCCTTGCGAGCCGCAGAGGATGAGGCATGGCGGGTTGCCCGCGAGGAGCATCGGAGCACCACGTTCGATGCAGTCGTGCGGTCCGGTGGGCTCGAGCCGTCCGGGCGCGCCCATGCTCGGGCGCTTAAGGCCTATCACGCATTCTGGGAGCCGCACACCTTCACCGACCCGGATGCCGGTGCGCTGTTCGCGCAGCTGCGAGAGCGCCAGGTTTCCATCGGCGTCCTCTCGAACACCATCTGGGCCAGGGAAGAGCATGAGGCGGTGTTTCGCCGTGATGGCGTTCTCCACCTGATCGACGGAGCGGTCTATACCAGCGAGATCGAGTGGACCAAACCGCACCCGGAAGCGTTCACCGCCGCGATGAAGGCCGTCGGGGCAGTGGAGCCCGAGCAGTGTGTCTTCGTCGGCGATCGGCTCTTCGACGACATCTACGGCGCCGGCAGCGTCGGGATGCGCACGGTCCTGTTGCCGCACAGCCTGATCCCCGACGACCAGCGCGGACCCCTCGATGGTGAGCCGGATGCCGTCATCACCCGGCTGTCGGACCTGCTTCCGTTGGTCGACGCCTGGCAATCGACGTGATGTCCGCCGGCTGAGGACGCTCTGGAGCCTCGGAACCGTCAATTTCCGCCGGCTCCAACCGCAAGTCCCGGGAATGCGGTGGTGCTGCCACGCCACCCAGCCGCCGTGGCCGCCGCTTCAGCGAGGGCCGATGCGCCGAGACCGCGCATATCCTTCCCGCCGGCCGCGACCAGAGCCGCGTAGGCCTGCGCGAGGCCGTCCTCCAGCCAGGCCGCCAGCTTGCGCGCGTCCTGAGCAGACTCGATTGCGAAAGGCAGCCGATAAGCCGCGGCGGCCGGCGTTGGCGCCTGCTTTTCCGCCGCGATCAGGCGCGCCAGTTCGTCCCGGTGGCGGCGGTGAGCCTGGTAGACGGCGATCGCCCGCGCTCGTTCGTCCCCAGACAGATGTGCGCCGACCACCGCGTATCCGTAGATCGCGGCATGCTCCGCGGCGAGCGCCGTTTGCACGGCGGCCAGCTCCCGCTTCGGCGTTGCTGTCATCGGTCAGCCTCGGCACGCAGCAAGAGTGCGTGGGCGTTCTCACACGCCGCGATCGACGCGACGAGCGCGGCGAACGTCCCCGAGAGGGCGGACTCGACCACGGACCGGCGACGTTCGGTCGCCGCCTGCTCGGCGTCGGCAAGTGCACGTACCGCCATGGACCGCTGCGATGGTATCTGCGCCTGGTGGGGGCGTCGCGTCGTCGTTGCGGAGTTCGTCGGAGTGGCGGCAAGGGCGCGCCTGAGCGCGTCGATATGTGCTGTGTGCCTGCGTACGAAGCCGTCCAGCGGCCTCCGCAGCGTCGGGTGCCGCTCGATGGTCGCGGCATAAACGGCCAGCAGTGTTGCCTTCTCGTCGAGGATCCGGTCCCTGGCTGTGGCGTCCACCGATGGCCGGTCGGAGGCCTGACCGTCCGAGCTGTTCCGCGTACACCCGCTCACCGCGGCAGCGGCGATTATGCCCGCCGCTGCAAGCACGCGCCGCCTGCTGAGCGGACGCCGCTGCGACCCGCCGGCCGCCGGGGCGCGCGAAATGTCGGCCATGCCTCGTCCACCTAGGTGTCGCTTATCTGGGTGCGACTGCTGACCGTACCTCAGCGGGCTCTGCCGCAGGCGGCGCAGCGCGGGCTCGTCGTCTGCCCAACCCGATATCGTGTACGCCACGCGCCACGCGCCACAAGATAAGAGCCGAGGGGAGGTCCCCCACATGAGCAGGCAGCCTGCCTACGACGACCTCGCCGCGGTGGTCGAGCCGCTGGTCGCCGCGGCCGGCGCGGATCTTGAGGATGTGACAGTCAAGTCGGCGGGCCGTCGGACCCTCCTGCAGATCTTCGTCGACGCCGACGGGGGGATCGGCCTGGACGAGATCGCCGATATCAGTACGGCGATCTCCACCAAGCTCGACCAGATCGACCTGTTCGGTGCCGCCCCTTACACCCTCGAGGTCAGCTCGCCCGGTGCGGACCGACCCCTCACCGCTCCCAAGCATTGGCGGCGCGCGGCTGGCCGGCTCGTGAGAGCACACCTGCGCGGTGGGGGCGAGATGATCGGCCGGGTAGCGGGGTCGGACGACTCGGCTGTCACCCTGGAGGTTGGCGGAGTCCAGCAGTGGCTGGCGTACGAAGAGATCGCCAAGGCCAGGGTGGAGGTCGAGTTCAACCGTCCGGGTGGCGACAACGACGAGGAGACGTAGTCCATGGACATCGACCTCGCCGTGCTGCGCAGCCTCGAGAGGGAGAAGGAGATCCCGTTCGATCTTCTGGTCGAGGCCATCGAGTCCGCGCTGCTGATCGCTTACCACAAGACCGATCCCGTCCATCACAACGCCCGCGTCCAGCTCGATCGCAGGACGGGACACGTCACGGTCTTCGCTCAGGAGATCGATGACGACGGCAACATCGTCAACGAATGGGACAACACGCCCGCGGACTTCGGCCGTATCGCCGCCACAACCGCCAAGCAGGTGATCCTGCAGCGGCTGCGGGACGCTGAGGACGAGCAGACCTACGGGGAGTACGCCGGCCGCGAGGGCGACATCGTCTCCGGGGTGATCCAGCAGGGCAACGACCCACGGATGGTGCTGGTCAACATCGGCCGGCTGGAGGCGATCTTGCCGCCAGTCGAACAGGTCCCCGGCGAGCGGTACGAGCACGGCGAACGAATCAAGTGTTATGTCGTGTCGGTAAGAAAGGGCCTGCGCGGCCCGTCGGTGACCTTGTCCCGTACCCATCCAAATCTCGTCAAGAAGTTGTTCGCGTTGGAGGTGCCGGAGATCGCCGACGGTTCGGTGGAGGTCGCGGCGATCGCGCGCGAGGCCGGGCACCGGACGAAGATCGCAGTGCGTGCTCTCAAGAGCGGCATCAACGCCAAGGGCGCGTGCATCGGCCCGATGGGCGCCCGCGTGCGCAATGTCATGAGCGAACTGCATGGCGAGAAGATCGACATCGTGGACTGGTCGGAGGAGCCGACGGAGTTCGTGGCCAGTGCTCTTTCACCGGCGCGAGTCAACTCCGTCGAGATTGTCGATGCGGAGGCCAAGGCTGCGCGGGTGGTGGTCCCCGACTTCCAGCTGTCACTCGCCATCGGCAAGGAGGGGCAGAATGCTCGGCTGGCCGCCCGGCTTACAGGCTGGCGGATCGACATTCGCCCTGACACGGAGCCGGCGTCTACTTGATCTTCCCTGCGTACGGGGGAATTTGCGGATCTATGGGGACGTTTACTCCACAGAGCGGAGGAGGCCGTGCAGGGACTCCAGGCCGCAAGGCCGCTGAGCTGATCGCTGCGCCCCTCCGCTGGGGGTAGACTGTCTCGTGACTGGTCGCGCGACTCCGGTGCGTACGTGTGTAGGGTGCCGGACTCGGGCGGCTAAGTCTGACCTGTTGCGGGTCGTGTCGATCGAGGGCACATGTGTTCCCGATCAGCACGGCCGCCTGCCGGGTCGAGGTGCGCACCTGCATCCCGATCCGGCTTGCCTCGACCTCGCCGAGCGCCGTCGGGCGTTCCCACGGGCACTCAGGGTGCCGGGACCGCTCGATCTGAGTGCGCTCAGGGAGTATGTCGGGCGAGGGCCATCACACTGACCATTGTCGGTGCGGGCCTGGGCAGCAGCAGGCCAGCGTCGCACGCAATGCCGACCCGCAGGTTAGGACGAGTAACCGATGAGCGCTCGATGAGCACACAGCGATGAGTACTCGCATGCACTAGCGGCCTGGGCGAGCTGATCCGGGCCGAGAAGGAGAGCAGTGGCAAAGGTCCGGGTCTATGAGCTCGCCAAGGAGTTCGGTGTCGAGAGCAAGGTCGTCATGGCCAAGCTCCAGGAGCTCGGTGAGTTCGTTCGTTCCGCGTCTTCGACGATCGAGGCGCCGGTTGTCCGCAAGCTGAAGGAAGCCTTCCCAGCCGGGGCGGCGCCGTCAGATGGCGCTGGTCCCGCCCAGCGTGCCACCAAGAAGGCGGCAGCAAAGAAGACCACAGCAAAGAAGGCCGCGGTGCAGCCAGAGACGCCGCTGGCCGAGCAGGTCGCCGCGGCCGAGCAGCCGCTGGCGCCTACCCCGCCGGAACCCCCGGTGCAACCGGTTGCTCCGATTCCAGCTCCGGCTGAGGAGGTCCGGCGCCCGGCGGCGGCCCGACCCACCGAGGCCGAGCCCCGTCCGGTGGCACCGCGGCCAGGTGAGCTTCCCAGACCTGGCCAGGCCCGACCCGGCGGCGCAGCGGCACCTGGCGCGATCCCGCGCCCGGCGGGTCCGCGTCCTGGCAACAACCCATTCACGTCGAGCACCGGCATGTCCCGTGCCGCGCCGCGCCAGCCCCGTCCTGGCGCACCCGGCGCACCCGGCGCTGGCCGTCCGGGCGGAGTTCCCGGCGTTCCGCGGCCAGGCACGCCCGCCGGCGGACCAGGCCCCAACCCGGGCAACATGCCGACACGGCCGGCTCGCCCGGCTGGTCCCGGCGGGCCGGGAGGCCCTGCCGGCGGCGGGCGCCCCGGCCCCGGTCGAGGCGGCGGTGGTCGCACTGGCGCACCCGGTCGCCCCGGCGCCGGGGGGCGCGGACCCGGCGGACCCGGAGGCCCTGGCGGCTTCGGCGGTCGGCCGGCCCCTGGAGGCCGGGGTCGCGGCGGCGGCACCGCTGGTGCCTTCGGCCGGCCCGGCGGCGGGCGTCCAGCACGCGGCCGCAAGTCCAAGAAGCAGCGGCGCCAAGAGTTCGACAATATGCAGGCGCCCACGATCGGCGGCGTCACGCTGCCGCGGGGCCAAGGTCAGACCGTACGCATGCCCCGCGGCGCATCACTGAGCGATCTGGCCGAGCGGATCGGTGCCAACCCGGCATCGCTGGTTCAGGCGCTCTTCCACCTCGGTGAGATGGTCACGGCGACACAGTCGGTAAGTGACGACACGCTCAGGCTGCTGGGTGAAGAACTCAACTACGTCATCGAGATCGTCAGTCCAGAAGACGAGGACCGCGAGCTGCTCGAGTCGTTCAACCTCGACTTCGGCGAGGACGAGGGCGACGAGGCCGACCTCGTGCTGCGCCCGCCGGTGGTGACCGTCATGGGTCACGTCGACCACGGCAAGACGAGGCTGCTCGACGCGATCAGGAAGACAAATGTGGCGGAGGCCGAGGCCGGTGGCATCACCCAGCACATCGGTGCCTACCAGGTCCACGCCGGCGCCGACGATCGGGCGATCACCTTCATCGACACCCCCGGTCACGAGGCGTTCACCGCGATGCGGGCCCGTGGTGCCCAGTCGACCGATATCGCTGTGCTCGTTGTCGCCGCCGATGACGGCGTCATGCCACAGACCATCGAAGCGCTCAACCACGCCAAGGCGGCTGAGGTGCCGATCGTCGTCGCGGTCAACAAGATCGACAAACCGGGTGCCGACCCGTCCAAGGTCCGCGGCCAGCTCAGCGAGTACGGCCTCGTGCCGGAGGAGTACGGCGGCGACACGATGTTCGTCGACGTGTCCGCCCGGGAGGGGGCCGGGATCGACGAGCTGCTCGAGGCGATCCTGCTCACCGCCGATGCCGCCCTCGACCTGCGCGCCAATCCCGTTCAGGACGCCCAGGGTCTCGCTATTGAGGCACATCTGGACCGCGGCCGTGGACCGATCGCCACCGTGCTGGTCCAGCGTGGCACGCTCCGCGTCGGCGACTCGATCGTCGCTGGCGACGCATTCGGCCGGGTCCGCGCGATGCTCGACGAGAACGGCAACTCCCTGGAGGAGGCGGGCCCATCCCGTCCCGTGCAGGTGCTCGGGTTCACGTCGGTGCCGAGCGCGGGCGACAACTTCTTGGTCGTATCCGAAGATCGGGTGGCCAGGCAGATCGCGGAACGCCGGCAGACCCGCGAGCGCAATGCTCAGTTCGCGCAGGTGCGCAGGCGGGTGTCGCTCGAGGACATCGAGGCCGCGATCAAGGCGGGCGAGCAGGAGGAGCTGCTGCTCATCATCAAGGGCGACATGTCGGGCTCGGTCGAGGCGCTCGAGGACGCGCTCCTCAAGATCGACGTTGGCGACGAGGTGGGCATCCGGGTGCTGCACCGTGGCGTTGGCGCCATCAACCAGAACGACGTCAACCTGGCCATGACCTCCGGTGCCGTGATCATCGGCTTCAACGTGCGGCCCGAAGGCAAGGTGGGCGAGCTCGCTGCGCGCGAAGGCGTCGACGTCCGCTACTACTCGATCATCTACCAGGCGATCGACGAGATCGAGGCTGCACTCAAGGGCATGCTCAAAGCCGAGTACGAAGAGGTCCAGCTCGGCACCGCGGAGATTCGGGAGATCTTCCGTGTCCCGCGGATCGGCAATGTCGCGGGCTGTATCGTCCGATCGGGCACGATCACCAGGAACAGCAAGGCTCGGCTGGTTCGCGACGGCGCCGTCGTGGCGGACAACCTCACGGTCGAGTCGTTGCGCCGGTTCAAGGATGACGTGACCGAGGTTCGCGAGGGCTTCGAATGCGGCATCGGCCTTGGCACATTCAACGACATCAAGGTGGACGACATCATCGAGACCTTCGAGATGCGGGAGAAGCCTCGCGCCTGACGGCCGCCTCCCACTGCCCGCCTGAGGGGCACCCTCACCCGATAGGTTCGAGTCAGGGTGCCCCTCATATCTGTGCCGGCGGCCGGGGAGGTATCGGGCCAGATGTACGTCGGGAGCCTCTCGCTGGACATCCTCCTCGGTGACGTACGGTCGCTGAAGGAGAAGCGGTCCGTGGTACGCCCAGTTGTCGCCGAGCTTCAGCGCAGGTTCGGTGTGGCCGCGGCCGAGGTGGGTCATCAGGAGCTCTACCGCCGAGCCGTTATCGGGGTCGCCGTCGTCTCCGGTGATGTGGCGCATTGCAAGGAGGTACTCGACGCGTGTGAGCGGCTGGTCGCCGGCCGGCCTGAGGTAGAAATGCTGTCCGCGCGACAGCGGTTGAGCAACGAGGAGGACGAGTGACTCCGCCGACTGG
>DATBRJ010000137.1:0-8825 GCA_036560395.1 Actinomycetes bacterium | reverse complement strand
TTTCCTATGGAGAACCCGGTGGGCACCGCGACATAGTCGTCCGGGCCGAGTTCCACGCTGAACCAGCGGTTGTCGTAGTAATCCCGCATCGATGGTGCGATGCTCCGCGTCACCCAATAGATCGTGAGTATGGTCAGCAGGAAATCCCGGGAGAACCGGCTGTCGAGGTCGCCGCCGGAGTCGGCCCAAGACCGCCATTTCTCGAGGATCCAGGCGGCAAGCCCCGCCGGTGAGTCGGTGAGGCCGTAAGCCACCGTTTGTGGCTTCGTCGACTGGACCGCCTTGTATCCGCCCTCGACCTGCCACCACGTCTGATTGTGGGCGACATAGGCCTGCTCCGCCGCGGAGAGCGGTCGTGATCCAGAACCTGTGTACGGTGCTATGTCGAGATCGATCAGATGAATGCCGATCAGACGGTCCGGCTCGTCCAATGCCATAAGGGTGGCGACACCTCCGCCGAAATCGCCGCCGTGGGCGCCGTAATGCTCGTACCCGAGGCCGCGCATGAGCCGGTGCCAGAGTCCGGCGGTCGAGCGGTAGGTGTGGCCGGGCCGCGCCGGCCGCTCGGAGAAGCCGTAGCCAGGCAGCGAGGGAATCACCACGTCGAACGCCGGACCTTCGATGCCGTGTCCCTTGGGGTCGGTCAGGTAGGGCACGAGTGGCAGCAACTCTGCGAAGGTGCTCGGCCAGCCATTGGTGAGCACCAACGGGATTCCCGCCCCCGCCGACGCCTTCTCATGAACGAAATGGATGTGTACGCCGTCAAGCTCGGCACGGAAATGGCTGAATCCGTTGAGCCACCGCTCCTGCGCCCGCCAGTCGTAACCGTCTGCCCAATAGGCGAGCAACGGCCGCAAATAGTCGATGTCGGTGCCTTGATCCCAGCCGATGGCCGGCAGCTGGTCGGGCCAGCGGGTGTTGCGGATGCGAGCCTGCAAATCGGCAATGACGTTGTCGTCGACGGCTATGACGAAGGGCTCCACCTGCAGGTGCTCCGCCTCACGCATCACGATCACAGATCCAGAACCCACCACTGGCTGACCAGATCGTGGCCATAGCTATGGTGCGGCTGCTCGTCGAGGAGTTTGAAGCCTGCTCGTTCATAGATGCGCCTGGCGGCTTCGAGGACCGAGTTCGTCCACAAGACCATCTTCTGGTATCCCGCCCGCCGGGCGAATTCGATACATGCGTCGACGAGCGCCGTTCCGACTCCGAATCCGCGGGCTGACGGCTCCACGAGCAGGATGCGCAGCTGCGCCGTCTCGTCGTCCTTACGCACGCAGAAAACGCACCCGACCGCCTCCCCGTCGATCTCGGCGATCCAGGCGTTCTCCCGCCGCGGATCGTGATGCTGGCCGAAGTCGGCGACGATCCGCGCCACCAGCGCCTCGAACGACTGATCCCAGCCGTACTCCTCCGCGTAGACCACGCCATGCCGGCCGACGACCCAGCCGAGGTCGCCGATTCGCAGCGGACGCAACATGACCCGGCGCTCGCGCCGCGAGTCGCCGAGCACATCACGGACAGTCGCCATCGCGTCGAGCAGCCGCCGCTGCTCCTCACCGGCAAGCCCTTCGAGCACTGCCTCGATCTGACGTGCCGAACGCTCGTCGAGAGTCTTGTACGCCGAACGCCCGGCAGCGGTGAGCCGGACCACCTGTCGCCGGGCATCTGACGTCGAGCGACTACGGATAATCAGGCCGTCCGATTCATACCGGCTAAGGATGCGGCTGAGATATCCCGGATCCAGCCCGAGCCTCCGGCGCAGGGTTACGACCTCGACCTGCTCCCCCTGGGCGAGCTCGAAGATCACCCTGGCCTCGGTGAGCGTGTAGGGGGTGTCGAGCAGGCCCTCATCAAGGACACCGATCACCCTTGTGTAGAAACGGTTGAACTCACGGACCGTTGTCACCGCGTTTGCGCTGTCCTGCTGTCCCACAAATCCACGCTATCTCGAAGTCTTTGACTCAGTCAAACAATTAGGCAACCCTGGACGCGGGCCGGCCGCACGAAGCCAGGCCCCCGCGATGGACCACCGCCGGATGCCTGGCCCGCGACCTCGGCATTCCGATCACCGGTCCCTTGTTGCTTCGTCGGAGAGGCGCAATAGCGATCGCTGGTGAGGCGTGACCCCAACCCTTATCGATCTCCTACCCGGTTAGCCCCGCAACGATCTGGATAGTCCACCCACGATCCAGAATGGGGATCATCGCTACTGGACAGGTCCGCTCGGCGGACCCGTCGTAGATGTGCTGCCAGGAGCGGCGGGCAAGCGCAGATGATCACTAGTTCCGTGATCGCGAGTTTGGTGAGAACGCGCAGTCTCCGCACCCTCTCCACCACAAGGAGAGATCTTGGTGCTCAGCCGCAGCACTCCCCCGCGCTCGCCGGCGGCACGGCCCCGCGATCGGGTTTGGAGCGGCCGAGCCCGTGCTTGGCCTGTCGCAGGTAACGGGCTGCCCGGATCGTGTCCGCCCGAGCAGCCGGCAGAGGATGGCGGAACAACCAATGGCGGCCACCAGCTCGCGCATGGTCTGACGGCGACGATCGTCCCGCCCGGCCGCGGGTACTTACCGCGCGTCGCCGCTACGTGAGGGGAGGCCTCGCTTGCCACTCCCTGTCGAGCATGGCGTAGATCAACTCGTCGGTCCATTCGCCTTTGACGTGCTCGTTCTCGACGAGATGTGCCTCACGTCGCATTCCTAGCCGCTCCATCAGCCGGGCCGAGGAGCGATTGCGGCCGTCGCACCGGCCGACGATGCGATGCAATCGCAGGCCGTCGAAGCCAAGACCGAGCATGACTTCAGCGGCCTCGACCGCGAGTCCACGACCCTGGTAGGTGGGGCTCACAAGAAAGCCGACCTCGCCGCTTTGGTATTCGCTGCTCACCCACCCCAGGCTGACGTGGCCGACGACCTTTCCTACCTCTCGCCAGACAATCGCCAGCACCAGAGCGTCGCCTTCCCCGTCCAGCGCATTCCTGTGCAAATGGCGCTCGAACGCCTCCCGCGACTCGGCCGGGCCTCGAGGCTCCCAATAGAGGTAGCGCGCCACCTCTGGGCTGGAGTCATACGCATAGAAGTCCTCGAAATCCGTCTCAACGAGCGGCCGCAGGTGTAGCCGAGTCGTCTCGATCGGATACCTCGGGTGCAGCACGTGCCCGATGATAGGCCGCGGGAGCATGTGGTGAGCTCAGGCAGGAGCTCTAGATCTCGGCTGAGCAGGCCACCCACGTCTACGACCCGACTCGCCATGCCTGGCCGGCTGGTCGGCTTTCCGCAGGCCGGCTTGAAGGCGCCCCCAGCCTCGAGGGAGAAGGGCTATCGCCGTTTCGGACACGACATCCACGACACGTGGCGGCGGCGCGCTGCAGGCCAAGCTGGACACGAGGTGACCCCCCGCGAGAGCCGTTCGGTATTGGCGACCACGATCCGATGGTCACTGCCCGACGGCTCCCGCAGGGGCGTCCGTCCTTGTCACCGTCCTCTCTTAAGCGCTGTCGCCCGCGAGGGCGACGGCAGAATCAGCGGTGGATCGTGAAATCGGCATGGAGGCTGGCAGGCGTACCGATCTGCACCTGGTAGGAGCCGAGCTCCACGCTGGGGCTTCCTGAGCTCTCGATGTCACCGGGCGTAACGGCGAGCGCCGAGGCTGGGAAGGTGACGTTTACAGTCTTGGACTGGCCGGGATCCAGGGTTACCCGCGCGAACCCCACCAGTCTCTGGTTGGGGACGACGATCGCGCTGATCGGCTGGTGGACGTAAACCGGCACGATCTGAGTGCCCGCCCGGCTGCCTGTGTTGGACACGGTGAAGGTTGCGGTCACCGTGCCCGTTTGGGATGTGCTGCTCGTCGCAGACAGCCCGCTGGTCTGGAATGTGGTGTACGACAGCCCGAAACCGAACGGGAAGAGGGGGTTGTAGTTGCTGCCCTGGCCAAAGTTCGTGCCGGGCAGCTGGTCGAAGAACTTCGGCTGGTCGCCCAGCGGTGACGGGGCTCCGGTGTTGAAGTCCCCATCGGGCGCAGCGGCCTCAGACGGCCACGACACAGGCAGCTTGCCGCTTGGGTTGATGTTGCCGAAGATGACGTCCGCGACCGCCGTACCCGCCTCCGTGCTGCCCTGGTAGGCCATCAGCAACGCGTCGGTGTCCTTCCCTGGGCCGAGTCCAAGCGGCCTGCCCGCGATCACCACGACGATCACCGGCGTACCGGTTGCCTGAAGAGCGCTGATCAGCTCCTTCTGGTCCGGTGGCAGCTGCGGCGACGGGTCGTCCCCGAGCCCCTCGGCGTATGCCTTCTCACCGACCGCCACCACAACAGCGTCCGCCGACGCGGCTTCCGCGACGGCCGTCTGCTTGTCCGCGGCGAAGGTCACATTGGGATCCGCGGCCTCCAGGCCCTCGCGCACCGTGGTACCAGGTGGTATCTGGTCAGGCGGCCCCATGCAGCAGACGTGGCCGGCGCCGAATACCCCCTGCCAGCTGACGCTCCAGCCGCCGAGCTGGTTGGTCATCGAGTCTGCGCTAGGCCCGGTGACGACAACATCGGCGTTCGGTGACAACGGCAAGGTGCCGTTCTGGTTGCGCAGCAGGGTGATCGACTCGCGTGCCGCCTGCAGGGTGGCATCCCGGCCCGCCTGGACGGCCGCGTCGGCCTTGCTGGCGTCGACGAACGGGTGGTCGAACAGCCCGAGCTGGAACTTCAGCGTGAGAATCCGCCTGACAGCCTCGTTGATCCGCGCCATGGAGATGGCTCCGGTGGCGACATCGTGCTGCACGGCCGCCTGCCACTGATCGGCGTTGAATGGCAGCATGGCCATGTCGACCCCGGCGTTGATGGCGAGGGCGGCCGCACCCGCGAGGTCAGCCGCTACGTGGTAGGTGTTCGCGAGCGCGGGCACGTCGCCGAAGTCGCTGATCACTACGCCCTTGAACCCGAGCCGATCACGGAGCAGCGTCGTCAACAGGTAGCGCGATGCGGTTGCGGGAATGCCGTTGACCGACCCCGAGTTCACCATGACCGTCCCGGCACCGGCATCGATTGCCCCGGCATAAGCCGGCAGGAAGGTGTCCTGCAAGTACCGGATCGGCAACTGCGCCTCGACCCGGTCGTGTCCGTTGATCGACTGTGAGTATCCAGCGAAGTGCTTCACCGTGGCGGTGACCTTGAGCGAGTTGGGGTCGCCGACGGTCTGCAGTCCGGTCACATTGGCGCCTCCGAGAGCCGCCGCCAGAGCGGGCTGTTCTGCCCAGGTCTCGTAGGTCCGGCCCCACCGGTTGTCCCGAGACAGGTCTTGAACGGGGGCGAAGTCCCAGACCCAGCCCGTTGCCCGTAGCGCGTTGCCGGTGATCTCACCGCCGGCCCGGGCGACCGAGGTATCCCACGTCGCGCCGACTCCGATCGACTGCGGGAACAGTGGCGCCTGGAACGGATGCCCGAAGCCGTGGACGGCGTCCACGCCGAAGATGACCGGGATATGCAGGCGCGAGTGCTCGATGGCGAAGGCCTGCATCTCGTTGTACTCGTTGGCCCAGTCTCGGCCGGTATTGCCGACACCGCCCTGGCCCGTCGTGTCCACCGGGATGTCGGTACCGCCAGCAAGGATCGAGCCGACGTGATTGTCCACGAAGATCTTTTGCTCGCACACCGGATTCGGTAGGTTGAAACCGCCCTGACTTGTGCAGTTGTTGTTTGTGTCGGTGACCTGCGTCACCTCGATCTGCACCATCTGGCCGATCTTCTCCGGCAGTGTCATCTGGGCGAGCAGTGCGTTGACCCGGGCATGGACCGGCGGCGTCGTAGCGAGAGAGGCCGGTCCGCCGGAGGCGGACGACGAGATAGTCATCGCCGATGCCGGCACCGCGACCAGCAGCCCAGCGACCAGCACCGCAGCCATGATCGGCTCGCGACGCGGTAGCCTCGTCATCCTGGTCATGCCCCGGCCGAATCGGCCGAGCTCATGGAGTCTTTGTCTCATGGCGCACCTCTGCGTCTTGTTGCCTTGCGTCGCTTCTGACTTCCGGCGTCGTCCCGTACCTCGCGTGCGATGTGCGCGCCTCCAGCAGCGGGTCGTGACGACGATCCGTGCGAATTTCACTCGGAGAGCTGTTCGAATCGCTCGTGTCGTTGGTGGCCCACGGCAGCGCCCGCCCGACGGCATCCGAGGCACGTCTCGAGCCACGTCTAAGGCAGGGTCGCCGCGCGCGTCCGCCTCGCGCCCCCGGAGTTGCCCGTCGATCCCCAGGCCATACGCCTGGACCAGGGTGGGGATCTCGGTACGGCGGATGTGCACGCCGCCTCCTCGGTGGAGGACCCAGAACGGCCAGTCGTCACCCCGCGGCCCACGTGGGAGGTCTGCGAGGCGCGCGGACACCACTTCCGTCCAAGCACTTTAGGCGCTATCACGTGCCGCGAGAAGCTCAAGTAAGGGAGCCGATCCACGTCGAGCCTTTGTGGCTGGGCTCTACGACGAGGTCCGGCTGGCCATGGACATGAAGCTCGATCTTCCGCCGGCTCTGCTCGCGGGTCGCACTATCAGTCGCGTCCAGCGAGAAGCGATGGAGGTTGGTTCTGGCCGCTGGCGGGCCGGTCGCTCGGCCTGCGCCCCCTCGAGTGGCACACTGACAGGCCGTGGTCGATTGGTTTAGCCAGGCCTCCGGTGGTGTGCGGTTCGAGTGGGGCCCGGTCGGCGCGGCCGCATTGGTCTCTCACTGCGCCTGTCTTGTGGTGGTCGATGTGCTGTCCTTCACCACCGCGGTGTCAGTTGCCGTAGACCGAGGCACTGCCGTCTATCCCTATCCCTGGCGAGATCGCTCGGCTGCCGCTTTCGCCAGGTCGGTGGGCGCCGTCCTCGCCGCCGGCCGCCGCGAGGTGAGCGACGGCCACCCCTGGTCGTTGTCGCCGGATGCGCTTCGCCACGCGCCTCCCGCCGAACGTCTCGTTCTGCCCTCCCCCAATGGATCGGCGATCTCGGCGGCGGCGGCACACGAGGGAGTCGCGGTCGTTGCCTCCTGCTTGCGTGATGGGCGAGCAGTCGGGCGCTGGCTTGTCGCACGCGGCTACGGGACGGTCCAGCGGCCGGTCCTGGTCGTCGCCTCCGGAGAGCGCTGGCCCGACGGCAGCATGCGCCCTGCGCTCGAGGACGCGCTCGGCGCCGGGTTGGTCCTTGCCACCTTGCTCGAGGAAGGGATGGGACCGCTGTCACCCGAGGCGGCCCTGTTGGCCACCGCCTACCTGAATACCGGCGATGCCGCTGCCGCCGTGACGAGCTGCGCGTCCGGCCTCGAGCTCGCGGCCACCGGGTTCCCAGCGGATGTGGCGATCGCGGCGGAGATCAACAGCAGCGTGGTAGTCCCCGTGCTCCAGGAGGGCGCCTTCCTGGCGGCACCTGGGTCCCGTTGACGTCATCTCCCGCCGGAAGGGCTGGGCCGGGCACGGACGTACCGATCACGCGGGATTACTGCATGTAGCCCTCGACCTCGCCGGTGGGGCGTACCGAGGCCTGGTCGGGGTTCTCACCGGCTTCGCGACGCGCCCGACGCTGCCGCAGCAGGTCCCAGCATTGGTCGAGCGATTCCTCGACAGTGCGAAGGCGCGCCCGCTCTTCATCCCCCGACAGCTCGTGGCTTGTCACCTTCTGCCGGAGTTCGTGCTCCTCGACTACCAGGCCTTTGATGCGGTCCAAGATCTCGCTGTCGTCCATGTCGCCAATCACTCCTCAACCAACTTGTGTCCCGTGTCCGAGGTCCGTTGAGGGTGGCCGGAGGACCGCTGGATGGCTGGCAAGGCCGCAGGGAGCCCGGCGTACTGGAGGTACGCGGGCGACCGAGAACGCAGCCAGGCGCCGGCGGGACCGGCCATCGCAAAGAGGCTTCGGACATGGGGCACTAGGCGCAACTGTTGCACGACTGCTGCGGAGCTGCCGACATGGCCCGCACCGGGGCCGCTGCCTCAGCTGTTTCCGGACGAGCTGCAGAGCCTGGCCGTACGGTGAGCATCGGGAGGAAGACCTGGACGAGAGGGCCGATTGTCACGGCATAGAGCACCGTGCCGACGCCGACGGTGCCGCCGAGCAGCCATCCGAGGGCGAGGACGGTCAGTTCGATGAGCGTCCTGGTCAACCGGATCGACCAGCCGGTACGGCGAACCAAGCCGGTCATCAGCCCGTCACGTGGGCCAGGTCCGAAGTCAGCGCCGATATAGCAGCCGGTGGCGAAGCCACACAGGATGATCCCGCCGAGCAGGAAGGTGATCCGCAGCGCCAGACCTCCGGGCGTTGGCAGACCGCCGATCCCCGCGTCCACGGCGAGACCGATGACGACGACGTTGCTCAGGGTGCCGAGGCCCGGCCGCTGGCGCAGCGGGATCCAGGCCAGGAGCACGGCGGCGCCGACGATCATGGTGATGCGGCCGAACGAGATGCCGGTCCGCTCGGCGAGCCCCTGGTGGAACACGTCCCAGGAGTCGAGCCCCAAGGTGGCCTCGTACATGAGCGCCATGCTCATGCCGTAGAGCACTAGACCCGCGTAGAGCTGCACAAGACGACGCGCCATGCCTCGGATCATCACAGTTCTGGCCTTGAAATCGATAGCCAGACGTTCGATCCTGGACCTATGGAGAGCCCGCGTCGCTCCATCTCGGCATCGCAGCTTGCCACTCTGCTCGGTGATTGGCGCCGCGGCCAGGAGCGCTTCGCTCATCGTGCCTTGGCCGAGTCACTGCGATTGCTGATCCTCGACGGACGGCTGCCACTCCACCTGTGGCTGCCCGGAGAGCGCGATCTCGCTGCCGCTCTTGGTGTGAGCCGTACGACGACCGCCGCAGCC
>DATBRJ010000136.1:0-3609 GCA_036560395.1 Actinomycetes bacterium | reverse complement strand
GGAGGTGGCGGCAACTCCGGCGCCACACTCACCAACGACTTCATCGAGCTGTACAACCGCGGCAGCGCGCCGGTGGACATCTCCACCTGGAGCGTGCAGTACGGCTCGTCCGGCGGCACGACCTGGCTGCGCACCAACCTGTCCGGCACGATCCAGCCGGGTCGCTGGTACCTGATCCAGGAAGCGCCGGGCGCCGGCGGTACCACTCCGCTCCCGACGCCGGATGCGGTTGGCACGATCGCGATGTCCGCCACCGCCGCCAAGGTCGTGCTGGTCACCCACCAGACGACGCTGACCTGCGGGATCACCTGCGGCCCGGCGGACGGCGTGTACGACCTGGTCGGCTACGGCGCCACCAACATGTTCGAGGCCGCGCCGGCACCGACGCTGTCCAACACCACCTCGGCGAGCCGGGACGCGGTCGGCACCGACACCGACAACAACTCGGTGGACTTCACCGTCGGCGCGCCGAATCCGCAGAACTCTGGGTCGGAGCCGCCGCCACCGCCGCCGGTCAAGACCATCAACGAGATCCAGGGCGCCGCGCATCTCTCGCCGCTGGACGGGCTCGCGGTCGCCGACGTGCACGGCGTCGTCACTGCCAAGCGCAACAACGGCTTCTGGATGCAGGATCCGACGCCGGACGCCGATCCAGCTACCAGCGACGGCCTGTTCGTGTTCACGAGCTCCACGCCGACCGTGAACGTCGGTGACGACGTGCTGGTCGACGGTACTGTCGCCGAGTTCCGGCCGGGCAACGATCCGGTCAACCTCACCACCACCGAGCTCACCGCCCCGCACGTGACCGTGCAGGCCAGCGGTGTCACGGTGCCGGTAACGCTCGTCGGACCCGGCGGCCGGACCGCGCCGACCACGGTCATCGAGGACGACGCGACCGGCGACGTGGAGAACTCGGGCGTGTTCGACCCTTCGACAGACGGCATCGATTTCTACGAGTCGCTGGAGGGCATGCACCTGGAGCTGCAGAACGCGGTCGCAGTCGGCCCGCGCTCCGGCTTCGGCGAGATCCCGGTGCTGCCGGCCGGCGGTGCGGGCGCCGGTGTCCGCACCAACCGGGGCGGCATTCTGCTGCGCGTGAACGACACGAACCCGGAGCGGATCCACCTCGACGATGTGCTGGCGCCCACGCCGGTCATGGACGTCGGCGACACGATCCCGGGCTCGCTGTTCGGCGTGCTCGACTACTCGTTCGGCAACTTCAAGCTGCTGGTCACCAGCACCCCGACGGCACAGCGCAACGGCCTGGCCCGCGAGGTGACCGCGACCGGCAGCCACAAGGAACTGGCGATCGCCACGTTCAACATGGAGAACCTAAGCCCGGTCGACCCGCCGTCGAAGTTCGACGAGTTGGCCCAGATCATCGTGACCAACCTGGGCTCGCCCGAGATCATCGTCGCCGAGGAGATCCAGGACAACGACGGCCCGGCGAACACCGCCGTGGTAACCGCCGACCAGACATTCGCGCGCCTGATCGCCTCGATCAGCGCGGTCGGCGGACCGACGTACGACTGGCGCTCGATCGACCCGGTGGACGACGCGGACGGCGGCCAGCCGGGCGGCAACATCCGGGTCGGCTTCCTGTTCCGCACCGACAACCCGGACCTGCAGTTCGTCGACCGGCCCGGCGGCAGCTCGACCACGGCGGTCGGCGTCGTCAAGGTCGCCGGCCAGGTCCAGCTGACCAGCAGCCCGGGCCGGATCGACCCGACCAACTCGGCGTTCACTAACAGCCGCAAGCCCCTGGCCGCCGAGTTCGTGTTCCGGGGCAAGACCGTGTTCGTGGTGGCCAACCATTGGAACAGCAAGGGCGGCGACAACCCGCTGTTCGGCCGGTTCCAGCCGCCGGTGG
The DNA here is from genome assembly GCA_036560395.1 of Actinomycetes bacterium. GTDB lineage: Bacteria > Actinomycetota > Actinomycetes > JAKEEW01 > JAKEEW01 > DASYTV01. Next base: position 1,739 of record DATBRJ010000136.1, on the reverse strand, counting down.
CGGTCACCGAGCCCCAGCGCGCCCAGCAGGCCACCGCGGTGGCAGGGTTTGTCAAGAACGTGTTCGGGCTCGCACCGAACGCGAACCTCGTGGTCGCCGGTGACCTGAACGACTTCGACTACTCGGCCGCGGTCGGCATCGTTTCGGCAACCGGCATGCTCGACCTCCCGTCGACGCTGCCGGACGGCGAGCGCTACACGTACGACTTCGAGGGCAACTCGCAGGTACTCGATCACATCCTGATCAGCCCGGCGATGGCGGCGCGCGGTTTCGCCTACGACGTCGTGCATGTCAACTCGGAGTTTGCCGACCAGGCCAGCGACCACGAGCCGCAGGTGGCCAGGATCAAGACCAAGTGAGGTGAATCCGTACGAGTAAGGGCCGGGCCCGCGCTCCGATGATCACGGAGCGCGGGCCCGCTGCCGTCCCGGCGGCACTCGAAACCATGGGTCACGCGGTGAAAGACCGAGCAGTGGTAGGCCGAGCTGACTCCGGAGGAGTACCAGGTGCTCTGCGAGCTGGGCACCGGGCGAACGGACGGTACCGGCCAATCTGGGAGGCGCCGCGTCCATCGAGCCGCAGGGGGCGGCGCGGATCCTTGATCGGCACCGGCGAGCTAGCCTCTGATTTATGAGCCAGCAGGTGCGTAAATACGAAATCGACCGGACCGAGGAAGATTGGCGGCAGCGACTCTCCCCGGAGGAGTACCACGTGCTCCGCGAGGCCAGCACCGAGCGCCCCTGGACAGGTGAGTACGTCGACGAGAAGACCGTCGGTGTCTACCGGTGCCGAGCGTGCGGAGCCGAGCTGTTCCGCTCCGAGACGAAGTTCGACTCGCACTGCGGCTGGCCGAGCTTCTACACACCTGCCGATTCCGACGCCGTTGAGTTGATCGAGGACCGATCGTTGGGGATGACCAGGACCGAAGTCAGGTGCGCCCGGTGCGGCTCCCACCTTGGGCATGTCTTCTCGGGCGAGGGCTACCCCACGCCCACCGACCAGCGGTATTGCATCAACAGCATCAGCCTGACCCTCGAACCAGCGGCGGGTCAGTAACCCGGCTTGCCCCCGAACCTGCCTCCTAGCGCGAGAGTTCGAGCAGTCCTTCACGTGGCGTTCACCGACATCACCCGTCGGTGTTGATCGTGGGCGCCCACCATCCCAAGCGCAGGGGTGTAAGACTCATCGGCCTGGCCGAGAGCGGCAGCGCGGCCTGGTGGCTATTCGCGGACCTCGGGCCCTGATGTGTTGCGGGGAACCGATCTCCACCAGCGGCTGTTTCGCACCGGCCGGGCGAGAGCCGAAGGTGCAAGGCCTGCGGGCAACCAGCTGCCGGTTGCGATCAACTCTCCGACTGGCGCGGCGCTGAGTGACGGGCGTCCGGTGATCGTGCCCGATTCAGGGCAGACCGCCGACGATCTCGCGAAGTGGACGGCGCCGACCGGTGTAGAAGGGCACCTCGAGCCTGGTGTGCCGCCGGGCTTGGGCGCCCCTTAGGTGACGCATCAGATCCGTGATCCGATGCAGGTGGTCGGCCTCGAAGGCGAGCATCCACTCGTAGTCGCCGAGCGCGAAGCTCGCGACGGTGTTCGTACGGACGTCGGGATACTCCCGAGCCATCCGGCCGTGCTCGGCGAGCATGGCCCGCCGTTCGGCGGGATCGAGCAGATACCAGTCGTAGGAGCGTACGAACGGATAGACGCACACGTAGGCGTGCGGCTCTTCCTCTGCGAGGAAGG
>DATBRJ010000135.1:0-12564 GCA_036560395.1 Actinomycetes bacterium | reverse complement strand
GGAGCTGCGCGCCATCCCCGGCGTCCGCGACGTCGGCGCCCACGTCGGGCGGGCGATCACCTCCGACCAGGTCGTCAACGTCAACTCCGCGGGCCGGGGGAGGTCGTGAGCGATGATTCGTTGGATCGTTGGATCGAGTCTCAGGCTTCCCGGTCTGTTCATGGCAATTGCCGTCGGGCTGCTCGCCTTCGGCATCGTCCAACTTCGGTACTCGAAGGTGGATGCCATGCCCGAGTTCGGGCCGCCGATCGTGGAGATTCAGACGGAGTCGCTTGGTCTCTCGGCCTCAGAGGTCGAGCAGCTCATCACCGTTCCCTTGGAGCAAGATTACCTCGACGGCATCCCGTGGGTCGCGGCCTTCCACTCCGACTCGCTGCCGGGACTCTCATCGATCCAGATGGTGTTCGAGCCGGGCACCGACCTCCTCCACGCTCGGCAGCTCGTACAGGAGCGACTTTCCCAGGGGTCGTCTTTCTTTGCGGGGCTGCCGAACGTCTCCGCACCGTCTGCGATGCTTCTGCCCAAGTCCTCGACGAGCAGGGTCATGCTCGTAGGGCTCTCATCAAAGACCGTCTCTCAGATCGACATGTCGATCTTGGCGAGATGGGTCATCAGGCCGAGGCTGCTCGGCGTGCCGGGCGTCGCGGCCGTGTCGATGTGGGGGGAACGCGCTCGCCAACTCCAAGTGCAGGTCGATCCGAAACGCCTTGGCCGATACGGGATCTCCATGCACGAGATCCTCGAGACGACCGGAAACGCCCTGTGGGCATCGCCGCTCACGTTCCTGGCGGCGAACACGCCCGGGAGCGGTGGGTTCATCGACCAGAGCAACCAGCGACTGGGCATCCAACATCTTCAGCCCATCAGGACTGCGGCTGAGCTCGCGCGCGTCCCGATCGCGGGCAAGAACGGCAAGCCGCTCTCGCTCAGCCGGGTGGCGCGAGTCGTTGAAGGGCACCAGCCTCTCATCGGGGACAACGTGCTCACTGGCGGACCAGGGCTTCTCCTCGTGATCGAGAAGAGTCCCGGGGCCAACACTGTTGATGTCACGCATGGAGTCGAAGAGGCGTTGAATGCGCTCAAACCGGGTCTCCACGGGATCAACATCAACCCCCACGTCTATCGCCCCGCCACATACATCGAGACGGGGGTGAGGAACGTGGGGTCGGGATTGTTGGTCGGCTTCGCGCTCCTCATCGTGGGGCTTTTCGCGTTGGCGTTGAGCTGGCGGACCGCGCTGATCACCGTCGCCGGTGTCGTGTTGTCGGTCCTCGCCGCCGCGGCTGTGCTCTATTTGCGCGGCCAGACCATCAACGCAATGGTGCTGGTGGGGCTCGTCATGGCGCTCGGGGTGGTCATCGACGACGCCGTTAGCGACGTGCAAGGTGTCGTCTCCGGCGCCGGCCGGCCTCGGACCGGTGGAGATGACGGCGAGACGGCGAGGAGGACGATCGCCAGGGTCGTGCCCGAGATGCGGAGTTCGGCCCTGTACGCAACGTTGGTCATCGCGGTGGTGGTGGTTCCCTTCTTCTTCTTGAGAGGAGAATCCGGCGCGTTCTTCCCCCCGATGATGGCGTCGTTCCTGCTCGCCATCACCGCGTCCATGGTGGTGGCCATGCTTGTGACGCCGGCGCTCAGCGTCCTGCTCTTGTCCGGTCAACCACTTGAGCGCCGTCCATCGCCGATTGCCCGCTGGCTCGACCGGAGGTACGAACGGGGACTGCGCCGCACCCTCGGCGCGCCCCGCACCACGTTTGCCGCCATTGCTGCCATTCTCGTGGCAGGCGCCGTCTCCCTGCCCTTCCTCAGGTGGTCTCCCGTCCCGGAGAACAGGGACGCCGATCTCGTCGTCCACTTGCAGGCCGCCCCGGGGACGTCATTGCCCGAGATGGATCGCATCACCCGCCGAATGGCCGACGACCTCCGATCGGTGGCCGGCGTGCAGAATGTCGCCGCGCACGTCGGACGGGCGATCACGTCCGACCAGGTCGTAGGCGTGGATTCGAGCGAGCTTTGGGTGGGGATCGGCCCAGCCGCCGACCACGACACGACGCTCGCTTCGATCAGACGGTTGATTGGCGTGTATCCCGGGATCCGCGCTCAACTCCTCACGTATCCGAACGAACGGATCGCGACGGTGCTCTCCGATAGGACGCACCCCATCGCGGTTCGAGTGTTTGGCCCCGATCTCGCCGTTCGCAACCAGAAGGCGCAGGAGATCAGGCAGGCGATCTCCGGGATCGAGGGCGTCGTTCACCCGCGCGTCCAGTCACAAGCGCAAGTGCCGACGGTCCAGATCGAGCTCAACTTGGCCGCCGCGAAGGACTACGGGATAAATCCCGGAGACGTTCGGCGTGACGAGGCAGCGTTGGTTTCAGGCATTACGGTCGGCGCTCTCTATGATCAGCAAAAAGTCTTCGACGTGGTCGTTTTGGGAAGTCCCGGTGTCCGGCAGAACCTGACCAGCATCAGGAGCCTGCTCATCGACGCTCCGCGTGGCGGTCAGGTGCGCTTGGACAAGGTTGCCGACGTCCGGATCGCCCCGACGCCGACGGTATTGCATCGCGAAGACATCTTCGGGAGCCTCGACGTGACGGCGGACGTCCAGGGGCGGAAGGTCGGCGCCGTTCTCGACGACGTTCAGCGCCGGCTCCGGCAGATCCGTTTCCCGCTCGAGCATCGCGCCCGGATGGTCGGGGACTATTCGCAGCGGCAAGCGGATTACCGGCGGTTCATTGCGGTGGCCGTTGCCGCCGCCATCGCGGTCTTCCTCCTCCTTCAAGTGGTCTTCCGAAGTTGGCGCTTGGCCGCTCTTTCGGTCGCCACCTTTCCCGTGACCCTTGCCGGTGGGGTGCTGGCCGCGGTGATCGGAAGCCGCGTGCTCTCGATTGGGTCTGTGGCGGGATTGGTCGTCGTCCTCGCTATCGCCGTCAGGGGCGCGGTCGGCCTGATCAGGCATTACCACGACTTGGAGCGGGACGAATCGATCCCCTTCGGCGAGCCGCTCATCGAGCGAGGATCTCGCGACCGGCTCGTCCCGGTGACTATGGCCGCGGTGCTCACCGCGCTGCTCTTTCTGCCGTTCGTGATCCTGGGGGGCGGGGCCGGCAAGGAGTTCCTTCACCCGATGGCCATTGTGATCCTTGGGGGTCTGGTCGCGTCGACACTCGTCAACCTTTTCGTTCTGCCGCTGCTTTGTGCCCGGTTCGGGTCGAGTCCAAGCCCCGACATCTTCGAGGTCTCCGAGCTTGAGACCAGGGCGCCAGGACCTCAGCCGGAAGGTGGACGTTAGATGGATGGAGGAATGCAGATGACGCGTGGTCGGAAGGTGATGATTGCCGGGGGCCTGATGGTGGCTCTCGCCCTCGCCCTCGCGGGATGCACGCAACCCGGAACGGAAGAATCGGAGGGGTCCAAAGCTGCCGCGGTGGAACCGATCGGTGGGTCGGACGTGGCCCGCATCACGCTCTCGCCCGAGGCCGAGAAGAAGGTCGGCATTCGAACCGGGACCGTTCAGGCCTTTGGGAACGACCTGCAGGTCATTCCCTTCGCGGCCCTTTTCTACGACCCCAACGGCAAGGCGTGGGTCTACACGAGTCCGCAACCCGGGGTTTTCGTCCGGGCGCCCGTGACGGTCGAAGACATCCGTGGCGGCAAGGTCTTGGCGTCGTCCGGTCCGCCACCGGGAACGGCCGTGGTGACGGTCGGAGCGGCTGAGCTTTTTGGCACTGAGTACGGGGTTGGCGAGGAGTGACGTTGAACTAGGGAGACCAAATGCTTCGATCAGTCGTCCGGTCTAGCCTCAAGGCCCGATACCTCGTCGTCGCGCTTGCCGCGGCGCTGATGTTCTTCGGCGTCGGGCAGCTCGAGCGGATGCCGGTCGACGTGTTCCCGGAGTTCGCCCCGCCCCGAGTGGAGATTCAGATCCCATGCGTCGGTCTGTCAGCGGCCGAAGTGGAATCCCTCGTGACGATCCCTTTCGAGCAGTCCATCGCCGGCTTGCCGGGGCTGGATGTGATCCGGTCGAAATCGGTTCCCCAGCTCGCTTCGATCGAGCTGTTCTTCAAGCTGGGAACCAACATCTTCAAGGCCCGCCAGCTCGTCCAGGAGCGCGTCATCGTGGCCTCCCGAACGCTGCCAAACTGGGCAGCGCCTCCAGTCATCTATCCACCGGTGTCGACCACGGGACGAGTCATGGAGATCGGGCTGTCGTCAGACAAGATGTCCCAGCTCGACCTCTCGATGGTGGCCTACTGGGCCATCAGAGCACGGCTCCTCCGCGTCCCGGGCGTCTCGAATGTGGCGATGTGGGGGGAACGGATCAAGAGGATGTCCCTCCAGGTCGACCCGAGACTGCTCCGCAAACACGGGGTATCGCTAGAGAACGTGTTCGAGACGACAGGCGATGCGCTGGACGCCGGAATCCTCCTCTTCACGAGCGGCATCAACGTCGGGACCGGTGGCTTTATCGATACGCCGAATCAACGGCTCCAAACGCAACCCGTCCTCCCAATCAAGGGCCCCCGGGATCTCGGCGAGATCACGGTGGAGGGTAAGAACGGCCGATCGCTCCCGCTCAAGGACCTGGGCAGGGTCGTGTGGGATACGCCCCAGCCGATCGGCGACGCCGTCATCAACAACGGGCCCGGTCTCATGCTCGTCGTGGAGAAGTACCCGTGGGCCAACACGCTCGAGGTAACTCGCGGCGTGGAGAAGGCGCTCGACGAGCTTCGTCCGGGGCTTCCTGGTATCCAGATCGAGCCGCGCATCTTCCAGGCCGCGAACTTCATCCGCGTCGCCATCGCCAATCTCCGGCGCGCCTTGATCATCGGGTCGATTCTCGTTTTTCTCGTCCTGATTTTCTTCCTGTGGGAATGGCGGACCGCATTGATCAGCCTGATCGCCATTCCGTTGTCGCTCATAACGGCGGCGCTGATCCTCGACATGTCCCACGCCACGATCAATACGATGGTCTTGGCCGGCATGGTGATCGCGGTGGGTGTCGTCGTGGACGACGCGATCATCGACGTGGAAAACATCGTGCGCCGCCTTCGGCAGCATCGTCTCGAGGGGATCAAGCTGCCCCCGGCGCGCATCGTTCTCGAGGCTTCTTTGGAGGTTCGGAGCGCCATCATCTTCGCCACGTTGATCGATGTGGCCACGCTGGTCCCGATCCTCTTCGTCAAGGGTCTGACCGGGTCACTCTTCGCGCCGCTCGCCCTGTCGTATGGAATTGCCGTGCTCGCCTCGCTGCTGGTGGCGCTCACCGTCACCCCGGCGCTCGGGTTCATCATGCTTCGGAACGCGCCGATTGAGCGTCACGTCTCTCCCCTGGTCCGCTGGCTTCACCGGGCATACCAGCGTGTGTTGGAGCCAACGCTCCGCCATCCGCTGCGCACGGCGAGCGTAGGCCTCGCCATCGTGGCTGCCGGAGCTCTCGTCATCCCTCGCCTCGGCGAGTCGCTGCTCCCTCAGTTCAAGGAACGCGACTTTCTCATTCACTGGATCTCCAAGCCGGGAACCTCGCTCCCAGAGGAACGCCGCAGCGTGACCGCCGTGAGCCGGGACCTTCGCTCCATCCCGGGAATCCGTTCGTTCGGGTCACACATCGGACAGGCGTTCACGGCCGAGGAGGTCGTGGGGGTGAACTTTGGCGAAAACTGGATCAGCGTGGATCCTTCCGCCGATCGGGACAAAACCGTCGGCGCGATCGAGGACGTCACCGCCAAGTATCCGGGGCTCTACCACGATCTGCTCACGTACTTCAACGAACGGGTCGACGAAGTCCTGGCCGGCTCAACCGAACCGATCGCCGTCCGGATCTTCGGCCAAGACCTCCATGAGCTCCGCGACAAGGCGCTGGAGATCCAGAAACGGCTGTCGGAGATTCCGGGGATCAGCGAACAGCACATCAGCTTCCAGGAAGACGTTCCTCAGGTGGAGGTTACGGTGAACCTCGCCGCCGCCCACCGCTACGGACTCAAGCCCGGAGACGTCCGGCGGGCCGCCTCCATCTTGATGACGGGAGAAGAGGCCTCAGGGGTCTTCATCGGCGATCGCGAATTCGACGTTGCGGTGTGGAGCATTCCCCGAGTTCGGCAGAGCGTGAGCGACATCAGCAGGCTGTTGCTCGACACTCCAAGCGGCGGCCATGTTCTTCTGGGAGACGTGGCCGATGTCCGCATTCGCCCGACACCGAACGCCATCGAGCGTGAGGGCGACTCTCGCAAGATCGACGTCGAGGCCAACGTGGAGGGTCGCGATCTGGGATCCGTGGTGCGTGACGTACAAAGAACTCTCGAACAGGTGAAGTTCCCGCTTGGGTACCACGCCGAGCTCCTGGGCGAATATGCGGAACGCCAGCAAGCACAGCGCCGGTTGTTGGTCCTGGCCGCGGTTGCGCTTCTCGGCGTCTTCCTCCTCCTCAGAACGGCCTTCCACGATTGGCGGTTGGCGTGGCTGGCCTTCCTGGACCTCCCGATCGCTCTGGCCGGTGGCGTGTTGGCCATCTTCTTCCTGGGGGACTCGCTGATCTCCATCGGCTCGCTCGTGGGCTTCCTGACGGTCATGGGAATCTCCACGCGCAACGGCATCATGATGATCACCCACTTTCAGCACCTGGAGCGCCAGGAGGGAGAGCCGTTCGGTTTCGGACTCGTGGTTCGGGGAGCCAAGGAACGGCTCTCACCCATCATGATGACCGCCCTGGCGACCGGAGTGGCGGTGGTGCCGTTGGCGATCGCCGGCAACCTCCCCGGCCACGAGATCGAGCACCCCATGGCCGTCGTCATCATCGGCGGACTCTTGACCTCGTCGTTCGTGAACCTGTTCATCGTTCCCACGTATTACTTGCGGATTGGCCACCGGCGCCGGGCGCGCGACGAGGCCCCGACCGAGCCGAATGCGGGAGAGGCGTAGGTGTGCTGATCCGGCACCGAGCACCGATCTGCGCAACCGTGTTGCTGGCGGCGGTCTTCTGGGCTTCGATCTGCGCATCCCGCCCGTCGGGGACCACGACCCCGGCCAGGCATCGTCCGGTCCCGCCAGCCGCAGCGGAGGACTACAAGGTCAGCAAGGCGTATGGCCGCACCCCACCAGCAGAGCTTCCCCCTACCGCGCAGGTTTCACCAGGACGACGGTTTCACTCCAAATAATCAAGACCCATTTACCGTCGGTCGCCGCTCCCTCAGCTATTGTTGACTCGAGGGAAAATGCCGTTAGTAACAAAGTAGGGGGTTGACGTGCGGGTCCTGGTGGTCGAGGACGAGAAGCGGCTGGCTGCGGGCTTGAAGAAGGGTCTGCAGGCGGAAGGCTTTGCCGCCGATGTGGCGCTCACCGGCCCCGACAGGGCTCCGTCGTTCTGTCGTAATGTCCGGTTCATCTCCTTCGGAGGGTGATCCCGAGGGTGGCCAGGGCCGTGCCGAGTCGCGGCTGTGGTGCCGCAGCGCGGCGGCAAGGTTGACAAGTCCGGCATGGTGGAGCGGTTGCGGCTGGGGGTCGGACATGCCGGCACCGTCCGGCCAGATCCCTCCACCCTGGGCGTGGTGGAGAACGAGGCTCCCGCCACGAGGGCCGCTGGCGGCCCGCTTCAGGCAGGCTACGTCGGTGCTATAGCACTCCGACCCGTTGGGCGAGTGGACGCAACCCCGGAGTGGCGCTCCGGCGCTCGCGCTTGAGTAGCTCCCGGAGCAGCTCGCGCACGACCACGTGGTAGTGGATCTCCTCGGGGCGATCCGCTCGGCTTCGAGCAGGGTGGCGACCGCGGCGGCGTCGTTGCGGCGTTGCCCATAGGCGCGGGCCACGTCGATGTGGAACATCGCCCGTCGTTCGAGCAGGTTCGGCGCGAGGGGCTCGGATCAATGGTGCGGGCGACCTGGAGGGCCTCGCCGGCATCGCCTAGTGGCCCGTCCCTTAAGTTGAGTGACGATTGGTGATGGCTGTGGGAGGATTCCCGCATGCCAAAGTCCGCCGCCCCCTATCTTCGATGATTATCGAATCACCTTCAAGAAGTTCATGAATTCGAATGGATTCCTCAGCCATCCGTGATGCTCCCGTCGCTTCCATTGCCTGCTACTTCATTAAGGACACAAACATATCACGGCAGCGAAGCATGTTGTTCGCCGAGGCGGGAGCACCTTTCAAGGCAAGCGATGGACAGCAGCATAGTGCGGGGCCGAATGAAGTCGAGGCTGTGGCATCGTCTCCACCTTGAGCAGATCTCCGCCGACCCTACACGAAGGTTCGACTTGGCCGCTTCTACAGGTTCAGGCTTCGGCTTCCCTCTGGGTTATGAGTCATTTGAGCACCGTTTCAAGAGGTGCTCAGCGGGCCCGAAATTGCCTAACTACTGGGGCCTTGGGTGCTCCCCACGGGTAGCCGTCCCGGTCTGTTCCTGCTTGTTTCGGCAAGTCCCGTGAGCAAGCCGTGAGCATCCGGCCCCAGCCCGGCAGCGGAGATTGACCGGTCCGCGGCTGGGTGCAGGGGATCCAGCTGCGGCGCCACCGGCGAGGTCGATACCGCTACCAGGCACGCCACCGAAGGCAGCGCGGCAGGAGGCGCTATCGTGTCGCAGCTAGCCCGCGACTACCGTAACCCGAGCGGACGAAGGTGGTTCAGGTCGACGGCGAAGGCGACGAGGGCGACCGCACCGACCAGCATCACGAAGGTGAGCCCGATGCGCCGCGGCGTGAAGCGCTGGATGGCGATCGGCCTGGGCGGCGCGGGCAGCAACCGCAGGAACTCGCCGTGCAGGTCCCGCCCCTGGGCGCGCAGCATCCGCCGCAGCTGCGACGGCATCGTCAGGCCACGGGTGGCCGCGAACGCCTCGCTGATCTCCTGGACGGTGAACTCCCGCACCGCCCGCTCATAGACCCGTTTGGGCTCGCTGCGCAGGGCCAGCACCAGCAGCATGTTGGCCAGATCCACCCCTTGGCGCCAGGGGCTGGGGCGCACCTCGGTGAAGAACACGTCGATCAGGTACAACCGGCCATCGCGCACCAGCAGGTTGGCCGGCTTGATGTCGCGGTGGGCCAGGCCCGCCTCCCACAGCTTGCGGATGATCCCAAGGCCCTGGTCGATGATCGCGTCGTCTACTTGCGCCTGGCTGATCTCGGTGGCGCCGTCGAGGAACTCGGTGACCACCAGGTAGGGAGCGCCTGCACCGGGAACGCGGGCGCCGGCGAGGCCGGGCCGAGTGGGGCGGGCGGCTCCCACCCCGTGGATTCTGCGGATTGTGCGGATTCTGCGGAGTCCTCAACGGGGTCGGGCTCGGGGCCGAGCGGCAGGAAGGCGTCGAGGCCGTGCCCGGCGGTCAGGTGGTCGTCGGCGTCCTTGCCGGCGGCCGGCCGGACCGTCTCCACCTGGCCATCGAGGCCTCGGACCGCGGCGGCGATGGCCCGAGCCCGCCTGCGGCCGGGCGGGTCGTCGTCGGCGACCACCACCACCCTGGTCTTGGCGAGCAGCCGGGAGAACGCCGGCAGCCAGTGGCCGTTGACGCCGCCGAGCACCGTGGTGGCGGTGGCGCCGGCCCGCTCCACCGCGTGGGCGTCCTTTTCCCCCTCCACCACGTAGACCGCCTCGCCGGCGTCGATGGCGGTCAGCACCTTGGGCAGTCGGTACAGCACCGGCTCCACGCCGTCCAGGTTCCACCGCCAGCCGCCACGCCCGTCCGGGCGGCGCCGCTTGAACGCCTTGGGGAAGTAGCGGACGCACTGGTAGAGCAGTTCGCCGTGCTCGTTGGTGTAGTCGTAGGTCGCCACGATGGTGGCCTTGGCCTTGCGGTCAGCGGGGAAGAGGTCGGCCCAGCCGAGCCCGAGGCGGGTGATCACGGTCTCGCTCGGGCAGCCAGCATGACAGTGGAGAAGGATCCGGCCATCGGTGGCTTCCTTGACGCTCAGGGACGCCTGACGGTCCTCGTGGGCTGGACACTGCCAGTCGCGGCCGTTGCGGCGGCTGCCGGCCCCCTCCAGCGCCGACCGGACCCGCTCGGCCGGGGTCATGATCCGCACCCCGAGCCCATGGGGGCGCCGTAGCAGCGGCAGCAGCCGGTGCACGGCGTCGGGACGGTCGGCGTCAGGTCGAGGTCGCGAAGCAGCCGACGACGACGCTCGTCGAGGGAGACGCCGGCGATGCGGCGGGTGCGGCGGCAAGCCAGGCAGACGGCGCCGGGCTGGTGGTGGTGCTCGTCAGGGGCAGCCGGTACGATCACGATGATCCTCCTGTCCAGGGTTGGGGTCGGCGAGCGCCCGGGCTGCCCGTTCGGGCGCTTCTGCTGTCGCTAGGTTCCACGTCTCGTATCGGGGTCGTTGGCGCTGGTCGACGGCCCGCCGCTCACCCGGTGATCACCGCGGCCGCCGTCGCGGAGCTGGTCGACGAACCATGCAGGGATGAACAGCCGGCGGCCCAGCCGCACGGAAGGGATGGCGCCGCGGCGGATGTCCTCGTAGACGGCGCTGCGCCGCCGTCGGCCATCGAACAGCTCGACGAGCTCGTCGACCGTGTAGACGCCGGGCCGCTCGGTCATGAGGTCACCGCCTCGCCGGCCGGCTCGTCCTCGACCGGTGCGTCCGGCAGCGTGGCGTTTAGGCGGGTGCTGCTGACGCGCAGGGCGTGGGCGAGCTTGACGACAGTCTCGGGTGCCGGCCGGCGTAGGCCGCGCTCGAACAGGGAGATCGCGACCCGGCTCTTGCCGGTGAGGACGGCGAGGTCGTCCTGGGTGAGCCCGCGCAGATGGCGTAGGCGAAGTAGCTCGGACAAGGCGCAGCCTCCATCGGCCGAGGCGGGCTCTGCGCTCAGGTTCGGTGTGGGCGCGAGGCCTGCTCATTGCTCGGCTGCCCGCCTTGTCACGACGACCGTAACCGACCTCGGCCTCGGATGCAAGCATCACCGCAGGTCAGGGCCCAATGTAAGGGGTGCCTTACGCTCCGCGAGGGGGCGGCCGGGGGTTAGTGGCGGTCGCCGTCGCCGCGCTGACGGCGGACCCAGGCGAGAACGTCGTGCTTGAAGTAGCGCGGGGACCGGCCGACGCGGTGCCAGGCCGGGCCGGTGCCGCGGCGGCGCCAGCCCTCGACGGTGCGCGGGCTCACGCCGAGATACTCGGCGACCTGCTCCTGCGTCCACAACGTGTCATCACCCTGCATCATCCCGCGGGGATTTTCGGCCGCCTGCGGGGCTTCTGTCACACTATCCGCGCTGGTACGTGGCTTAGCGTATTATTGAGGGGTAACGCGGGACTGGGCGGGGATGGAGTTCGGATGCACCACGACCCGACCACGGCGAGCCTGGCCGCGGTGGCGGTGCACCTCCAGCTCGGGAGCACCCTGCCGCAGGTCGCGGCCGACGGTGGCCGCAAGGCCGACCCGCGCGGCCTGGTCGTGCTCCGCGTCCTGGTCCCGGTCGCTGGCGACGAGGCGCGGGCGGCGGCCAGGGTGACGATCACGGGCACCGCCGCGGCGCTGCGGCAGCTCCTCGCGGCGATGGCGGTGGAGGTCGGCAAGGTCGACCCCGACCCCGACCTGGACCCGGAGCCGCCGCTGCTGACGCGGCCGCATGACACCCTGCCGGAGAGCGGACGCTAGCGCACGGCCCGGCCTCGACCACCCGGAGGTCAAGATGGCAAGCATCGAGAAGGACGGGAAGCGGTGGCGGGTGCGCTACGACGCTCCGCGCGGCCCAGATGGCGCCCGCCGGCAGAAGATGAAGCGGGGCTTCCGAACCCAAAAGGCGGCAGAGCAGTGGGCGGCCGAGACGACCCTCGCGATCGGCCGGCACGCCTACATCGCGCCGCAGCGGCGCACCCTCGACCAGTACGCGGCCGAGTGGTTCCCGGCGGTCCGGCTGGCGCTGGAGCCGACCACCTGGAGCCTCTACCAGACGGTGTACGCCGCCTACGTGCGGCCGGCGCTCGGCGGCGTCCAGCTCCAGCAGCTGACCCGCGAACAGCTCGCCGCCTTCTACGGGACGCTGCGGACCCGCACCGGCCGGCCGCTGGCCGCCAAGACCGTCCGCGGCATCCACACATTCGTCCACAAGCTGCTGGCTGACGCGGTTGAGGCGAACTGGCTGGCCCGCAACCCCGCCGACGGCATCCACAAGCGACTCCCGAAGGTCGCCAGGCGGCCTGCCAGCGTGTGGACGCCGCAGCAGACCGGGGCCTTCCTGGACCACGTGCGCGACGACCGCTTGTACGCCGCGTTTCTGGTGCTCGCCACCACCGGCGCGCGCCGCAGCGAGGTGCTGGGGCTGCGTTGGGCAGACGTCGACCTGGACGCCGCCACCCTGGCGGTCACCGGCAAGCTGGTCCTGGTCGACGGCCAGCCCAGGCTGCTGGCCGGCACCAAGACCGAGCGATCCACCCGGGCGGTCGACCTCGACCCGGCGACCGTCGCCGCGCTGCGCGGCCACCGCACGCGGCAGCTCGCCGAGCGGCTAGCGTGGGGCGCCGGCTACGCCGACCAGGGGCTGGTGTTCTGCCAGGAGAACGGCGAGCCACTGCACCCGGGCCGGTTCCTCAAGGCGTTCGGGCGGCTGGTCCGTGCCGCCGGCCTCCCACCGGTCCGCCTGCAC
>DATBRJ010000134.1:0-4657 GCA_036560395.1 Actinomycetes bacterium | reverse complement strand
CTGCTGACCGGCGCGCTCCCGGCCCGGCTGCCTGGCGACCGGTCGGATGTCCAGTGCGACCCGGTACCGCCGCCTGATCCCGCACCAACGACCGCCGCGCTCCCAGCCGGCGTGTCCACGCACGACCGGCTCGATGAGGTGCGCAAGCTGATCGTGGCCGCCCAGGGACTCTGACCTGGTGACGCGTTCGGCCCGGCCCTGCAGCAGGACCGGGCCGAACGCTGCTTGTCATCAGATTGCCGAGCGGCGCGCCGCGCTGTCGAAGAGCGGACATCATGCCGAGACTGGTGACGTGAGCCCCAGTGTGGACGTGGTCATGCGCGGCTATCTCGACCACCTGACTGTCGAGCGCGGGCTGGCCGCCAACACACTGGCGGCGTACCAACGGGACCTACGCCGCTACGCGGCCTACCTCGGCGAGCGCCAGCTCGTGGACCTCGCCGCGGTCAGGGAAGCCGATGTCGCGGCCTTCCTGGTCGACCTGCGGCACCCGCACGGGCTGTCGAAGAGCTCCGCCGCTCGGACCATGGCAGCAGTTCGCGGGCTACACCGGTTCGCGCAGCGCGAACGGCTGACCGAGGCCGATCCCGCCCGTGACGTGACTCCTCCGGCTCTACCGCGGCGCCTGCCCAAGGCAATCCCGGTCGCCGAGGTGGAAGCGATTCTTCAGGCGGCGGGCGCGAGCGATCCGCCGGGCTCACTGCGTGATCGCGCGTTGCTGGAGTTCTTGTACGGCGCGGGAGCACGTATTTCGGAGGCGGTCGGGCTCGACGTTGACGACCTCGACATGACCTCAGGGCTGGTCCGGCTGCGTGGCAAGGGGAGCAAGGAGCGGATCGCCCCGATCGGCTCCTACGCCCGCGATGCCGTGTCCGCCTATCTCGTCCGGACCCGATCGGAGCTCGCCCGCCGCGGCCGCGGCGGTCCCGCATTGTTCCTCAACCTCCGCGGTGGGCGGCTCACCAGACAAGGAGCGTGGGGCATTCTCAAGGCAGCGGCCGACCGGGCAGGACTGCCGCCGGAGCGCGTGTCGCCCCACACCTTGCGCCACTCGTTCGCTACTCACCTGCTCGACGGCGGCGCGGACGTGCGCGTCGTCCAGGAACTCCTCGGCCATGCGTCGGTATCGACGACCCAGATCTACACGCTGATCACCGTGGATCATCTACGCGAGGTCTACGCCGCCGCCCATCCGCGAGCCCTCGGCTGAGCTCGCTGTGGGCCACGATCACTCACAGCGCGCTGCCAGCGGTCCACTCGGACCAGGAGAGGTTCCAGTCGCCGAAGCCGTTGTCGAGCTCCATCGTCTTGCTGGTTGGCGAGTGGACCACCTGAATGATGTCGCCGCGCTTCGTCAGTCCGAAGAGCCACTTGGCGTTGGACAGGCTCATCCCGACGCAGCCGTGACTGACCCGCTCCCGTCCCTGCGCTGCAGTGGACCATTCGGCGCCATGCACGAACTCGCCGCTCCAGGTGACTCGAATCGCCCAATGAACAGGCAGGCGGTAGTAGTCCGGGTCGTCAGGGGAGATACCGACGGTTCTTGCGTCCATGATCTTGAGCTTGTACTTCTCCAGTACCACCTTGATGCCATTGCGGGTTTCGAAGCCCTTCTTCCCGGTCGTAACAGGCACGGTTCGGGCGAGCGCACCGTCGACGTAGACCTTCATCCGCAGCGCCTTCGCGTCCACCACACTCCTTACCGCCCGGCCGATGGTGAACGGAATATCCCGCTCCTCGTCGCCATAGACGCCGTTGCCCGCATCGACGCCCTGGAGCCGCACATGAAGAGTGACCTTCGTGCCGGCCGGCCAGTACTCCTTGGGCCGATAGCGCACCGTTTCGCTGTCGATCCAGTGCCATGCACCGACAACCGCCGGGTCGGACTCCACGACGAGGTTGCGCTCGACCGCGGCGCGGTCCTCCACCGGCGCACTGAAATGCACTTGGATCGGGAGGCCGATGCCGACAGTCTCGCCGCTGAGCGGCACGACAGCCGTGTGCAGCTCACTCTTGGGCTTGACCGTCGTGAAGGTTGTCCTGCTGGTCGTCGGCGCGCCGTCGGCGTTGGCCGCGGAGGCCGTTACGGTATAGCCCGAGTTGAAGTCGAGGACACCGCGTGAGGTCCATGTCGTGTTGTCGGTGGAGAGCTTGCCCGGCACTTTGTTGCCACCGGTGTCGGTAACCGTCACCCTCGTGAGTCGGCCGCCCTCGACGCGAACCTTCACAGGCTGGGCAGGCTTCACCCTCATTGCGCCATCCTTCGGGGTCACTGCGATGTGCGCGGGCGGGGCGGTGGTCTTGCTGTCGCTGCCGCCGCCCGAGCATCCAGCCAACAGCGTCGCAGCCGCGACGACGGCGCCGGCGACGCGCCAAGCAGCCGACGACCGGCGGATGTCAGGACTCCGCAGCCGACCCCGCGACCTCATCGAGCCTCACTCCAACCGCCGCACCCAACCATTATTCGAACACCCTGCCTCACAGTAACTGCGAACCTGCGGCTACCCGGCAGGCGCGAGGCATCCCGTCCGGCTATCAAGACGCGCGGGGGGACCGCCTCGGTTCCTCCCGACGCCATCACACCAGCGAGAACTCGTCCGCCGCCACGCCGATCGATGATCTTGATCGGACATCAGCCCGGTCCGTAGTCTCCCCGCAAGAGCAGGCTGAGCCCATCAACTCCAATGATCGGGCGCTCTGGATCGGCGGGCAGGGAGGTCTGACGACAGGTGGCCAGATCGACCGCAACAAAGACGCGCCCCACGGTCCAGGACGTACCATCCCTCGACGATGAGTCGGTCGTCGCGCTGGGGCTGGTGGAGTCCGGGGACGGCCGTGGATATATCGGGCCGACCGGCCGGCCCATGCCGAGGTTCCCCGAGCCGCCCCAGCTGAGCCGGCACGGCCCAGCCAAGGTCATCGCCATGTGCAACCAGAAGGGCGGAGTCGGCAAGACAACATCGACGATCAACCTTGGGGCGTCGATCGCCGAGTACGGGCGCCGGGTCCTGCTCGTCGACTTCGATCCGCAGGGCGCCCTGTCGGTGGGTCTCGGGGTCAACGCCCACGAGCTTGACCTGACCGTTTACAACCTGCTCATGCAGCGCGACGTCACCGTCGATGACGTGCTGCAGAAGACGAGCGTGTCCGGCATGGATCTCATGCCGAGCAACATCGACTTGTCTGCGGCCGAGATCCAGCTGGTCAACGAGGTCGCCCGCGAGCAGACACTGGTGCGGGTGCTCGGACCGCTGCTTGACGAGTACGACATCGTCATCATCGACTGCCAACCGTCGCTAGGACTTCTCACCGTGAACGCGCTCACGGCCGCACACAGCGTCATCGTGCCACTGGAATGCGAGTTCTTCGCACTGCGTGGCCTGGCGCTGCTCACCGACATCATGGCCAAAGTGCGAGAGCGCCTTAACTCCCATCTCTACCTTGAGGGAATCCTCGCGACCATGTACGACTCCAGGACAGTGCACGGCCGCGAGGTGCTCGAACGAGTTGTCGAGGCCTTCGGCGACGGCGTCTTCCACACCGTCATCAGCCGGACTGTCCGCTTTCCAGAGACCACGGTCGCCGGGGAGCCGATCACCACCTACGCACCTTCATCGACCGGAGCTGTCGGCTACCGCCAGCTGGCCAAGGAGGTGCTAGCCAGGTGCCACGTCGAGTGAGCCTGCCCGGTGCGGACGAGCTTTTTCGTACGACCGGCGCTGCGGTCGCCCCGGTCCGAGTAGCGCCACCGGCTCAGCCGGTGGCGCCGCTGCCGCCTGCAGCCAGGATCGCCGAGCGGGTTAGTGAGCGGCTGCGAGCGGTGCCCAGCATGCCGCCGGAAGCACCACAGGACGCGCCTGCCGCGGCCGTTCCGCGCCCGATGCATGCCAAGCCTGGAGGGCGGCCTGGCGGCACCGGGCGGACTCGTCACGACGAGAAGATCACCGTCTATGTGTCATCCAACGAGCTGCTCAGCCTCGAGCACGCGCGGCTGATCTTGCGCGCCGAGCATGGCATCGCGGTCGACCGGGGACGCATCGTCCGGGAGGCCATCGCGGAGTTGCTGGCGGACCTCCAAGCAAACGGCGAGGACAGCCTCGTCGTACGCCGCCTCCAGCGCCGCCGGTGAGGCTTAGGTCCTGACTGGTGACCTAGGCGGTCAGTTCTCCGGTAGGTCCCGGGTGCGCGCTGGCCCCCGCCGTAGGAGGTCCCTCGACGAGGCCGAGGGGATCGTTCAGGTGTTGTCCATGCGGCGGCCGACGATGGCGTCGGAGCATCGGTAGTCGTCCTGTGCTTCCGCGTCCGCGGCATGCGTGGCGCAGGTGATGTCGTGGCTGCTCAGGCGCTAAGTTCGTGGCGTGGCCCGACACGAGATGCAGACAGACGAGACGGCGGGCGTTGGCACATCACCCGCCGGGTTCGAGGTGCATCTCGACGTGTTCGAGGGTCCCTTCGACCTGCTGCTCGGCTTGATCGCCAAACACAAGCTCGACATCACCGAAGTCGCGCTCTCCAGGGTCACCGACGAGTTCATCGCCTACATCAGAGGACATGGACCAGAGTGGGATCTGGGCCAGGTCAGCGAGTTTCTCCTTGTCGCCGCCACTCTGCTCGATCTCAAGGCCGCCCGCTTGCTGCCCAGCGGCGAGATCGACGA
>DATBRJ010000133.1:0-9989 GCA_036560395.1 Actinomycetes bacterium | reverse complement strand
ATAAGTGGCATGGAGGGAACCGCATGCTCGCTGATAGTCAGTTCGGGACCGGGCAGGTGTTCTGGTCCATCCTCTGGTTCTTTCTCTTCTTCCTCTGGCTGTGGCTGCTGATCATCGTCTTTGGCGATATCTTCCGCAGCCGCGACTTGTCCGGATGGGGCAAAGCCCTCTGGACGATCTTCGTCATCGTGCTGCCTTACCTCGGGGTTTTCATTTACCTCATCGCGCGGGGCGGCAAGATGCAAGAGCACGCGGCGCAGGACGCATCAGAGCAGGAAGCGGCGGTTCGCAGCTACGTACAGAGCGTGGCAGCAGAGGAAAAAAGCCCCGCTGAGCAAATCGCCCAGCTCGCAGAACTCCGTGACAAGGGCGTTCTCAGCGAGGCGGAGTTCCAGCAAGCCAAGGCGAAAGCACTCGGCTGATCCCCGAGTCTCGGATGGCGGTGGCGCGGCTGGGCGAGCCCGAGCAACGGGCCGAACGGCGCTCCAGTTGATCGCCACCGCCAATCCGGGGAATCTTGCACGGACCTGGTCTCAGGTATGACACGTCCGGGAGCTTAGATTCCGCGACCGAACCAGTCATTCCTTTCGGCTGTGTCGGGTATGTCGGTCGTGTTCGGACATAGTCCCCGCGCTCCGGTGGACTGGTATTCGGCTTGCGTCGCGGACATGCCTTTGAAAACGACGACGTCGCCGAGGTTGAGTATCGAGCCGAGGTCTTCTCAGTAGGCACCGACCACGAAGTCCCACCGTCCGCCAGAGTCAAGCTCATCCTCGTCTGGTTCCGAACGACCCACGACGAATGCAGCTACCGCTAAATGGTCGACGTCCCTTCACTGGTGGAGCGACCTACGATCCGTTCACCTCACGTCCTCGACGGTCTTGACCGGGATCCAGCCCTCACGGCCGCTGGCAGACCGGCACCATAGCCAGCCGCCTGGAACATCTTCGGCGACGACCTGCAGCACATCGCCGACCTCCGTGGGCAGCTCGGTCGTGTCGTAGGGGATCTGAACGACCGCTCGGCCCGATGAGCGAGAGAGGTGCCGCGCCGGTACCCAGCCCGCGCCACGCTCAGCGGTCACGAACACGAACTCAGGCCACTCGGTGTCCCGGTCACCGACCTCTACCTCGTCGCCAGCCGCCAGCTGGATCGGCGGCCTCTCCGAGATCTGGTGCGATATTCGCGCGATCACCTGTGTCACACCGAGAACCATGCCACCAGCCACCGACAAAGTTCGCCAAGCGCAAGCAGGTCTCCCTTCGCGCGTGGCTCAGCGGCGATCCGACCAACCAGGCGACCCCGGGCCGGGGCGATGAGGACTGACGATCCGGCGCCGGGCCGATATCGTTCCAGGACAAAGCCGCAGCATGGGTGGGGACCCATGCGGAGCGATCGCGGTAACGAGACGCCTGGGATGCAGCATGTCCGAACCGATTCGAGTGGTCCCGCCGGACGCGTTGGTTGACGCCGACCCCACCCCAGGGATGCGGCGGCGACAGGCGATCGATGTCCCCGGATTGTGGTCGGGCATGGTGCACACCGAACCCGGAGCCACCTCGGGCTGGCACCATCATGGCGAGCACGAGACCAGCCTGTACGTGATCTCCGGGGTGCTGCGATTGGATTTCGGGCCGGGCGGCCAGGCCACGGTTGACGCCGGCCCTGGGCAGTTCGTGCATGTTCCCGCCCAAACGATTCACCGCGAGTCCAACCCGACGGGTGAGCTCGCCATCGCGGTCATCGCGCGCGCCGGCAGCGGCGCGCCGACGGTGAATGTCGACGGCCCAGAGGGCTCTTGAGCCGCCAGCACAGCCGTACCACCGAGACTATCGGGGCTGTCAGACTCGACTGCTACGGTCCGCACATGAGACGAGTGCCGTTCACCGGCAGTGAGAAGGACAGCCTGTACGTCAGCCTCGACCGGCACCGCGACGTGGTGTTGTGGAAGCTCGAAGGGCTCGACGACGAACAGCTGCGCCGGCCTATGACCCCGACGGGAACCAGCCTATTGGGCTTGGTGAAGCATCTCGCGAGCGTCGAGTACGGCTGGTTCTGCGAGACGTTCGGTCGCAAGAGCGAGGCGATTCCGTTCGATGAAGCTGACCCTGATGCCGACATGCGCGCCGCGCCGGACGAGACCACCGCCGACATCATCGACTACTACCGTCGCGCACGCACTGCGGCCGATCAGGTCATCAATGAGCTCGACGTCGAGCACTTGGGCACCGCATGGTTCGGTGACCCGGTCTCGCTGCGCTGGGTGCTCATCCACATGATCGAGGAGACTGCTCGGCATGCCGGGCACATGGACATCCTGCGCGAGCTGGTCGACGGAAAGACCGGCGATCACCCTGAAGAGTGACGCCGCAATGAAGGTGTGCCCTGCTCGAACCCCATGGGGATGAGGGGCACCTTCAGTCGGTAGGTACGGGTGAAGGTGCCCTTCATGCGGGGGCGGTCAGCGGTAGCGGAAGCCGTCGAGAAAACGCCGGAAGAGGCCGCCCTCCCGAGGTAGTGCGGGCTTCGGCGGCGGGGCGACGGTTCGCTGCCGCGCGATCGGCTGGTCATAGTCCGTCCGCGCGATCGCATCCACGACCTGCTGTTCGTCGAAATCCTCGGAACCATCGATCACCGGGACATAGCCGACAAGCATCCCGTCCCGCATCACCTGCGCCTCGAGGCCGGCGGTCCCATCGGTGTCCCAGAGCGCCTCGCGCCCGTCGGACAGCGTGACCCGCACGCCGTGCCGAGCAGCCCCGCCTCTCGCCAAATGCGCGGGGACGCCGCGCTCGCGCAGCGCGTCCACCACCCGCCGTGCCCTGTTCTCGTCCATCGGGCCCAAGATAGCTCGACAGGTAATGGAACCACTCAGGGCGCAGCTCAACCGGCCAGCTTGTCGGCAAGGACGTCGACCGGCTCGATGGTCGGGGGACCAGTGATTTCTCCTCGACCGGCGCAACGCATCGCACTGCCGCTAGCGGCGCCGCAGCCGCAACCGGGCGCCCAACGCCGCGCCGCCGAGGAGCAGCGGCACAGCGATCACGACGGGGAGAGAGCCACCCGCGTTGAGGGTCCGTTTCCCCGCCACCGTGACCTCGACCGGTGAACTGGCCACTGCGGGACCGATGCCCGATGACGTCGGTCCGTTGGGGAGCATGACGACGTAAACGTCGAAACGGCCGGCGTTGACGGCCTGGATATCCCAGGACAGTGCAGTCGTGGCGTGCGCGTCCAACGGATTTACATGCTGGGTGGGCGCGGCTGTCCAGTCCTCGAGGTCGACATAGGTCCCGGTCAAGCTAGCGACATTCAGGTGGGCGATGAGGGGGTCGGATGCCGTACTGCCCGAGTTGGTCACGTGTGCACGGATGGTGATCCGGTCCCCGATGACGGCCGTTATCCGGGGCTGGTCGACCGTTACCTGGATGCCGTTGGTCGTTTGGGCCGCCGCGGGCGCTGCGGCAATGACTGCCAGAGCCGCGATGGCACCGAACGCGAGACCGAGGCGCGTCCTCATCGCTCGCCCCCAGGGTTCAGGCGAACGATCCGCTCGCTGAGGATCAGCAGTCCCCCGCCGGCTAGCACAGCGAGGACCAGCGGCGAGATCAGGTATTCGAGGTCCCGGGTCCAGCCGTGGCCGTTGACGAGCACGGCGGTCGAGTAGTGCAATCCCGACCCCACCGGATTGATCTTTCCAAGAACGTCACCGAACCATCCCTTGGGCAAGCCGCCCGGCAGTTGCGAGGGTGCGAAGACAGCAAGGAGGAGGAAAAAGCTGATCGCAAGACTCACCTTGTTCGAGCCGGACAGGGCGCTAATGAGCAGCCCGAGTGCAGCGAGACCGACGGCCAGGAGGGTGCCGACTCCCAAGCCGAGGAGGAGGGCGGACCTGACGATCGACACCCCGCGACCAAGCACCCAGATGTAGGGAATGCTCACCACAAACGTTGCGAACCAGAGGGTCAGCGCGGCGATCAGCTTTCCGAGCACGATCGCGCGGCGGGAGACCGGGGTAAGCAGCAGGCCCTCCAGGGTCCCCCGCTCGCGCTCCCCGCTGATCGCGTCGGCACTGACGAGGAGGGTGACAAGGACACCGACCGCCACCGCGATCTGCAGCGTCTGGTCGACCGCCTCTCGCTGCTCGAGGAAGTTGATCGCCCGATTGGTCGCGGCGAGGTAGGTGAAAACGCTGAGCAGGACACTGAAGGCGAAAAGCAGCAGTGGTCCGCGCCCACTTAGCCAGAGATCGCGCGACTCCTGCCCAGCCACAGCCGCCCAGTCCCCCTGACCACGACTCTGTGGCCGCCCCGTCGCGGTTTTATCGATCTCACCGTTCACGAGCGTGGTCATTCCGATGGCTCCTCCACCGTGGCGTCGCCGGTCAAGGCCAGATAGGCGTCATGGAGGCGGGTGCCTTCGACCTCGAAAGACAGGACCGTTACGTCCGCCGCCAGCAAGGCCCGCAGCACCGGGTTCATTCCATCCCGCCCCGATCGACTGATCCGCAAGACGTCCGGACGCTCGCCTGACGCAGCGATGGTCAGACCCTGCAGACCCGCGAGGACTTGCCGCGCCGCGCCGACCTCACTGCCAGGCACCCGCAGGGTTGCGAACCGTGGCGCGGCGACCGCACTTGTGATCTCTGCGACGGTACCGGAAACGAGGACACGACCCTCGCCGAGGATCAAGACCCTGTTGCAGACCTCCTCCACCTCCGTGAGCGTGTGAGTGCTGAGAATGACGGTGGCGCCGCGATCGGCAGCGATGTCACGCACATTGCGGAGCACCTGGCGTTGCCCGGCAGGGTCGAGGCCGAGAGTCGGCTCGTCGAGGAACACCACATCCGGATCGTTCACCATGGCCCGGGCAATCCCCAGCCTCTGCCTCATGCCCCGGCTGTACGTCGAGAGCGGAGACGAGGCTCGATCCTGCAGACCCATCTGCTCGAGCAAGCGGGTGGCTACTCGGCTCGACTCCGACCGGCTCATCCCGAATAGCCGGGCGAAGTAGGTCAAATGCTCTCTGCCGGTCTGGTGAGCCGGATAGCCGGCGCTCTCGGGCAGCACGCCCACTCGCCGGCGGATCTCGTTCGGCCGGCTGGAAGGCACGCCGGCCACGGAGAACTCGCCGCTGGTGGGCGTGAGCACTGTGGTCAGGAGCCGGATTGTCGTCGTTTTGCCAGCCCCGTTCGGACCGAGCAACCCGACGATCTCCCTGGGCTCGGCGGTGAAGGTCACACCGTCGACGGCGGTACGGGTACCGAACGTCTTGGTCAGCCGCCGCGCCTCCAAGCTCGTCTCGGCCATGCTCACTCTCCCGCCGCTTCGGCCAGCCGGACTCCGTCCGACCGGACCCTGTCCCCGCAGGGACTTCGATAATCGGGACGAGACGCTCCCTCTGCCCGAGTCTGCTCCACTCGGCTCGAGGCCTCTGCGCCTACCCGCCTCACCGTCCGACCTCGACGGTATGGCCATCCGCCTGAACGTCGGCTGAATAAATTGGCGGGCTCCCGCATGAGGGGCACCCTCACCCCATAGGTTCGGGTGAAGCTGCCCTTCATGCCTTCCGGGATCTGTCTGAAGGTGCCCTTCAGACAGAGTGCTCGACAGACGAGGTGCCCGACACACGAGGTGCCCGACAGACGACGGTGCTGCGGCAGTCCGAAATTGCGTGACCTCGCGGCGACGATCAGCTGGCATCGAGGTTGTGGCGTACTGCGTAGAGGGCGGCTTGCGTACGGTCCTGCAGATCGAGCTTCATCAGGATCGCGCTGACATGGGTCTTCACGGTCTTCTCCGAGAGGACGAGGGCGCGGGCAATCTCGCGATTGGATCGGCCGCGGGCGATCTCGGCGAGCACCTCACGCTCTCGTTCGGTCAGCCGAGCCACGGCATCGCTGCCGGGAACATCTCCAGCAACGAGGGCAGCCGCGGCGTCCTGAGGAAGCAGAACGTGTCCCGCGTGCACCGATCGGATCGCCGACGCCAGGGCCGCAGGATCGACGTCCTTGTACACATAGCCGGCCGCGCCCGACCGTACCGCAGGCACGACCGCATCGAGATCGGTGAACGAGGTGACCACGAGGACCTTCGCTTTGGATCTACGGTCGCGCAGCATCCGCAATGCCTCAGCACCGTCGACACCCGGCATCTTGAGATCCAGCAGGATCACGTCCGGCGCGAGTGACTCGGCGAGGGCGACGCACTCCTCGCCGTCCGCAGCCTCGCCGACGACCTCGATACCGTCCTGTACGTCGAGGAAGCTGCGCAGACCTTGGCGTACGACCTGGTGGTCGTCGGCAATCAGAACCCGGATCCGGTCAGCCATCAGAAAGCCACCGACCTCGCGACACTACGCAAGAGCACGTGTAGGCACCGGTGGCGGATAGCAGGACGCGTCGGCCGCCGATGCGCGAAACGGTCATCGCAGCGGAACCTCCAGTGTCACGGTCGTGCCGCTGCGGGGACGTGACCTGACCGAGAGTCGGCCGCCTGCGGTTCGCGCCCGCTCTCGCATTGACGCCAGACCGAGCCGGTGCGCGCCTCGGGTGGCGGCCGACACGTCGAACCCAACGCCGTTGTCCTCGACGACGAGCTCCGCGCGGCTGTCGGCTGCCGCGAGCCGTACGGTGATCGACGAGGCTTCCGCATGCCGCATGGCGTTGTGCAGCGCTTCCTGCGCAACCCGCAGCACCGCCTCCTCCCGGTCGATCGGCAACCGCCGCCATCCTTCGACAACGAGGGTCACCGTCGTGCCGCCGACCCGATTGAGCACGTCGACCTGTTTGCCCAGCACCGCCGGCAGACCGTCGCCGGCCAGGTCGGCCGGCATCAGCTCGATCACGACCTGCCGCAGCTCGTCGACCGCCTCCGCGGCAAGCCGCCGAACGGTCGCGAGTTGGGCTGCTGCCTTGGCCGGATCGAGCTCGGCCAACGTCGCAGCAGCATCCGCGGTCAGCCGCAGGCTGAACAGCTTCTGGGCGACCGCATCGTGCAGCTCGCGCGCGATTCGCTGCCGCTCCTGGACGATGGTCAGCTCGCGGCTCTGCTCGTACAATCGCGCGTTGGTCAACGCGATCGCGGCGTGAGCGGCAAGAACGGACAGCATCCGCTCATCGGCATCGGTGAAGCCCGCCCCGCCGCGTTTATTGGCCAGATAGATCGCACCGAGGATGTCCTCGCCGTCCATGACCGGCATGCCGAGGAAGTCCTTGAGCTCGGGATGCGCGGGCGGCCAGTCTCCGACGAATCGTGGATCCTCGGTGATGTCGGGAAGCCGCTGCGGTCTCGCTTCCTGCAGCATGATCCCGAGCAAGCCGTGCTGGCGCGGCAACGGCCCGATCGCGGCCCACTGCTCGTCGCTGATCCCGTCGACCACGAACTCGGCGAAGGATCCGATCGAGTCGGGTACACCAAGCGCCGCGTAATCGGCCTGCAACAGCGAGCGGGCGGCCGTCACGATCGTCTGCAACACCTCGCGCACGGACAGGTGCTTGGTGACCGCGAGGACAGCGGAAGAGACGGCTTGGAGCTCTGCGCGCGCGTGCCCCGCGCACAAGGAGTCGAGCTCATCAGCGGCCTGCTGCGCGGCTGGCGTCGCGGCGGTGTGAGATCCAGCCTCGGCGTTGGGCTGCCGGGCTGCCGCTCTGGGTTGTACGCCGGCGCCGGTGCGGTCGGTCACACCTCGACCGTACCCATCTGTCCGACCAGCCGCGTCCGGCCGCAGGCCTAGGCCGGCGTCCGATGGGGACCCGCGAGGCGTCGTCTGGTCCCCCGATGGAGGGCACTCGGGCCTCGGCCAAGGCGATATGAGGGGATCCTTGCCCCGAACCACGGCGGCATGAGGGGCACCTTGAACCCGACCTATGGGGGTGAAGGTGCCCCTCATGCGAGAGAGGGGCGTCGACGCTGCGGCCGCGTCAGCTGTGGTCGTAGGTCCATTGGACGGGCGCGATCAGGACCGCCGCCCGAGGCTGCCGACGCTCGGGCTCCCTAGCGTCGACGGTACGCCCGCGCCGTCGGTCGCGGCTGGATCTCCTCCCGCCGCACGGTATGGGGCCGACTGACCGACGGCGCCGGGCGGCGAACCGCCAACCCGCCAACGCAGCACAGCCAACGGAGGCACCAATGTCAGCAGCCCTCATCACCGGAGCCTCGCGAGGGCTGGGCGAAGCACTCGCCCGCGGCCTGGCCGACGCCGGTTGGCGACTCGTAATAGACGCGCGCGGCGCCGCCGACCTCAACCGGGTCGCCGCCGAACTGAGCGCAAGCCCCGAGGTGGTGGCGATCCCGGGCGACATCACCGACATCTCCCACCGAGCCGATCTCGTTGATGCGGCCCGCCGGCTCGGCGGCCCGGACCTGATCGTGAACAACGCCGGGACACTCGGACCGAGCCCACTCCCCCGGCTCGCGGACCTGCCGCTGGACGAGCTGCGGCACATCTTGGAGGTCAACGTGATCGCCCAGCTCGCGCTCGTACAAGATGCCCTCCCGCTGCTGCGCACCGGGCACGCGTCAGTGCTCAACATCACCTCAGACGCCGGGGTAGAGGCGTACGAGGGGTGGGGCGGCTATGGCGCGGCGAAGGCCGCGTTCGAGCAGCTCAGTCGGGTGCTGGCAGCCGAGGAGCCGAGCCTGCGGGTCTGGTGGGTCGATCCCGGCGACATGCGGACCCGCATGCATCAGGACGCGTTCCCTGGCGAGGACATCTCCGACCGGCCGGAGCCGTCGGCGGTGGTCCCGTCGCTCCTGCGGCTGATCTGGGAGCAGCCGCCGAGCGGGCGTTACCGGGCCGCAGAGTTTCCGGTGGGCACGGTGGGCGTGGAGGAGACAGCGACCAGGCCTGCCCCGAATGGTGCCCCGCCCGAGCCTGCCCGGATCGAGGCCGCCCGGATCGAGGCCGCCCAGATCGAGGCCGCCCGATGACGCCGCTCTCGCTGTGGATCCCCTTCGAAGTGCCCCATCTGGAGGCAGCCGTCGACTTCTGGGAGCGCAGGCTTGTGCTGCGCCGGGTCGAGGAGTGGAACGACGACGCGGAGAACGCGGTTGTGCTGGAGGCCGCGCCTGGGTCGCTGCTCGAGTTCGTCTGCAATGCCGACGGGCGAACGGGCATACCGGCCGCGCTGACCATCGCGCTCGAACTGCCCACGTGGGCGAACGTCGACGCCGAGTATCAGCGACTTGTCGCGCCGGCCACCGTGGCCGCCGGCCGCTCGTCGACCTCAGACCCGTCCGCACCTTCAGCATCTTCAGCGACCTCCGGCGCGTCCGCATCTACTGGGGCGCTCGCGGCCGGACCACCGAGGGTCCATCCGCGCGGGTACTACGCCTTCCGGCTTACTGATCCGCACGGCATCCAGGTGCTCATCTGGAGCGAGGCACCCTCAGCCGGGCAGCGGGCGACAATGCCAGCCAGCCCGGCGGACGGGAGCGCCCGGTGAGCGTGGGCACAACCGCACTGGAGTTCACGGTCCCGCCCGCGCTCGAAGCGCACGAACCGCCCGAGGCGCGGGGCCTGCCGCGGGACGGCGTCCGGATGCTCGTCGGCGGGCGGGCGTCCCGCGAAGTCAGCGACCAGCGGTTCCACGACCTGCCGTCTGTCCTTTCGCCAGGCGACATCCTCGTCGTCAACACGTCGGCGACGCTGCCGGCTGCCATCGGGACAACCTCAAGAGCGGCTATGCGGCTGCACAGCCAGCACGTTCCAGTTGACGCCAAGCGCATCCCCCACGAGGCAGCCACCCGCCACGAGCCAACAGCGGGCGAGCGGTCCGCAGACACTGCACAGCCGGCTAACGGCGAGATCGTTGTGCATGTCTCGACGGAGCTGCCGGACCGGACGTGGGTGGTCGAGCTGCGGCGGCGAGCGGGTGGGGCGACCGTACCGTTCCTGGCTGGCGTCGCTGGACAGGTGTACGGGCTTCGCGGCGGAGGCTCGGTGCGCCTGCTCGCTCCCTACACCCGAGGCCGGCTGTGGACGGCACG
>DATBRJ010000132.1:0-17327 GCA_036560395.1 Actinomycetes bacterium | reverse complement strand
CCGCACTGCCGATCATCGGCGGCACGGACGTCATGGTCGATCTCAACTTCGACCGGCAGCGGCCGTCCGCACTGCTGGACCTCACCCGGGTCGCCGAACTGGCCGACTGGGCCGTCGAAGACGGGCTGCTGCGCATCGGGGCCGGGGTGACGTACACCAGGATCATCCACGAACTCGCTGATCGCCTGCCCGGGCTTGCGATGGCGTCGCGGACGGTCGGCTCCCCGCAGATCCGCAACCGCGGGACAGTGGGCGGGAACCTGGGGTCGGCCTCCCCCGCCGGCGACGCGCATCCACCACTGCTGGCGACGGATGCGCTGGTGGAGGTTGGGTCCGTACGCGGCAGCCGCCGCATGCCGATCGCCGACTTCTTCATCGGGCCGAAGCGCCATGCGCTCGCACCGGACGAACTGATCGCGGCGTTCCTGGTGCCCCCCGCCGGCGGCCCGCAGCAGTTTGCGAAGATCGGCACGAGGAACGCGATGGTTATCGCGGTCGCCTCCTTCGGCCTCGCTTTGCATCCAGAACACGGCACGGTCGGCGCTGCACTTGGCTCGGCCGCGCCAACGCCGTTGTTCGCCCGCGAGGCCGCGTCGTTCGCCGGCGCCGAGCTCCGCGACACCAGGCTGTGGGCGTCGCGCGCCCCGCTGCCCGCGGCCGTTGCCGAGCGCTTTGGCGAGCTGGTCGCCACGGCCGCCTCACCGATCGACGACGTGCGCGGCAGCGCTGCCTACCGAAGGCATGCCCTGGCGGTGCTCGCCAAGCGGACCTTGTTTTGGGCATGGGACGACTATCGGAGGGGCTTCGGATGATCCGCGTAACGGGACTCTCGCGGCCGTGCCTCGACGCTGCTCTGGAGTCATCATGCGGCTGACGTGCACAGTGAACGGCGAGCAGCGGGAAACGGACGACATCTGGCCCGGCGAGAGCCTCCTGTATGTCCTGCGGGAACGGATGGGACTTCCCGGTTCGAAGAATGCGTGCGAACAGGGCGAGTGCGGGTCGTGCACCGTCTACCTCGACGGGGTGCCGGTCTGCGCCTGTCTGGTGGCTGCCGGTCAAGCCGAGGGACGCTCAGTGGCCACGGTCGAGGGTCTGGCCGGTAGGTCCGGGGTCCGGACCGCGGACACCATGCCAGGTGGCACTGAGATCGACGGGCTCGATCCTGTCCAGCAGGCGTTCCTCGACGCCGGAGCGGTGCAGTGCGGGTTCTGCACGCCCGGCCTGGTGGTCGCCGTCCACGATCTGCTCCGGCGCATCCCCGCTCCGAGCGATCCGCAGATCAGGGAGGCTCTGGCCGGCAACCTGTGCCGCTGCACCGGCTATGAGCAGATCCTCGCGGCGGTCCGCTTGGCCGCTATGCGCGGGTCCGGGATTGGGACGCCGCCATGACCGACGGCGAGACTCTGGTCATCGACGGATGCGCGATCGCCGTCGTCGACGCGGAAGGCACCGAGTACGAGCGCGGGCACATCGTGATCGACGGAGACCGGATCGTGTCGGTCGATGACGGCCCCGCGCCACGGGACTCGGCGACCGCTCGATACGTCGACGGCCACGGCTGCCTCGCCACACCAGGTCTGGTGAACACCCACCACCATCTGTACCAATGCGCTACCCGCGGGCTCGCCCAAGAGGCGATCTTGTTCGACTGGCTCAGGACGCTGTACCCGATCTGGGCCGATATCGATGAGGACATCGTCGGCGCGGCCGCCCGAGCCGGGCTGGCCTCGCTCGCCCTCTCCGGCTGCACACTGAGCACCGACCATCACTACGTCTTCCCGCGGGGGGCGGGGGATCTCCTCGGCGCGACCGTCGCCGCCGCCGCGGAGATCGGCCTGCGCTTCCACCCGACCCGCGGCTCCATGGACCTCGGCCAGTCCGCCGGTGGGCTGCCGCCGGACACCGTCATCGAGGATCTCGACACCGCGCTGGCCGCGACGGCGGACGCGATCGACCGCTTCCACGATCCGTCCCCCGGCGCCCGGGTGCGCGTCGCGGTGGCCCCCTGCTCGCCCTTCTCCGCTAGCGGTGCCCTGATGCGGGCAGCTGCCGAGCTCGCCCGTGATCGAGGTGTCCGGCTCCACACGCACCTCGCCGAAACGGTCGAGGAGGAGGAGTACTGCCGGGAGCTGTTCGGCCGCGGCCCCGTCGAGTACATGGAGGACTTGGGCTGGCTCGGCCCGGATGTATGGATGGCGCACTGCGTCTGGCTCGGGGACGAGGCCATCCGGCGGTTCGCCGAGACACGCACCGGTGTGGCGCATTGCCCGAGCTCGAACGCCCGCCTCGGTGCCGGTATCGCGCCCGTACGGCGCCTGCTCGACGCCGGCGCGCCGGTCGGTCTCGGTGTCGATGGTGCGGCGTCGAACGAGGCGGGCGAGTTGGTGATGGAGCTCAGACAGGCGCTCCTGGGGGCTCGGGTCCGCCCCGTCGACCCCGGTGGCTCGGGCGCTTCGGAGACTGCGGCTGCCGGGGGCGGCCATGTTGCGGCCCCGGCCGGACCGGCCAGCCTCACTGCCCGGGAGGCGTTGAGGCTAGCAACCATGGGCGGGGCGCAGTGCCTGGGCTGGGAAGGCGAGCTCGGCTCGCTCCAGCCGGGCAAGCTGGCAGACCTGGCGCTCTGGCGGCTGGACGGGATCGGCCATGTCGACATCGCCGACCCGGTCGCCGCGCTCGTTCTCGGGCCACGGCCACCACTTTCGTTGCTCCTGGTCGGCGGCCGGACGGTTGTGGAGGACGCGGAGCTGCGCACCGCTGATGTCAACGCGGTCGCTCGCAGCGTTCGGGCGGCGGCACGTCGGCTCTCCCCGGAGGGCACCCGCGCCGCGAAACCCCTGACGATGAAGGTGCCCTGATGACCGATCTATCGCTGCACGGTGCGCTTCACCAGGAGACCCAGGAGCGGGTGTCTGGCGGAGTCGGCGAGAGCGCGGGACGTCCCGACGGGACGTTGAAAGTGACTGGCGAGTTCGCGTTCTCCTCCGACCTGTGGGCCGACGACATGCTGTGGGGGGCAACGCTGCGCAGTCCGCATCCGCGAGCTCGTGTCCTAGGGATCAACCTCGGCCCCGCCCTGGCGCTGCCCGGTGTCTATGCCGTGCTCACGCACGAGGACGTTCCAGGGTCGAAGCTGTACGGGCTCGAGGTCGTCGACCAGCCAGTACTCGCCATCGACGAGGTGCGCTACATCGGCGAGCCGATCGCGATCGTCGCGGCCGACCATCCGGAGACGGCACGCCGGGCAATCGACGCGATTCGCGTCGACTATGAGGTGCTGACACCGATCGTGGACAGCGAGGCCGCCCTCCAGCCGGACTCGGATCTGGTCTACGCCGACCGGCCGGGCGGGCACTCCGCCGACGGCAACATCACCAGGCACGTCGCCGTCAGGACCGGGAACCCGGACGCGACCGCCGACGTCGTGGTGACCGGCGATTACGAGGTCGGCATGCAGGACCAGGCGTTTCTCGGTCCCGAGTCCGGAATGGCCGTGCCGGCTGAGGACGGCGGCGTCGATATCTACGTCGCCACGCAGTGGCTCCATGTCGACCGCGGCCAGATCGCGCCGTGCCTGGGCTTGCCGGCAGACAAGGTGCGGGTCAGCCTGGCCGGGGTCGGCGGCGCCTTCGGTGCCAGGGAAGACCTATCGATGCAGATCCACGCCTCGATGCTTGCCTTGCATACCGGCAAACCGGTCAAGGTTGTCTATTCACGAGAGGAGTCCTTCTTCGGCCATGTGCACCGGCACCCGGCCCGGCTGCACTACGAGCACGGCGCGACCAGGGACGGGCGCCTCGTCTTCGTCAGAGCACGGATCGTGCTCGACGGCGGCGCGTACACCTCATCCTCTCCTGCCGTCGCCGCGAATGCGGCGACGCTCGGCGTCGGTCCCTACATCGTGCCGAATGTGGTCATTGACTCGACCATCGCTTACACGAACAACCCGCCCTGCGGTGCCATGCGGGGCTTCGGCGCGGTCCAGGCGTGCTTCGCATACGAGGCCCAGATGGACAAGCTGGCGGCCGAACTCAGCATCGATCCGGTCGACCTGCGGATCCGCAACGCGCTCGCGGAGGGTGACCGGATGCCCACGACCGGCCAGCTCGTCGACTCGGCGGCGCCGGTCGCGCAGCTCCTCGAGCGGGTACGCTCCCGGCCGCTGCCGCCCTCGACGACCGGTGAGGACGGCGAGGTCGACCTCACGACGATGCCGGGCGGTGTGTCCAACACGACCCACGGCGAGGGGGTGCGCCGGGGAGTCGGATACGCGATCGGCATCAAAAACGTCGGCTTCTCAGAAGGCTTCGACGACTATTCAACCGCCCGGGTTCGCCTGAGCATCGTCGGCGGCGAGCCGACCGTCATGGTGCACACCGCGGCCGCCGAGGTCGGTCAGGGTCTGGTGTCGGTCCAGGCTCAGATCGCGCGGACCGAGCTCGGTATCGACCGGGTCGTCGTGCTCCCCGCCGACACCTCGGTGGGCTCGGCAGGCTCGTCGTCGGCGTCGCGGCAGACCTATGTCACCGGGGGCGCGGTACGGGCCGCCTGCCAGGCAGTCCGCGCGAGGGTGCTCGAGCTGGCGGCAGAGCGGCGCGGAGCCGGCTACTCCCCCGGCGGGACCGACCTGAGCCCGGAGCAACGATCGGAGGTTGGCGGCCCGCTCGAAGGACCGTCGGGAGGCGCAGCGGATCTGCACTCCCTGGACCTCATCACGCTGCTCGGCGACGAGGAGATCGAGGAGACCGTCGAGTGGCGGCACCGGCCCACATACCCACTCGACCCGGTGACGGGAAAGGGCGATGCGCACGTCCAGTTCGCCTTCGCCGCTCATCGTGCGGTCGTCGACGTCGACACCGACCTCGGGCTGGTGCGGGTCGTGCAGATCGATACGGCACAGGACGTCGGCAAGGCGATGAACCCGCAGGCAGTGCTCGGCCAGATCCACGGCGGCACGGCACAGGGGCTGGGACTCGCCCTGATGGAGGAGATCCAGGTCGCCGATGGGCAGGTACGCAACCCGTCGTTCACCGACTACCTGATCCCGACCATCCTCGACATGCCGCCCATGCAGGTCGACGTGCTCGAGCTCGCTGATCCGCACGCTCCCTACGGGCTGCGCGGGGTCGGCGAGCCGCCGACCATCTCCTCGACACCGGCCATTGCAGCAGCGGTCCGCGCAGCGACCGACCGCCCGCTGACCCGCGTACCGATCCGGCCGGAGGACATCGTCGACCTGGCGGCTACCTCAGCACTCTGACCTCGACCGGCATTTCCCGAGCGTCCTGTGTCCAAAGTCTCTTTGCGTTGGCCTGGTCCCGCTGGCGCCTGGCGGCGTTCTCGGTCGCCCGCGTGCCCCCAGTACGCCGGGCTCCCTGCGGCCTTGCCAGTCATCCAGCGGTCCACCGGCCACCGTCAAAGGACCTCGGACACAGGACACTAGCCCGGCCAACGGTGGCGCTGTCTCGATAGGTTCGTCGTGGGCACGCTCAGCGACGGGGGGCTGGATCGCAGCCGCTTCGAAGTGCGCAGTCGAGGAGGATCGGCATCGATGACGGAGCAACAAGGTCTCACACGCATCGCACGCGCCGATTTCCCCGGCGCTGACCGGATCCTGACTCCGGAGGCCGGCGCCTTCGTGGCCGATCTTCACCGCGAGTTCGAGAAGCGCCGGCAGGAGCTGCTGGCTCGCCGCACGGAGCGGCGTCAGCAGGTCGTCACGACTGGGCGGCTCGACTTCCTCGCCGAGACCAAGCCGATCAGGGAGTCGGCCTGGACGGTAGCGCCCGCACCGCGGGACCTGCTCGACCGGCGAGTGGAGATCACCGGTCCCACCGACCGGAAGATGACCATCAACGCGCTCAACTCGGGTGCCCGGGTGTGGCTGGCCGACCATGAAGACGCCAACTCTCCGACCTGGCACAACATGGTGGTCGGCCACGTCAACCTGGTCGATGCGATCGAGCGGGAGATCACTTTCGAGGGCGCGGACGGTAGGCGATATGAGCTACACGACGGCCCGCTACCCGCGATCATCTTCCGGCCTCGTGGCTGGCACCTCCCAGAACGGCACGTCATCGTCGACGGCACCCCCGTCGCGGGTGCGCTCTTCGACTTCGGGCTTTACTTCTTTCACAACGCCAGGCGGCTGCTCGCGCACGGCTCTGGGCCGTATTTCTACCTGCCGAAGCTGGAGAGCCACCTCGAGGCACGGCTGTGGAACGACGTCTTTGAGTACGCCCAGGAGCGGCTCGAACTGCCAAGCGGAACGGTCCGGGCGACCGTATTGATCGAGACCATCACCGCGGCGTTCGAGATGAATGAGATCCTCTGGGAGCTGCGCGACCACGCCTCCGGCTTAAACGCCGGACGTTGGGACTACCTGTTCAGCGTCATCAAGACCTTCCCCAGCCTGACCAACCTGGCCACCGGTCAGGAGGACGGAGCGGCTCGGGGAACCGGCCAGGCGACTCGGCAGGGCGTGCTTCCCGATCGTTCCGCGGTCACCATGACCGCGCCATTCATGCGGGCGTACACCGAGTTGCTCGTCGCCACCTGCCACCGGCGTGGTGCGTTCGCGATGGGTGGGATGGCCGCCTTCATTCCGAGCCGGCGCGATCCCAAGGTCAACGAGCGGGCCCTCGCAGCCGTACTCGCTGACAAGGAACGCGAGGCAGGTGACGGTTTCGACGGATCCTGGGTGGCACACCCGGGTCTCGTCCCTGTCTGCCTCGAGGCCTTCGACAGCGTTCTCGCCGACCGGCCCAACCAGCTCGGCGTTCAACGCCACGATGTGACGGTCGGCGCCGTGGAGCTGCTCGACATTGCGTCGACACCGGGGGCGGTGACTGCCCCGGGGCTCCGGGCGAATATCAGCGTCGGACTTCGCTATCTCGAGTCGTGGCTACGCGGCATCGGGGCAGCCGCGATCGACAACCTCATGGAGGACGTCGCGACGGCCGAGATCGCTCGCTCCCAGGTCTGGCAGTGGGTGCACCAGGGCGTCGAGCTGGCCGACGGCACCCGGGTGACCTCCGATCTCGTGCGCGAGGTCATGCGTGACGTCCTCGACCAGATCGCGAACGAGGTAGGCGCGTCCGCATTCGCCGACGGTCGCTGGGCGGACGCCGAGCATCTGCTCGAGCAGGTCGCTCTCAGCGCCGACTTCGTCGAGTTCCTCACTTTCCCGGCCTACGACCGCCTGGCATGACCGGCGCACCCGCACCCCATCCGCACGTGCGACCGGGCCAGCAGGATCCACGCGTTCGCCAAGACGGGCCCCGGTTGCCACCGTGAACCCGCACCGACCACGCTCGGATGCAGTCGATTCCGTCCGGCGACCCTTTCTCGGGATGATCGGCGCACGGAACGCCCTCATATCGGTCCATTACCATCCCGGGATGGGGGTCCATCACCTGAGAAAATGTCGACGCCACGCTATGGGTAGGCGGACATGAGCGGCCCTACCGCGGTGACCGTCCCTGGGGTAAGCCTGGTCATCCGCGGACGGCGGGTCGTACTGCCGGATGGCGAGCGACCGGCGGCGGTGGCAATCGGCGATGGCCGGATAGCCGCAGTCCTGTCCGCCGGCGCACCGGTGCCTGGCGTCGCCGAGGTCGTGCTCGGCGACGACGAGGTGCTCCTGCCGGGCCTGGTGGATACGCACGTCCACGTCAACGAGCCCGGGCGAACCGGATGGGAAGGCTTCACCACGGCCACCAGAGCGGCGTCGGCAGGTGGGGTGACGACGATCGTCGACATGCCACTCAACAGCGACCCGCCGACCATCGATCCCGCCGCGCTCGACCTGAAGCGGGCGGCCGCTCGAGCAGCCGGTTGCTACGTGGACGTTGGCTTCTGGGGCGGGGCGGTGCCAACGAACGTTGGCCGGCTCGCCGAACTATTCGACGCGGGCGCGCTGGGTGTCAAGTGCTTCCTCGTCGACTCTGGCATCCCCGAGTTTCCCCCTCTGGACGACCTCGAGGTGGCGTCAGTGCTGCGAGAGATCGCCGCGGTCGGCGGGGTCCTCCTCGCCCATGCCGAGGATCCCGCCGTTCTCGCGGCGGCACCGCAGCCGCGCGGCCGGTCGTACCACGACTTCCTCGCCTCTCGGCCTGCCGAGGCGGAGGATCAGGCCATCGCTCGCCTCGTGACGCTGGCCGCGGTGACGGGGGCACGCGTCCACGTCGTGCACCTGTCGAGTGCGAGCGCGCTGCCGCTGCTCGCCGATGCACGTCGGGACGGAGTAAGGATCACCGCCGAGACGTGCCCGCACTACCTGAGCTTTGCCGCTGAAGACATCCCTGCCGGCGCCACTCAGTACAAGTGCTGCCCGCCGATCAGGGATGCCGCGAACCGTGACGGGCTCTGGAAGGGGCTTGGCGACGGGCTGATCGATCTCATCGTTTCCGACCACTGTCCCTGCCCGGCGGCGCTGAAGTCGCTGGCAAGCGGCGATTTCGGGACCGCCTGGGGTGGCATCTCGTCGTTGCAGCTTGGACTCCCGGTCGTCTGGACAGTAGCCAAAGATCGGGGGCACCGGCTCGCGGACGTCGCGCACTGGATGGCAACCGCACCGGCCGGACTGGCCGGCTTGCCGAGCAAGGGGCGGATCACCGCGGGTGCTGATGCCGACTTCTGCGTCTTCGCACCCGAGGAAACCTGGCTGATCGAGCCGGCCACCCTGCACCACCGGCATCCACTCACCCCCTACACCGGACGGCTCGTCAGCGGTCGGGTGCGAGCGACCTGGCTGCGGGGCGAGCGCATCAACGACAGCCGGCCCACAGGGCGGCTGCTTTCCGGGACGAGCGATGAGTGATTTCACGAGACTTCCCGACCTGGCGTCGCGGCGGTTCGGTGGCAGCGTTGTCCGCGCGACAGATGAGTTCTTCGCCGCGAGTGAAAACCTGATCAGAGCCGAGCCGCCGACCTTCACCCCGCAGACATTCGGGCCCAAGGGGCAGGTCTACGACGGCTGGGAGACGCGGCGGCACCGGGCGCCAGAACACGACTGCGCGATCATCCGGCTCGGGCTGCCGGGCGCCGTCCGTGGCGTCGTCGTCGACACGGCGTATTTCGTCGGCAACTATCCCCCGGAGATCTCCGTCGAGGGTTGCGAGACCAGCAGGAGCGACGGGCCGGACGAATCGACTGCGTGGACTCCGCTGGTGCAGCGATCGGCGGTGGAGGGCGACGCCCAGAACGCGTTCAGCGTCGACGTCGATCGCCGGGTCACCCACGTACGGCTGTGCATTTACCCTGACGGCGGGGTGGCGCGACTGCGGGTGCATGGCGAGGTGATACCGGATTCGCTTGCCTTCGCGCTTGGCGTCCTCGATCTTGCAGCGCTCGAGAACGGCGGCCTTGTGGTGGCCGCGAGCGACGCCTTTTTCGGGTCCCCGCAGAACCTCCTCGCCCCGGGACCGGCGCGGACGATGGGCGAGGGCTGGGAGACCCGCCGGCGCCGAGACGCGAGGAACGACTGGGTCGTCGTACGGTTGGCCGCGCGCGGCATCATCCGCCTCGTGGAGATCGACACGACGAACTTCCTCGGCAACGCTCCCGAGGCGGCCGCCCTTTCCCTTGCCGATCTCACCGACTCACCGCTAGCTGATCCTTCCGCCCAGTCGGCGAGTGGGCTTGCCGCGGATGCGGTCGGCGCCACCGACTGGACGGTGCTGCTTCCTCGGACCCCCTTGCAACCGGACACGAGGCACCGGTTCCTGATCGACGGCGCCAAGCGGGCGACCCATGTCCGCCTGGACTCCTTCCCCGACGGGGGGATCGCCCGGCTTCGCCTTTGGGGTAGCGCGACCGCACGGGGATAGCGCAGGTGGCGGTATGTCAGGCGAACTCGGGTTTGCCGGCCGGGAGACTGAAGCGGAATGCGGCGCCGCCGCTCGGCGCGGTTCCGACGGTCACGGCGCCGCCGTGAGCCTCCACCATGCCTTTGACGATGTAGAGGCCGAGACCGGTGCCGCCGGGGTGCCGCCTGCTCCCGCGCCAGAACTTCGTGAACACCCGATCGGCCAGCTCCTGTGGGATGCCAACACCTTCGTCGCTGACCGTGACGGCGACACCGTCGTCCCACGGCTCGACGACGATCTCGATGCCTCCGGCGCCGTGCCGTATCGCGTTCTCGAGCAGATTCCCGAGTACTTGGTCGATCTTGTCCGGGTCCAGCCAGGTCTCGGGGAGTTCGCCGACGACAGTGACTTTGAAGAGATCGGTGGGCAGCCCTCCTGCGACCAGGCTTGCTAGCTGCCGCTCGATGGCAGTCGGGAGGTGGACGACCTGGCGATGGAGCTGGAGCCGCCCGGAGTCAATGCGGGCGATGTCGAGCAGCTCGGTGATCAGGCGAGTCAGCCGGTTCGCGTCCGCGTCGACTGTCTCGAGCATGAGCCGCCGTTGCGCATCGGTGAACCGCGACCACTTCTCGAGCAGCGTCGCGGTGAAGCCCTTCACGCTGGTCAGCGGAGAGCGCAGCTCGTGCGCCACCGTCGCGATGAGCTCAGAACTGTCGCGGTCGACGCGCTCCCTCGCACTGTTGGAGCGCAGCGACACGACCACTCGGATGACCGGCCCGAGCGGTCTTGCCCGGACGTACCGCGCCGTTACCAGCAAGATCCGCCCACCGGGTAGGGCAAGTGCACGCTCCGGCTGGCCCGTACGGGTCGCCAATCCCTCATAGGGCCTGGTGCACCGCCACCAAGGCCGGCCGTGGTCGTCGAAGAGCGGGAGCACGTCGGCGAGTGGCTGGCCGAGCGCATCCGGGACGGTGCAGCCGATCAGCCTGGCAGCGGGGCGGTTCATCTGGATGATGCGTCCGGATTCATCAGCAACAAGGACGCCGTCAGGAATCTCATCCAACCCGACGTGCACGCCGCCACCTCCCGCACCGCGCGGGTTCCAGGGACGGTCCCCTGAGCCAACTCATGGGGCGCCGGGCCGCGAACATACGGGCCGACCTCCCTGCATACGGACGGTGAACAAGGCTACTGCCTCCGGTGAGATCGGGTCTCCTGCGGTACGAGCCGCTCAGCGCGTCGCTGTGACCGGGCCGAGGCATAGAGGCAGACGGCGGCCGCCGCCGCCAGGTTGAGGCTCTCTGCTCGCCCGTGAATCGGGATTCGGACGACGGCGTCGGCGAGTGCCAGGGTGTCCGGCGGGAGGCCCCACGCCTCGTTGCCGAACACCCACGCCGTCGGCGTGGCAAGCTCGCCGGCGTCCAAGGCCGCATCCAAGTCCTGGCTGCCGTGCCCGTCCGCGGCTAGGACACGCAGGCCGGCATCGCGCAACGCGGAGGTCGCCTCCGCCGCGGTGATACCGGCCACGACTGGCAGATGGAACATGCTGCCTGCAGTGGCGCGGACACATTTCGGGTTATAGGGGTCGACCGACCCGTCGGTGAAGACCACCGCGTCCGCGCCGGCCGCGTCGGCGGCCCGGATGATGGTGCCGGCGTTGCCCGGATCGCGGACCTTCGCAAGAACTGCAACCAGCCGCGGCTCGGTCGCAAGGACGCTCGCGAGCGAAACGTCGATGTAGCGGCAGACGGCGACGATGCCCTGTGGGGTAACAGTGTTGGCCAGTGAGCCGATCACGTCCCCGCGGGCGAGGTGCGCCAGCGCGCCGGCCGTACGAGCAGCACGAACGAGGTCGGAGTGGCGTTGCGCCGCCTCGGCCGTCACGAAGATCTCATCGACGATGCCCGGCTCGGCCACTGCTTCCCGTACCGCTTGGGGGCCTTCCACCAGGAACTTGCGCTCCCGCTGACGGAAGGCCCGCTTGGCCAGGCGTCGCGCGGCCACCACTCGCGGCGACCGTACCGACGCGAGTGGTTCGGGCCGTGATATGCCAGGCCCCCCGCGATGACGGCGAGCGTCACCTCGAGGGGCTGGCTGTGGACCTGCCATGGGCGCCGTACCTCCGGGCTCCGGCCCGCGCGGCTGCCGCTAAGCCGCCGGAGCGTTCCGGTCGGCCGGGAGGGCGCCTTTGGCGAGCTCGGCGAGGGCCGCGAACGCGGCCGGGTCAGTGACGGCAAGGTCGGCGAGCATCCGACGATCGACCTCGACGCCGGCGGCCTTCAGGCCCTGGATGAAGCGGTTATAGGTGATGCCGTTCTGCCTGGCAGCAGCGTTGATGCGCTGGATCCAGAGCTGGCGGAAGTCGCCCTTGCGGTCCTTACGATCCCGATAGGCATAGACGAGGGAGTGGGTGACCTGCTCCTTCGCCTTGCGGTAGAGGCGGGACCGCTGCCCGCGGTAGCCGCTGGCGCGCTCGAGGGTGTCCCGGCGCTTCTTGTGGGCGTTGACCGCCCTTTTCACGCGTGCCACGAAAACTCCTTGGTACGGGTGGCGTCAGGGGTGTCCGGTGGGTCTTGTTCGATCGGGGTACCCCAGTGGTCAGCAGTTACCTGTTCAGCGGCCGAGCAGCCGCCTGGCCTTCTTGGTGTCGGCAGACGACGTTACGACCTCGTTCCACAGGCGACGAGTCCTAGTCGACGGCTTGTGCTCGAAGTTGTGGCGTCGGTTGGCGCGGCCGCGCATGATCTTGCCGGTACCGGTGATCCTGAATCGCTTGCTCGCACCGCTATGCGGCTTGTTCTTCGGCATGGTGCCCGTCGTTCTCCTCGTCGTGGTCCGGCCGATCTGGCACGTCGCCGACCGGTCTGGCGGTGGTCGGCGGCTCCCCGTACACGCCGGCCACACCCGGCCTTGGCGGCCGGTGTGAGCGGCAGGGAGCCGCCAAAGTCTCAGGTTGCGGAGGATTCCGCGCTTTGTTGCCTGGCTGTGCTCTGCTCGCGCTGCTGGCGGCGAGCTCTGGCCTCGGCCATGGCCTCGGTCTTCTTCTTGTGTGGTCCGATCACCATGATCATGTTTCGGCCATCCTGCTTGGGTGCCGACTCGACGAACCCGAGCTCCTGGACATCTTCGGCAAGCCGCTGCAGGAGCCTGAACCCGAGCTCTGGCCTGGACTGCTCCCGGCCGCGGAACATGATTGTGATCTTGACCTTGTCGCCCTGCTTCAAGAACCGCTCGACGTGACCTTTCTTGGTCTCGTAGTCGTGTGGATCTATCTTCGGCCGGAGCTTCATCTCCTTGATGACGGTCTGCGCCTGGTTCTTGCGTGCCTCACGGGCCTTGACCGCGGACTCGTACTTGAATTTTCCGAAGTCCATGAGCTTGGCAACCGGAGGGCGAGCCATTGGTGCGACCTCAACCAAGTCGAGTTCGGCTTCCTGGGCGAGCCGCAAGGCATCTTCGATGCGGACGATGCCCACTTGCTCACCGTTGGGACCGACGAGCCGGACCTCGGGGACGCGGATCCGGTCGTTGATACGGGGCTCGACGCTGATGGGACCTCCTAGGGAAGTGCGGTTATGCAGATGGTTGTGACCAGGTTCCTCCCCGGCATCCCCAGCGTCGAAGCAACCTTGCGGCCCTGGATTGTCGGGCGAAGGAAGAGCTCCTAGAACCCGTGATGTCACTGGCCTCGAGCACGAAAAAGGCTTCCGTGCCGACGCATCACGGAAGCCACCAACGCAACCCGGAACCGCAAGATTCCTCTGATCCGGGATTCACAGCCGGCGCGAACGATCGACTGCGATCTCGTGACCCGACGACCTCCGGTCGATGCGGGTGGGAGGTGGTCCTCCACTTTGCGAGCCCGGCGAACCGGGCTGGTCGACCGCCAGGGTAGCAGCTAGTGCCCACCTCGACACAATTCGACACATGCCAAACGGGAGCCCATTCATCGAAGAGCACGTCCCCTCGGTGATTCCTCGTAAGCCATCCCACGCGGGCGCCGCCGCTTGTCCGGGTGGCAACCGATCCTGATCAGACCTGAAGGCCGCCGGGTGGCGGAGCATTGACGACGGCGATCTGGACTCCGCCGTCGACGCGGGAGCGCATGATCGGATCGGCTGCCAGCCTCGATGCCAGCTCCGCGGCTGCCTCACGCAGCTCGGCGGGATCGGCGCCGGCTCGCGCGACGAGCTGGATCACCAGGTCAGTCCTCTGGTCCGGTCCCGGTTGGAGGAACGTACCGGAGAAGGCTCGAGCCATATCCTCTGTCGCGTCCCGTATCGCACCGATCACTGCCAGATCATCGACAAGGGGCACCATGGCCCGGCCTTCGACCAGGGCCCAGAGCACGGCTCCAGACAGTTCCACCGTGGCCGGCCCGGCCGGGTCGATGACAACGAGATCTGCTCCCTCGGAGAGTGCCCCTGCGCAGACGCGCTGCGTCGAAGCGGGCACCGGGCGAGCTTGCGACTTCCAGCGCGAGAGCGCGTGGAGCGAAGTGAACGCCGGGAGCGCGATCCGTCCATCCGATCCCTTGATCGTGATCAGCATGACCTCGGCCGCCTTCTCCGACGGGAAGCCACGGCCTGCGCGCGGCTCGACCCCGACTTGGGCCACGCCTGGTTCCGCGGACGGATCAGCAGCCATCGACCGGTCCTCCACTCCCCCTGTCAGCGGCTCACGCTCACCTCGTCGTGGCGCCGGCCCACCCCGAACCTCAGCCGCGTCCCCGCCCCGGTCCACGCCCGCACCCACCGACCGGTCCTCCACTCCCCCGGTCATCGGCTTGCGTTCACCTCGTCGTGGCGCCGGCTCGCCACCGGCGCTAGCAGCGACTGGCTCTTCCCCCAGGACGGTCGCGACGACTGCCACCATCAGCCGACGGTTGGTCAAAGCCGCGACCAGCTCTGATTTGCCGAGACGACCCGCCCGATACGCCGCCAAGGCCTCAGTGACCTCGCGATGTGCCGAGCCATCGTCGCCTGAGAACCCCGAGTCCGGGACCGTCTTTCCGTACACCATCCGACCCTATGCGACAGGTCGTGCACCGATCATGACGGGCGATGATGACCAAGACGCAGGGACGGGGCGGTCCGTCCCGCTGGCACGCCGTCGTGCGATGGTAGATCAATGCGAGGTCGACCCCCGGATGGGTGATCACGATGACCGAACCGTTTCCTACACCCCTGCCGCCTGTCCCCGACCCGGTACCACCAAACCCCGAGCCTGAGCCTGCACCGCGTCCCGCTGAACCTGAGCCCTCCCCGCCGAGGCCGCCGATCCCCGATCCCGACTTGACCTGACCCGGGAACGGTCCAACCGTCAGGAACGATGGTCCGCAGCGCGGCCCGACCCGTCGCGGTCGCACCTGCAGGTCGTCGTCGGTATCGATCGGTCACCGACGCCTCGGCGATGGTCTGGCCGCGGGCGACCACGTGCGGTCCGATCTCCCCGCTGGAAAACGATC
This sequence comes from Actinomycetes bacterium, assembly GCA_036560395.1. Lineage (GTDB taxonomy): Bacteria > Actinomycetota > Actinomycetes > JAKEEW01 > JAKEEW01 > DASYTV01. The sequence goes on along the minus strand of DATBRJ010000132.1, from coordinate 2,051 downwards.
ACCTTCCTCGACCGGAGTGGGGCCACCTTGCCCGCCCGCGGGCTAGGCAGCCCCGCCCCGATCCAGCTAGTTGTCAACGATCCAGTAGGCAGATCATCAGTGGCGCGGGCGATCGGCGGTGGTTCAGCGCGGTGCGTCAGCCGAGGTCGACGATGGCGGCGACCGGTCCTCCGCCGGAGGGACCCTGATGCACCGCCGCCACCGACACGAATACCGCTGGGTCGCCGGTGACCGACGCGGCCACTCCACCAACACACGCCTTGATCTGCCGGTGCCAGTGGACGTCTGAGTCGTCGAGCATGATGTTGCGCCGGTCGCGTACGCGCCCGCTGGGGTCGGCCTCGCACTTGAGGAACACATTCACCAGGCGGCCATCGAGGTCAGACGGATGCGGTCGCTCCGGCAGGTCCAGGCCAGCGGAGCGGATCGCACTCCACACGCCGTCGGCGTCGATCGCGTCACGCATCACCGCGTGGCCAACGCGGTACCGCCCGCCGATGCCTCGTACATTGCCGACCACGACGATCTGCGCACGGTCGAGTTCCACTCCGGACGAGCACGATGCGACGGAGGAGTAGAGCGAAAGGTCTCGATGGATCTGGTCGGCCGCGGGCATGGCGATCTCGCCGAGTGCCACCGCGATCCCCAGGGCGGTGGTGGAGTTGGACACGTCCATCGACTTGAGCGTGTCCGTCGTCCACACATCCTTGCCGCGGGAGCGTGCATTGGCGATCGTGTCCATGGTGAGCAGAGGAGTCTTCGTTTGCACGTAGTGGACGTCGTCCGGATCGTCGATTCCGGCGAGCTTCATGGCGTCCCTGACCCCCGCCGCCACCTTTTCGACCATGGCTGGACGGCCGATGTCCTCGGGCAGGATCTGCTCGCTCATCGCGACGCCCACCGACACTCGTGGCTCGTCGATCGGTGCATATCTGCCCTCTAGGGCGTACGCGAAGACTGTCGCGTGCGGTGACAGCACCCCGTCGGTACCGCCCGACCAGACGAGGGGGACCCGACCGACCTCTTCAGCAGTACGGCTCCCCCGCGCGATGAGGACCTCGCGGAACGCCCGGTCGGCGAGTATCCGGGTGTAGTCGTTGACGCCGCCGTTCCCCTCGGTCTTCCCGATGACCGCGAGCACGTCGTCGGCGGCGAAGGCGTCCTCGCCGATGCATCGATCAAGTCCTGATGCGTCGGTGACGCTCTCGATGGCGACTTTGCGAATCTCTATCGGCCTGCTCACGGCTCATCCTCTCGCCCGGCTGAAGGGCCGTTGCTCAGGCGCCCCGAAACCAGCTGACCAACCGCCAGCCGCTTACCACTGGTGGAACTCACTGATTCTCCGCAGTGACGACGGTGCCGAAGCGGCCGGTGACCGCCTCGGCGATGTGGTCGAGCGAGGTGATGACAGCGAACCGCCCGCCCGCCTCGACGAACCGCACTGCCGCCTCCACTTTGGGCCCCATGCTGCCGCTGGCGAAGTGCTCGACGCCGGCGAGCCTGCGCAGGTCTGCGGGCTGGATCCGACCCACCGGCGCTGCCTGACCGGTGCCGAAGCCGCGCTGGACGTGATCCACATCGGTGGCGATGACCAGCGCATCCGCTGCGAGCGTGCGGGCGAGCAATGCTGCCGCCAGATCCTTGTCGATCACTGCTTCGATACCGCGGAGGCTGCCGTCCGGCTGCCGGACCACTGGTATCCCGCCGCCGCCGGATGCGACGACGATGAACCGCGCGCTGATCAGTGCGCGGGCGGCCGGGGCATCCAGGATCTCCAGCGGCTCGGGTGAGGGCACAACGCGCCGCCACCCGCGCTCGCCGAGATCGACCCAGCGCTGGCCGTGCTCGACGAGCGGTTGTGCCTCGGCCTTCGGCAGGAAGCGACCGATCGGCTTGGTCGGCGAGGCAAAGGCTGGGTCGTCGGGATCAACCCGAGTGCGGGTGACGAGCACGGCAACTCGCCGCCGTAGGTGACGGTCGGCGAGATGTTTCTCGAGTGCGTTGAGGATGAGGAAGCCGATCGTGCCCTGTGTCTGGGCGTCGCACCAGTC
>DATBRJ010000131.1:0-10587 GCA_036560395.1 Actinomycetes bacterium | reverse complement strand
GTCCTGACGACCTTCGACCTCGACGAGTATGTCCTGGCGGCGCTGCGGGCAGGCGCAAGCGGCTTCCTCCTCAAAGACACACCGCGCGAGGCACTCTATGCCGCTGTCCGCACGGTCGCCGCAGGTGAAGCGTTGCTCGCCCCCAGCGTCACGCGCCGGCTCATCGAGCGGCACCTACGGCTCGCCGATCCCCCGGCGGAACTCACCGCTCGGCTGGACCGCCTCACCGGCCGGGAGCGGGAGGTGCTCGTGCACATCGCCCGCGGCCTGTCCAACGCCGATATCGCAGCGAAGATGTACCTCGGCGAAGCGACAGTGCGGACGCATGTCGGGCACGTCTTCGCTAAGATCGGCGACCGCGATCGGGCCCAAGCCGTCGTGTTTGCCTACGAGTCCGGCCACATCCACCCGGGCAAGTTCAACGGCAAGTGACCTCCATCTGGGCGCGTAGGACAGGTCGTTGGTCCGGCTGGACCTTCGGTTATAGGAATGAGCTGTACTGGACGGCAGCGAGCTGCCAGCGCCGGCCGATGACCGAGGCGAGAATGCAGGAATGACGCAGCGCGAGGTGACCGGGGCTTTTTCCGGGCGGACGGCGTGGGCGCGGAATCTGTCCACGCCGCTGCGCGAGTTCCTGCGCACCGAGACCGGAGGCGCCGCTGTCTTGCTCGCAGCCACATTGGCTGCGCTGGTTTGGGCGAACGTAGGCGCATCCTCATACGAGTCGCTGTGGGGGACGCAGCTGTCGATCAATCTCGGCGATTGGGATATCTCCCAGGATCTCCGCGAGTGGGTCAACAACGGGCTGATGACGTTCTTCTTCTTCGTCGTCGGTCTGGAGGCTCGCCGGGAGTTTGACATGGGCGAGCTGCGGGAGCGGCGGCGGCTCACGCTGCCGGTGGTGGCCGGAATCTGCGGGATTCTCGTACCGATCGCGATCTACTTGGCGGCGAACGCCGGCCGGTCCTCTGCGCACGGCTGGGGCGCAGCGATGTCGACCGACACGGCATTTGCGCTCGGCATGCTTGCGCTTGTCGGCCGACGCTTCCCGGCCCGGCTGCGCGCGTATCTGCTCACGGTCAGCGTCGTCGACGATGTCATCGCCATCGGAGTCATCGCGGTTTTCTACAGCGGCGACATCAAGCTGCCGGCCCTGCTCCTCGCGTTTGGCCTCTTCGGCGTGATCCTGATCGTGCGGGCCGCGGACATCCGGATCGGGCTGGTGTATCTGGTGCTCGGCGCCGCGAGCTGGGTGGCCCTGTACTCCTCCGGCATCGAGCCGATCGTCGTCGGCCTGGTCATGGGGCTGCTGACGTACGCTTACCCGGCCGCGCGCGGCGATCTCGAACGAGCCACTGAGGTGTTTCGTCTCTTCCGGGAGCAGCCGACCCCGGAGCTGGCGCGGGACGCGCGCCTCGGCGTCGCATCGGCGATCTCTCCGAACGAACGGCTGCAGCAGCTCTATCACCCGTGGACGAGCTACGTCATCGTGCCGCTGTTCGCGCTGGCCAACGCTGGTATCACGATCAGCGGCGACTTCCTCACCCAGGCTTACACCTCCCCGATCACGCTCGGGATCCTCATCGGGTACGTCGTGGGCAAGCCGCTCGGGATCGCCGGCTCCTCGTGGCTGCTCACTGTGCTGAGCCGTGGCCGGTTGCGTCCACCGATCGGCTGGGCCGCTGTCCTTGGCGGCGGCACGATCGCCGGGATCGGCTTCACGGTGTCGCTTCTGATCTCGACGCTGGCCCTCCGCGGTACTCAGCTAGAGGAGGCGAAGCTGGGCATCCTGTCCGCCGCTCTGTGCGCCTCCCTTGCGACCTGGCTCGTCTTCCGGGTTACTGAGTTGTTGCCAGTGCCAGAGCGTGGCCGCGCCCTGCTCGGAACCGCTGAACTCATCGTCGACCTCGCCGCAGAGGTCGATCCGGACCGCGATCACATCCGTGGGCCGGAGGATGCCCTGGTGACCGTCGTCGAGTACGGCGACTTCGAGTGCCCGTACTGCGGACAGGCAGAGCCCGTCGTCCGCAAGCTGCTCGCCGACTTCGGCGATGTCCGCTATGTCTGGCGCCACCTTCCGCTCAGCGACGTCCACCCAAATGCCCAGCTGGCCGCCGAGGGCACCGAGGCCGCCGCCAGCCAGGGTGCGTTCTGGGAGATGCACGACCTCCTGTTTCGGCACCAAGATGACCTGCGGCCAGTCAGCCTGGTCAGATACGCCAGCGAGCTGGGCCTCGATGTCGACCGCTTCCGCGACGATCTCCGCAAGCACGCCTGGTCGTCACGGGTCGCGGAGGATGTCGACTCGGCTGACCTGAGCGGCGTGTCCGGCACACCGACGTTCTTCATCAACGGACGGCGCCACCAAGGCGCCTACGACATCGCAACCCTCAGTGCGGCGGTAAAGACGGCGAAGACTCGAGCCGCGGTGAGGTTGTAGTCATGGTCGACCGTCGCCACGACCATGGCGGCGCATCGACTCGGCTCTGGAGAGGTGGGCGGTGGGGATCGGTCAGCCGCCCGTGTGACCCACGCAGGCGGTGCGAACGGGGTGGTCCCCCATCCCCTGCACGGGCGTCAAGGTCGTCCAGGCGCGATGACGCATCCGAACATGACCGACACTGACGCCTGGGCTGTGATTCCGGCGCCAAACGATTTTGATCGCGTTCGAGGCTCGACGGATGATCGACCGGTGAAAACACCTGCGGCCGACATCGACGTAGACCAGCAACTCGTTGCCCGCTTGGTTGAGACACAGCACCCAGATCTGGCGGGGCGGCTTGACCTCGTGGCTAATGGTTGGGACAACGTGCTCTATCGCTTGGGCGACGACCTCTGTGTACGGCTCCCACGCCGGCAGGTAGCGGTCGATCTGCTCGTCAACGAGCAACGCTGGCTCCCGGTGCTCGCCCGACAGATAACCGTACGGATACCCGTACCGGTGCGACATGGACGCCCGAGCCCGGATTATCCCTGGCCATGGACGATCGGTCGCTGGTTCGAGGGCCGGCCGGCCACGGAGATAGCGCCTGCTGAGCGGAGCGGCATTGCCGCGGAATTCGCCCGCTTCATGGCCGAGCTGCACGTGCCTGCACCGCCCGATGCACCCCGCAGCCCGGTGCGCGGAGTACCGCTGGCGGTGCGCGATGCAGACGTACGGGTGCGGCTGGCAAGCGGAGTGATCCCCGATAGCGAGGTACTGCTCGGTCTCTGGGACGAGCTCATCCGGACTCCGCCATTGACCGGTCCCGCGACCTGGGTCCATGGCGATCCACATCCCGCCAACCTTCTGCTCATACCTGAGCCAGGGACCGGCGAGCAACGACTGTCTGCGGTGATCGACTTCGGTGATCTGAACGGCGGTGACCCGGCCACTGACCTCGCGGCCGCGTGGATGGTCTTCGACGCCGAAGGTCGCGCCACCTTCAAGGCCCGCCTCGATGAGCTCACCAACGCCGACCAGGACGCGTGGGCTCGGGCGCGAGGCTGGGCACTCAACCTGGGCAGCGCGTTGGCGGAGCACTCCGACGACAACCCGCCAATGGCCGCGATCGGCAGGCATGTCCTCGAACAGCTCCTCGAAGAAGCCTGAACCCCAGCTTGATCGTCCGGTGGTGGTGGTGTGGTCGATCTGGCAGGAGCGGGCCCGATCGAACTGTTGTGTCCCAGGCAATGGTCAGTGCTGATCGGTGAGCGGCTGCGAAGGATCGCCGGCGATTGTCGGCCGTGCTAGGGCATGCGGTGTCATTCGGGACCTGGCGGTCCCTCTGCATGGACAACGAGCTATCGGACCGCGATGCCGTCGAGGCCATGACCGCACTAGCGGCGGCGACTGCGCCGGACCGACAAGAGACGGGGGCTTCGGCGCTCGCAGGTTGACGGATCGCGGCACTCTCCAGGAGCCTCGTCGTCAGAGCCAGCCGCTGGCGGTCGACCTAATAGCTGGAATGAGGGCGACGATGGCAGCCACTCCGACGGCGGCGTCGGGCGAGGACCTCAATCTGACGTACGACAGTCCCCAAGGGCGGTGGGTCCTCGCCGCGACTGTCCTCGGGTCAGCCGTGGCCTCGATAGACGCGACGGTGGTCGGCATTGCCTTGCCTGCCATTGGGCGAGACTTCAACACGGGGTTAGCCGCGCTGCAGTGGGTCGTCACTGCGTACACCCTCACGCTGGCAGGCTTGCTCCTTGTCGGCGGAGCCCTCGGCGACCGGTTCGGACGGCGGCGGATCTTCCTGGTCGGGGTGGTCTGGTTCGCCGTCGCATCGCTGCTGTGCGGCATCGCCCCGAGCGCTGACGTACTGATCGCCGCCCGGGCGCTGCAAGGGGTAGGCGCCGCCCTGCTGACCCCGGGGAGCCTCGCCATTCTTGAGGCATCCTTCGCTCCGGGCGACCGCGGCAAGGCGATCGGCGCCTGGTCGGGGCTCAGCGGCGTGGCCGTTGCCGTCGGCCCATTTGTTGGTGGGTGGCTTGTCGAGGCGGCCTCCTGGCGGCTCATCTTCGCCATCAACCTGCCGGTCGCGGTGGTCGTCGTCCTCGTGACCAGGCGGCACGTACCGGAATCCCACGACCCGGACGCGACGGGACAGATCGACATCGCAGGAGCCGTCCTGGTCACGCTGGGACTTGTCGGACTCACATACGGGCTGATCGAGGGCCCTGCCAGGGGGTGGACCGATCCCGTGGTTCAAACCGCGCTGATCGGCGGCGTACTCCTCCTCGTGGCGTTCGTCGCCTGGGAAAGCCGTGCACGAGCACCGCTCCTCCCACTGAGCCTGTTCGCATCCACCCAATTCACCGCCACCAATGTGGTGACCTTCGTCGTCTACGGCGCACTTGGCGGCGCGCTCTTTCTGCTGCCCATCCAGCTGCAACAGGTGTCCGGGTACACAGCGCTCCAAGCCGGTGTCTCGCTGGTTCCGCTCACCGCCATCATGCTCGCGCTGTCTGCTCGCTCCGGAGCACTCGCCGCCCGCATCGGGCCGCGCGTGCAGATGAGCGTGGGACCGGTCCTGGTCGGATTCGGACTCGCGCTCTTCACCCGCGTGGACGAGAATGGCAGCTACCTGACCCAGGTGTTGCCCGCTGTCACTGTCCTGGGCCTCGGACTCGCCACGACGGTCGCACCGTTGACGGCGACTGCGCTGGCGACCGCACCGGCCCGTCACGCGGGCATGGCATCGGCGGTCAACAACGACGTCGCTCGTGCCGCCGGACTCATTGCCGTCGCCGTGCTTCCTGCTCTCGCCGGGATTACCGGAACCGCCTACCTCGATCCGGCGCAATTCTCGGCCGGATTCCATACTGCATCGCTCATCTCCGCTGGGGTTTGCGTGCTTGGCGGTGCGCTCGCCGCGGTGACAATCCGCAATCCGCGTCCGACCGTGCCCGCTCCTCCAACCGCCATGCAGTACCGGCATTGCGGGATCGATGCCCCACCGGCGCGACCCGCGAGCTCCGCCGCTCACGCGACGGGCGGTTGAGCGCCCGATCGGGCCGTCACGACAGGCGCTGCGACCGTACACATCCGGCGCGTCGCCACCTGACGAGCGGGCGGTGAGCGTACGTGGGAAGGTGATCCAATGAGCGAGCACGACGAGGTGCGGGACGGGGTGTCGCTGACAAACCTCGACCAGCCTCTGTTCGAGGGAGCGGATGCCACCAAGCGGGATCTGGTCGACTACCTGGACGCGGCCCGCGACAGGATCATCCCGCAGCTGCGTGACCGGCCGCTCTCGGTGATCCGGGTGCTGCGCGGTCAGGCGCCGTTTATGCAGAAGAACGTGCCCAAGTACACCCCGTCGTGGGTGCCGACCATCCCACTGTGGGCAGAGAGCTCCAAGCGCGAGGTGTCCTACGCGCTGTGTAACGACCGCCGGACCCTGCTCTGGTTCGCCAACCAGCGCGCGATCGAATACCACCCCACTCTGATCCGCGCCGATGCATGGGACCGTTCGACCCACCTCGTCCTCGACCTCGACCCACCAGTCGGCGACGCGTTCCGGTTGGCTGTCCTGGCTGCCCGGCTTGTGCGCCAGGCCTTGGCAGATGCCGGGCTCGCCGGTGCGGTAAAGACAAGCGGTGCGAAGGGCGTACACGTTTTCGTGCCGGTCGACCGGCAAGCGACGATCGAGGAGGTGGCCGCGGCGACAAGGGCGATCGCCGCTCGCGCCGAGCGCATCGACCCAGACCTCGCCACCACGGCCTACATCAAGGAAGACCGCGGAGGGAAGGTGTTCCTCGACTCCACCCGCAGCGGTGGAGCCACTGTCGTGGCGGCCTACAGTCCGCGGGTGCGTCCGGGCGTGCCGGTGTCGTTCCCGCTTTCTTGGGCGGATCTCGACAGCGTCTCGCCGGCCGACTTCACCGTTCACACCGCCGCGCGATTGATCGGTGACAGTGATCCGTGGGCCGACCAGATGCCCGAGCCGCAGCACCTGCCCGCCGATCTGATCGAGGAGGGTCGTGCAATCCCTGTTGCACGGGTGCAGGCGATGCATGAAGGGAAGCGGCGCGCTCGCACCCGCCGTGATCTCGAGGAGTCCTAGGGGTTGCGACCGAACCAGGAAATGCTAAGGTGATTAGCGTAAGAGCTAATCTCATTAGCTAGGTCGCATCGAAAGTGGGATGTCCGATGAGCAACACAAAGTTTCTCGACGTACCCGACGGCCGTATCGCCTACGACGACACCGGTGAAGGGCCGCTCATCGTCGCCACCTCCGCCATGCTCGATCTGCGTTCCGAGCTGCGGTTCCTCGTCCCATTGCTGGTTGCGGGCGGCTTCCGAGTGGTAACGCTTGACCAGCGGGGTATGGGCGAGACCAGCGGGGCGTGGCCGGAATACGGCAGTACGCCGCTCGCTCACGACCTGATAGCGCTGATCCGCCACCTGGACGCCGGACCACCGATCATCTACGGGACCTCCAACGGCGCCGCGGCGGCCGTCTATGCCGACGCGGAGGCACCGGAGCTGATCCGCGGGCTTGTCCTCGTCGCGCCCTTCGTCCGCGACGGCAGGATGTCCTTCGTCCAGCGAATGATGATGAACGTCATGCGAGTGCCCGGGCTGGCACATCCGCTGTACATGTCGTACTTCCCGAAATGGGAGCCCAAGAAGCCCGCGGACTTCGCCGAGCACAAGGCGAAGCTCGCGGCCAACCTCAAAGAACCCGATCGGCGCGGTGTCATCCAGGCTTATCTCCTCCAGCAGTCGCACGCCGAGGCCGAGGCACGCCTGGACAAGGTAACGGCGCCTGTGTTGACCATCATGGGGACCGGTGACGTCGACTGGCCGGACCCGGCCGCGGAAGCAAGATGGATCGGCGACCGGCTTTCCGGCGAGGTGTTCATTCTTGAAGGCGCCGGCCACCATCCGCACGTCGAACAGCCCGAGGAGATCGCCGAAGCCGTCATCGCATTCGCCCGGAAGCTCGACCAGCCTCAGGACCTCGATGCCTAGGGCCGGGGTGACCGCCGAGGACGTCGTCACTGCGGCGGCCGACATCGCGGACGAGATCGGGTATGACAACCTCACCATGAGCCTGGTTGCGGACCGACTGGGTATCCGCTCACCCTCGCTGTACAAACACATAGACGGTCTCGCGGACCTGCAGCACCGCATCGCCACGCTGGCCATCACCGAACTAGGCGAAGCCACCCGCGATGCAATGCTCGGCACCGCCGGACCGGACGCACTCGCGGCCTTCGCGAGGGCCTTCCGCTCCTACGTCGTGACGCACCCCGGCCGGTACACCGCAACGATCGGGGCGGAGTTCACCGGTCCTGAGGATCCGCTGTTCAAGGCCAGCGCGCGCCTGCTCGACTCGATCGCTGCGGTACTCCGCGGATACGGCATCTCCGCCGACGAAATGGATCACGCACTGCGAACCATCCGCTCCACGTTTCATGGGTTCGCTGCGCTGCAGGCCGCCAACGGTTTCCAGTGGAGCGCAGACCCGGATGAGAGCTTCGAGTGGATGATCCATTTCGTCGACCGCGGCCTGCGCCGCTAGCAGCTCTCGTCGCAACAGGCAGCGTCCCGAATGTGGGCGGCCGCTGCGGGTAGGGCTGCGGCATGACGACCGCAAGAGGCCACACCGAATCGGACCAGGCTGACCAGGTGACACCGGAGGATTCGGCTACGAGCGAGAGCCCAAAGGAGCGGGTCGACAGGGAGCTCGGTGAGCTGCTGCAGGGGCTTCGGGTGGCGCTTCCCGGCGTCCAGGTCCTGTTCGCGTTCTTGCTCACCCTTCCCTTCGCGACCGGCTTTGAGAAGGTCGATACCTTCGAGCAGCACGTCCTCTTCGTATCGCTGATAAGCGCCGCCATTGCGTCCATCTGCTTCATTGCTCCGGCCGCACAGCATCGAGTGCTATTCCGGACGGGCACCAAGGAGATCCTTGTGCGCCGTTCGAACCGCTACGGGATCGCCGGTGCAATCGCTCTCGGAGTGGCAATGGCGAGCGCGGTCGTTCTGGTGGTGGACGTGATCTACACGCGGTCTGCGGCGGCTTGGACCGCCGGTGGACTCATCGCATTCTGGGCCTGGTGCTGGTTCGCCCAGCCCCTTCTCACCAGACGCCGCGCGGAGCAAACCGAGTAGCGCGACTGCTCAGCTCCTTACGCCCAGGCATCGCGTGGGCGGCGAGGTGCTCGACCCCCGCGCCGTGCCAAGCTCGATCGTCGTTGCGCGACGACCATGACGGACTCGCCGACCGTCGACCGCTACGCGGCTAGCTCGTCGTCACGCTTGCTCCGAACGTACGACCGTTTGTGCCAGGCGTCAGCGTGTAGCTGTTCCCGCCAAACCCAAGCAGCCGGGACCACCGCACCCCATGAACAACTCCGCGAGGGTAGCCGGCGTCATCAGGGGCGCCGACGATCAACGTCGCCTGAGTATCGACGGTACTGCCGAGCGATGCGCCGAAATGATCTCCGCTAGCGAGGGAGCCGGCGAAACCACTCGTCGACTGGGACAGCGTGAGCAAGGTTTCTCCGCTCGGGTAGAGCACCTGTACCAGGCCAGCGTCCACGGCGGAGCCGACGTTCTCGCTTGGCGTTCCCACGAAGATAAAGTTCTGGAATCCACTGGGTGTGTGAAGGGTCTCGGCGAGCAGCCGACTGCCGAAGCGGTCGCCGCGCTCCGCCATGTCAGACACCCCGGGGCTGTTCTGCGAGAACCTTGTCCCGATCCAGGTGCTCTCGGAATTGTGAAGCAGCCAGTAGATCACTCCGGCATCGGTGACGGAGCCAACGTCTTCTCCGGGCGCGGCAACGGCAAGGTTGTATACGCCGGATAGGTTGTTCTTGAAGACGTAGAGGCTGCCGCCGAATTCGTCGCCGGCCTCCGGACTATCGGCGATGCCGCTCGTGTTCTGGGTCAAGAGGTCGTCGACGTATGGCCCCGCCGTGTCGGCGGCGCGAATCGAATGCACCGAGCCCGCGTTTGTTGCGCTGCCAAGATCCTCCCCCGGCACACCCGCGACGAGAGTCGTCCCCATCAGGCCAATGGCGGTGCCGAAGCGTTCGCCGGACTCGGCCGTGTCATCAACGCCTGCGGAGTTCTGGCTGAGCAACGGCGCGGCGGTAGGCCCGCCGTTGGCGTCCGAACCGAACGACGGTCACCGTACCGGCGTCGTTCGCGGCCCCGACGTTGTCGTTCGGCGCGCCGATTGCGAGCAACTGTGGGGATTGAGCTGCAGTGGCAACGGATGTACCAAACCGGTCACCACTCGCTCGCGTGCCAGGGATGATGCCCGTTCCTTGGGTCAGCGTGATTCCAGGCCGTCCATGACCCAAGCCTGCCGGCGAGCCGAAGATCACTGAAACCGCTCCGGCCGAGTCGACCCCGGCCAAATCCTCGCCGGGGGCGCTCACGACGAGATCGGCACAGCCGTCCCCATCGATGAAACCCGTTGTGGTCGCAGCTCCGAAAAGGTCTCCAGCCTGGGCTGTATCGGCGGGACCCCAGATGAGTCCTGGGTTAGCACCACCCGGTCGCCTGTCCCGAACGGGCCGTAATAGACGTACACGTAGCCTGCCAAGGACTGGCCGGCGACCGTCGCATTCGGATCTCCGACGACCACATCGTCGCTGTTGTCACCATTGAAGTCTCTGACCAGGCCCGAGTCACAACTCGGCTCCACGGCATGGCCAGCGCCGGGCAGACCGAGCGTCGCTGTCGCTAGAGGGATAACCGCGAGGATGAGCGTGGCCCGCCGCATTCGGGCTCCCGTCTCGATTGATGGCCAAGACCAGAACTAGGGTGCAGAAATTGCAGGCATTGCCAGCAACGGGCTCCTCCCGCGATCAAAGATCAGGAAGGGCCCGCGCGCTCCACAGGGTAGCGCTCACGGCCAAAGCGGCTATGCGTGGGCGGTGCAACCGCACTGACCGCGCCGGTGTTCAGAGGGGTGTCGGCGGCTACCCCCCGACGGTTGGCGTCAGGGGGATCTGGTGGGCCGGCGAGCGAATGAGGAGCGGAGAGGGCAGGAGATGGACATCGACAACCGGCGCTTCCGGTTCGGGGTGCTCGGCGAGAGCGCGGCGTCGGGGAAGCAGCTGCTCGAAGAGGCCCGCCGCGCGGAA
>DATBRJ010000130.1:0-3333 GCA_036560395.1 Actinomycetes bacterium | reverse complement strand
AGGCCTATCCGGTGTCGACCCTCGTCAACGACGTCGACAACAACGCGCCCGAGCTGCTCGACCGCATCCACGACGACGAGGTCATCGCGAAGGACGCTCCACCCACACTCTTCTAAGCGGAGCCCCGTGCTCTGGTGCCTGTATCAAAGTCGATCAGAGTTATTCGTCGATTTCAGCTGAAGTGGGCCGTTATGCAGCCGGGCACCTTCTGCCGACGTCCCCACTGATCAACTCGGGGGCGCCGGCAGATGGTGGCGACTCGGCCGAGCGCGCCGGGCGGAATCGCACCCGCTGCTCGCGCTGCGATGCCAGGTGCCCGAAGCCCCATCGCCTGCCTCCGCAACCCGTTTCTGCTGCGCAGCCCCTGCAGCGACGCCGCTGTCAAGCTGTCAACCGGTACGGCGCATTGCCGGGGTCGACCAGCACGACCGTGCGAGCTGCGGTGTGGGTAACCGCAGTGGTGAAGCTGCCGTCGGCGAACTGGGCCACCGGCCCGCGCGGGGACCGGCCGATCGCAATGATGCGCGCGTCGATGTCGTCGGCGTGCTGAGCGAGGAGCCGACCTGCAGCGGCGTGGTCGCCAACGCTGGTGAGCACCTGACCGGTGGCAGCGATGCCCTGCGCGGCCAGCCGGTCGAGGTGGCCACGAACGGCGGAGTGTGCCTGCTCGGCGTCCTCGGCGTCGATGGCCTGTTCCTCGACGACGGCGGTCTCGCGGACGTGGACAACCTCCAACGGGCGGCCGGTGTCGCGGGCGATTGCGGCGGCAGCGTCGACGGTCTCGGCGGCGTCTTCGGTGGCGCCGACCGCCACGACGACAGGCTGGTACCCCGCGGTGCCGAGCGGTCAGCACGATCCGCCGGGACGGCCGGCTTCCATGGGAGGCTGACGTTTGTGCCCACGGTCCTGGCCATTCCGACCAGCGTTGGAGAGGCGCGAGCGACAGTTCATCCGGCGTCGGGCGAACGCGAGGCCGTGCTCGTCCTGGGCCATGGCGCGGGCGGAGGCATCGGTGCGGCCGATCTCGTCGCCCTGGCCCAACGGCTGCCGTCGCAGGGCATCACCGTTGTCCGCGTTGAACAGCCTTGGAGGGTCGCCGGCAGGAAGGTTGCTGCGCGACCGCCCGTCCTCGATGCCGCCTGGCAAGAGATCATCCCGACCTTGCGCCGCCGGCGTCAGCTTGCCCGACTACGACTGATCGTTGGTGGGCGCAGCGCCGGCGCCCGAGTCGCCTGCCGGACCGCGAGGGCGACCGGCGCCACCGGTGTTCTCGCCCTTGCGTTTCCGCTTCATCTGCCAGGGCGGCCAGAGCAATCGAGAGCCGCGGAGCTGTTGGGTGCAGGAGTGCCGACTCTGGTCATCCAAGGCGAGCGTGACTCGTTCGGCGGACCGGACGAATTCCCGCCAGGTTCGTACGAAATGATCCGTGTACCAGGTGCCGATCACGCGCTGGCCGTCTCCAAGACCGCGCCGCTCAGCCGGGCAGCCGTCCTTGATCTCGTCGTCGCCGCCACTGGTGAGTGGGTGAAGCGTGTGGTGGACTGAGATCGCTACGCAGGTGAACTGAGGTGCATTGGAACCAGAGCCCCTGCCTGGGAGAGCTCCTCCGCCGGGACACCGACCTTGATCAGGGAAATGGTGGCGCGACCGGGAATCGCCAGCCCGGTTGTGACTGTTGGTGGTCAATGAGACGGTTTCCGTACCGAGGGAGGCACTGACCCGGCATGCTCGCCGACTGCGCCAGCCGTATGTCCCCGCTGGACCTGCCCGAGTGGCCGGTCGGCGGCGGATCGGCTCACCGACTATCCTCCGGGTCCGTAGTGGGTATGTCTGTACCCATGGTCCGGCGTGGTGGCGCTGGGGCGGACTCCGAGGAGGTGGGTACGGTCGCCGAGACGGAGGACGAGCGCACTGCGAGATTCGAGCGGGACGCGCTCCAGTACCTCGACCAGCTCTATTCCGCGGCACTGCGGATGACCCGCAATCCCGCGGACGCCGAGGACCTGGTCCAGGAGACCTACGCGAAGGCCTACGGGTCGTTTCACCAGTTCCAAGAGGGCACGAATCTCAAGGCCTGGCTGTACCGAATCCTGACGAATACCTTCATCAACTCCTACCGCAAGCGGCAGCGCGAGCCGCAGCAGAGCGGGACGGAGGAGATCGAGGACTGGCAGCTTGCCCGTGCGTCGACTCACACTTCCGCCGGTCTGAAGTCGGCCGAAGCCGAAGCGCTGGAGCATCTGCCCGACTCCGATGTGAAGACTGCACTCCAGACGATCCCCGAGGAATTCCGGATCGCGGTCTATCTGGCCGACGTCGAGGGGTTCGCGTACCGGGAAATCGCCGAAATCATGGGCACCCCGATCGGCACCGTCATGTCGCGCTTGCATCGCGGCCGGCGCCAGCTCCGGGAGCTGCTCGAGGGATACGCACGCGAGCGCGGCATGGTGCCCGCCGATGCAGGAAAGGACGCGGGCGCATGAGCGAGCGGCGGCAGGTGAACTCTCCGGACAGCGGGCGGTGGTCCATGGCCGGGCGAGACTGTGGCGAGGTGGGGGCATGAGCTGCGGAAAGCCGCACGAGGTTCCGTGCAGCGAGATTCTCGACGCGGTGTACGAGTATCTCGACAACGAGATACCGGACCCGGGCCGATGCGCCCAGATCAAGGTGCACCTCGACGAGTGCGGGCCCTGTCTGGAGAAGTACGGGCTCGAGCAGATCGTGAAGCAGCTCGTCCAGCGCAGCTGCGGTCACGACGAAGTGCCGCCCGGCTTGCGCGGCAAGGTGCTCGCCAGGATCCGAGAGGTCAGGGTCACGGTCGAGATCGACTCGCCCGAGAGGTAGCAGGCGCCGCTGTCCTAGATCGTCCGACCGGTTGCGGGGCTCCAGCGGCACCGTTGGTCACGCTCACTTGCTCTGCGCAGCAGCGCGCGCACCGAACCTCCACAGACTGGCACGCCGTACGCCATGTTCAGGTGCCGCGATGAGGCACTTTGTATGTCTCGGCATCGCCAGCATGCGGGCATCGGTCCGGCGTCGACCTGATCTCCGGCGTGGGTAAAGCGGGTTACGTAGTGTGACCGAAGTTCGCGGAACGGGTTGGCGTACCCCGACCGTACCGCGATCATGTGGGGTAGTCCTCGCACCCATGCGGAAGGTCGCGTCCATGCCGGTCGGCCGAATTCCTCGTTCGAAGTCACGACCGCGCACGTCGAAGCGACGCTTCAGCCGCCGGGCACGGACGCTGCTGATGATCGGTCTGGCAACGGCGACGGTCACGGCGGTCGGCCTGGCCGCCGACGTGATGAACGTGTCGGCTGACATCCGCCTGGC
>DATBRJ010000129.1:0-7856 GCA_036560395.1 Actinomycetes bacterium | reverse complement strand
GCTTCGAAACCCCGAAGTCGCGGGTCGCGACCCCGACCGTTGCCGGGCCTTGCGCCAGCCGCTCCACGATTCCGCGGCGGATCGGATGCGCGACCGCCCTGAACGCATCGTTAGCCATTCAGGTAACTATGCCGGGTCAAGTCCCGGCGCCGCAATCCGCCCCCCAATGGCTGGGCGTGGGCTGCGAGTACACGGCCCAATGCATCAACTGCGGGCGCGGACCGCCGGGATGAGGTTCAAGGCCGTGAAGACCATCGGAGCACGTCCGCCGCCAGCTGCTCCACCTGGTCTTGCTCGTCGTGGCCTTGCGGGGTCTTGACGAACCCGAGCAGCCGGTTGGCTACCTGCTCCGGCTGTCCGGAGATCATCGCGGGCGAACTGTTGCCGGGTGGGTGCCGACCCCAAATGGCCCGGGCTACATAGGCGCAGGACCGAGGCCGCAATCAACGCCTATGAGTACGACCGTGTCGAGGTCGTCGGCGTGCTGGTGCACTTCATGCGTACCGGAGTCGGCCCTAGACCGACAGTGTTGATCCTCACGGACGGCTGGCCCTGGATGGTCTCGCACTGGTCCAAGGTCATCGACCCTCTGGGCCGGTAGATGCCGTTCAACGGGATCGGTGTCGCGGGACGGCTGTGCCATTCCGTTTCCATTCCTTCGTTGTGTGTGGAGCCGGCCGGGCGGGTGGATGTCGCAGCTGACCCGCGCTGCGGGCCGCTCGGTCTTAACCAGCGGCTGCCGGCGGGCGGGCGCTCTGGCGCGGCAACCATGGCGATTACGGTTCGGTGGACACGTTCATCGGTCAGAAGGGAAGGATGCGGCCGGAAGGGGTTCGACGGTCGAGGTCGCGGACCGTCGTTCGCTTGGTCGGCTTGCGGATCTGGGTCTGTCGCATCGTGACCACCTCCTCTCGTGTGTCATGCGGCAACAGGCACGCGGACGCGTGGTGAGTCAGGTGGCGGGATGGCGCGATCGTCGGGCAGAAGCACCCTCGCGCCGTCGAAAGGATCACGCCGTTACACAGGCGATCCACCCTTGCTCGGCATGGAACGCCGCGCGGTGCCGATCGAGCCTGCCGACTAGACCTTGCGTCAGAGTGGCGACCTGGCGTCGTTTGCGCTACCGGTTGGCATGACGGGGCAACGGAGCTGGTCGCGGAGTTCGTACTTGTGCCGGCGGATCGTGTGGCGACGGGTGACTGGTGGCGATCTGGATGTTCATATCGCCAGGATCGGCCCCGAGGGCAGGGTCAGCCTTGAACGTATCCGCTGACTTGGTCTTCGCCGGTTGCCGTAGGCCCGCCGGTTGCGCGGGCCGCGTCGCTGGGGGTGATGCCGAACATCGCCCGGCAGGACCGGGTCAGGTGAGCACTGTCGGCGAAACCCGCCGTATGCGCCGCGGCAGTCAGCGACGCGCCGCCTTGAATCGCGGTGAGTGCCAATTGCAGCCGCAACCAGCGTCGCCACACCGGATACGGCACCCCGACCTGTTCGGCAAACAGGTGTCCCAGCCGGCTAGCCGACAAACCGACCCGGCTGGCGATCTCGGCGAGAAGCATCGGCCCATCAGCCAGGGCAGGGGCCAGCCGTAGCGCGTCCGTAACCGCCGGATGTACCACCACGGCGGTCGATCTGGCCGCCCTCAGCGCCTTCACATCGACGTCGACCAGCCAAGCGTCGACACCATCGATGTCCAGGCCAGTTTCGAGGACCCGCTCTGTCGCGAACCGGCCGATCGGACTTACCGGGTCGAGGTAGGTGATCGTGCCGCGTCCGCCGCCCGAGGCGAACATCCCGTGTCGAACCCCGGCCGGAACGACCGCCGACACAACCTGCCGCTCGGCGTCGGCGGCGTCGCGCAAGACCACCTCACCGTGGCTGACCAGCAGCACCTGCACCGCTGCGTGCGCATGCGCGGCTGCCGGGCCGATCCAGCCGGAGAACTCGAGTAGTCCTGGCCCGGTGACTACCGACCCGCGCCATCCGCCAGGTGTGGTGTTAGCCGTCACCTTCGCACCCTGCATACCGCTCCTCGGCGGAGTGTTCGGCCCTTGACCTCGGCACAGGACGAGCCCATTCGATCGACGCTCGCCGCGGTGGATGAACCAGTGCTAACCCTCGCACGACACGTCGGTGTCGGTCGGGCCGCCTGGAAGGGGACCAACCTTGAGCTAAACCTTGACCGCGCCGGGCGGTTCGCGACGATTTCTAGCTATGTCGAGTATCGGCGGTCGATCAACCGATTGACCGGGATCGCGCGGCGTCACGTCTGTGTGCCGTTCGCGGTCAGGGTCCAGGAGCGAGCTCGAGATCGGGAAGTCCGAAGCCTGATGCTTCCCACCTCGGGATGGGCGCCAGCCCGAAGACCACGATTCGCCCACCATGCAGACGTGCCTCCACGGCCGCGTGCTCCAACGCGAGCTGCGCCTCGGCGGACCACGAGAGCAGCCCGGTGAGGTCCAACAGGAGATCAGGCTGGGCGTGAGAAACGTACTGCGACAGCGCAACCCGGAACTGGCCGATCGTGCTCCAGTCGATGATCCCCGCAACAGCCAGCACTGCAGGACCCGATCCGACGGGGGGACTGTAAAGGTTTAGGCGCATGGCCTACCTCATGACTGCCGGCCTTCCAGGGCCGGCGCAGGACTGCACGTGGCAGCAATGAAACCGTAGCATCCTGCGTGCCCCCGTCATAGGCGAGTGTATGGACCACCCGCTCCTGGCGGGGGCGAGCCGGGCGCTGTGCTAGGGTTCGTCTCGGTTGCAGTTTTGCAGTTCCCGTACGTTCTTGAACGCCCGCGGAGTGCGAATCCGCTGGGCGTTTCTCATTCCTGGACCTGGTCCGCTGTGGGAGGCGCCGCTCGCGGCAGCCCGGTGCCGGCAAACGCCGGCATCCGAATCAGCCCCACAAAAGGAGCAAACCCATGTCCCAAGGCACTGTGAAGTGGTTCAACAGCGAGAAGGGCTACGGCTTCATCGCGCAGGACGGCGGCGGCGCCGACGTCTTCGTTCACCACTCTTCGATCGCGACCGACGGCTACCGCTCGTTGGAGGACAACCAGCGTGTGGAATTCGACATCAGCCAGGGTCCCAAGGGCCCCCAAGCGGAGAACGTCCGCCCAGTCTGATCGAACCTAACGAGTGGGAGGGCCCGGCTATCGCCGGGTCCTCTCGCATCGTAGGGGTGTCTGCGGCACGGGGACGACGGTGACATGGAACGCTGCCCCCAGCAGGCTGTGACTGCCGTCATTGCGGCGTCCGCCTGCGCCGCCTCCTGGTCCTGGTGGCATGCGCGAACCCCGGATCGGCGGGGTGCCCGCGGCCCGAACCAGAAGCTAACCGCACTTGTCGCCGCCGTGCCGGCTGGGCCGCTAGGCGTCTAGGGTGCGTGGTCATGGCAGAGATTGTGCTGCGGGTCCGGCTCATTGGCGGGCAACAGATGGACGTCTCGTACGACGAGCCGGCGAGCGACGCAGACGACGTTATTGACCACATCGTTTCAACGCTCGGTCATGATTCTGGCGTGCTTCGCACCCAACATGGCGACCGGCTCGTAGTGCTGTACGCCAGGGGTGTCGCCGCCATTGAGGTGTCGCCGCGTGGGGCAGTGCTGTGAGCCGCCTGGGCTGACGATCTTGCGCCGGGCCCTCTCGGAGCGCGCGCTCCTCAGATCACCACGGTGCGGGTGCGATGCAAATTGAAGGCCGAGCTTGGCGAGCCGTTGGACAGGGAGCTCACTGCCTCCACCGACTGCGGGGAACCCATCCGATCACCTTGGCGGCGCGCGCGCAGTCAAACAGGCCGGTGCTTCCCTCGAACGGAGTTCGCCGCTGGGCGTCGGGGTAGAACTCATCAAGTAGATCGCTTGTCGGGCGCGTCACGCCAGTGTCGTCTGCAGCAATGAGCAATGTGTGGAATCGCTGAGAACGGTCCCGAGGCGTCAGAGCGAGAAGACAAGCTCGTGCGGCATCTTCTAGATCAACGTAGCCCCACAGATTGCGCCTGCCTGACTCGATCGGTGCAGCGTCGACGAGACTACGTACCTCATCTGGAGTGAGGATCCAGTGGAAGCGCAAGGCGGTGACGGTCATGCCGCGCCGGGCGTACATCGCCCCCATCCGTTCCAGGAAGTCCTTGGTGAGCGCGTACGGATCGAGGTATCGCAGCTCGCTGTCTTCATCGACCGGAAGAGCCGGCCAAGACAGTTCTTCGGGCGACCAGGCGGTTCCATAAATCGAACCGCTGGACGCCAACACGGCCGTAGGAACGCCGCCACTCCAGGCCGTCTCTAGTGCGTTGAGTGTCGTCAGGGTATTCGTCCGGACGAGTTCCAGGGGCGTTACCCCTTCGGGACCCGGGATACCCGCGCAATGGACAATCGCCTCGGCACCGCGCATTGACTCTTCCACCGCGGACCGGTCGAGCAAGTCGACCGATGGCTCTCCCCGAATGTCGGCCGCCAACACCTCATGACCGGCGGCAGTCAACTGTCGACCTACCTCTGTCCCCAACCTTCCGCGCGCACCGCTTACCCAGACCCGCACTCAGTCACCCTAGGGACAATGGACGGACCCGGCACCGCGACAGGCCCCGCCGTAAACATCCGGTGATGCCGGCGATGCGATCACCGTCGAGCACGACCTGCTCATTGGGTCACTCCGCTACCGCTATCAGATCGCCGCAATCACAAGCCGGTGAGTCGGGCCTGGTGATCATTGGCCTACTCGGCCGTCGATGCGCTCGCGCAGGAGGTCGGCGTGTCCGCTGTGCCGCGCGTACTCCACGATCTGCGCCAGCAGCATGTCGCGAAGCTGCACGTCCGCGCCGTTGGGGCCGAGATCCGAGACGCCGGCGTTCCGGGTGCCGAGGTCGGCGACGCTGGCCACGAACTGGTCGGTGAGCTGCATCTCGGCTCGCCACTGCCGCCAGGCGTCATCCACGACCGCCGGGTCGGCGATCGCACCGTTCCAGTCGCCGTCACGGTCCTCGTCGGTGCAGTACAGCTTCGGCGCGTCCTCGCCGGCCATCACCCGGCGAAAGTGTCGCTCCCCCTCGGCCAGGTGCCGGAGCAGCCCGAGCAGGGACATTGTGGAGGGCGGTACGGACCGTCGGGCGAGCTGCTCGGCATTCAGATCTGCGCATTTCATCTCCATGGTGAGCCGGTAGTAGCGCAGATATCCGAGCAACATGTCGCGTTCGTCGACGGTCTCGACGTCGGTTTCGCGGGGATCGTCGTCCGGGTCGATCCACATGTCGAGATAGATGGTCGATTGCGTCCATCGAGTCAGCGTTGGTTCACTGGTGCTCTCAGTTGAGTCCATTCCAGCATGGTGGACTGCGCCGGAACTGTCCCGCTACTGAGTATTGGGCGGCGATCGTTCAGCCGGGTATCACGATGTTGCCGGGTCAGGATCGGGGCCCGGCGGATCGCCGGGTGTGGCGCCCCGCACTGGCGTCCCGGCGTCATGACCCAGGCTCCGGTCGAGGACGAACACGGACCGTTTACCGCCCTGGTCATAGAAGGTCTGGTACGCCGGCCACATCGTGGTCAGCCGCGGCCAATACCGCTCCAGCTCCGCTGGGGACGCCTCCCGTCCCACCACGTCGAAGACCTCGCGGCGAATCTGAACCCTCGCATCCGGTTGGGCTCGAAGGTTGAGAACCCAAGGGTTGGTTCGCTCAAACCCCGGGTTCACGTTGCAGACGACCAGGCGTCCACCATCGCGGAGGTAAAGAAGGGGCACAGTCCGCCCGCGGCCGGTACGGCGTCCGATCGTCGTCAGCAGAAGCACCGGAAGACCCCCGGTGAGCGAGAGTCGCCCGCCAGTCATGCGGTACAGCTGACGTTGCAGCGGCGAGACCACACGTCCGATCGCGAGCACCCCCCATCGAGTGCTTCCCAGTCGACGGGCGTGCTCGATGACGGCGCTACTGATCGCGATCGCCCGCATGGGTCAAGGATCGTGGGCACCAGGCAGGGATCCCAGGGCCAAACGTCACACATCCCAGGGGGGTCTAATTCCGGACTTGTCCATCACTACCCGGCCAGCCCAACAGAACAGGTGAACACACGCATTTGTGGCGGACAGCGCAGTCGGGGATGGGTTCTCGACCGGCGGAGGCGCTCGCTTGGATACTGCGATTGTGGGTGAGGTGGATGACTACGCTGCTGACCTCGGTCCGGGCATACGGTCGGTGGTGGACGGCCTCAAGCGGGAGCTTCGTGGGGAGCCGGTGGATGTCGCCGAGCAGCGATTGATCCGAGCCTTCAGCGAACGCGACATCTTCCTATCCAAGAGCTCCCTGCGTTGGCTCGCGCAACAGGTTCGCGACCCATGGTGGGCCCTGAAGCATCCGCTGCGGGCCCGGCGGCAGTTTCGGGACTGGACCTCGCCGGACCTCGAGTCAGCGGCTGCGGAGGCTGAAGCGGATGAGGTGTTTAACCGCATCGAGCGGATATTGAGCGCCCATGGCTGGCCGGCGTGGTCCTTTCGGGCGACCAGGACCTACGAGGGTCATCGATACGAGCTCGATTTGGGCCCACATTCCGCAGAGGTTGCTGACCAGATCCGGCGGGAACTTGAGCCGCTGGAGGTTCGGATCCTCGGTGAGGAGTTCCCTCCATAGTGCCGGCTCGGTGTCGTCCGAATCTCCCGGGGGTGGCCGGACCTCGCCTGGTGCATGATGCAGACTTCAAAATGGCCAGCCCTGCATGCAGGCCCTTTCAGGGTCATGGCGAGGATGCGCCTGATAGGCCAGCCACGAGGGAGGCCAGCCCCGCGAGGGCGGGCCGATCATCCGCCGCGAGAGGGTCATACGGGTGTGGTCCTCGCCCAGGGACCGGCGGCGGTCGACCAGGCTCCGCAAAACGGCGAGCTGTTGGTCGTCGACCACTGGCCGCAGCCCGCTCATGCGGGTACCGACCAGAGCGACGGAATGCGCGTCAGTGGCGTCGGTCTTGCGCCCCTGACCGGTAACGAAGACCCGTGCCCGGGCGGACAGTTTGGGCGGGACATCGACGACGGACTCGCCGTCGTGGACCAGGCGAATGGCGACGTGCTTGCCGATGCCTTGGCAACCCTCGATCGCCCAGGTGCGATCCGGCCACTGCTTGGCATACGCGAGCATCGCCCGATAGGCGGCTGCGTCGGTGGCAAACCTACCGCCGCCCAGCACCGACTCGTCGGCGGCCATGACCTCGATCGTGGCGGACCTCTTGTGGGGATCCATGCCGATCACCACGGCACCCTTCGTTGACGCCATCGCGCCTCCCATTGCTCGTTCCGCTAGATGTCTCGAGCAGGGGAGGGCAACGCTACTTCGAGCTTGGCAAACCCCTCTTGAGCCTCTCCCCGCTCAGGGGCGGCGTCCGGGACTGCGCAGGCCAAATGAGAGCCACACAAACCGCGTGGGCAGCCGATGAGAGAGCGACAGCCCGAGCGCCTAGACCGAGCCTCGCCAGGCATCGGCCATAAGGCAAATGAAACAAGTAGCCGATGAGCGTGCTGTAGCTAGTGGTACCTCTGTGCTCGAAGGGCGCCTAGCGGACCACGCGGTAGTCGACAAGAAGGTGGCCACTAGGTGAGGCAGTGCTGCGGATCGTCTCGAGCCGTATGGGCGGCAACCCGTCGAACAGTCGTTGCCCGCTTCCGGCGATCGTCGGCGCGATGACGAGCCTGAGCTCGTCGACGACGTCGGCAGCAAGTAGCGTCCGGGTGACCGAGATGCTGGCGTGGACGCCGATATCGCCGCCCTGCTGACCCTTCAGGTGCCGCACGAAATCGACCAGCCCGCCGTCGATCACGCGCGAGTTGGTCCACTCGCGTTCGAGCGGCGTCGACGTCGCGACGTACTTG
>DATBRJ010000128.1:0-5821 GCA_036560395.1 Actinomycetes bacterium | reverse complement strand
TGGGCGATGTATTCGGCGGCGATCCAGATGTCGTGGCCGTCGGCGACCGCGGCCCCGTAGTCGCCCCATCGTGTGCGCGGTGGGTCGCCGACGTAGAACTTGTACGCGGTGAACCCGTCGTGCGGTCCGACTCCCGGCTGGGCGATGTGTATCTCGCCGGCGCCGGCATTGGGGTCCAGCGCCGTGTACCCGACGCTGGGGTAGAAGTCGTCGCCGGTCACGGTGAACGACAGGGTGCCGCGTCCGTTGTTGAGTGCGGCGACCGTCGGGTAGGTGAGGTTGTTGCCGGCCAGGCCGACATACCCCTGCTTGGCGACGCTGCCGGTCACTGCGCCCAGGCCGGCCACTGGTTTGACGATGTAGTACACGATTCCGGCTCTCGTGTCGCCGTTCATGGTCAGCCCGGTGCCGAGTGCACCCCAGACCTTCCCGTTGGCGTAGGTGACCTGCATCATCCGGGTGTCGCTGGAGTCCAGGTGCGACTCGACCTCGGGCGCGAACGGGTCGGGTACGCCGTTGAGGAACGTCGCACAGGCTGGGATGTTGAGGCACTCACCGAGCGGGATGTCACCGGGTTTCTGGTTCGCCTTGGGCGGCTGAATGTAGGGCAGCACGTCGATGACGGTGTTGTTGAGTGCCAGCGCCGGTGTGCCGTTCAGCGACGAGGTGTTGGACAGCGCCCACAGCCCGATCCGATGGTCGCTACCGGTGCCGTTGGCCTCCTCGGCGGCCATTGAGCTGAGGAAGTATTCGGTGCCTGCGGCGGCGGTGGCGTAGTTCCCGCCGGGACTGATCGCGGGCCAGACGGTGAACCCGGGGGTGCCGGCCAGGTCGTGGCCGAGACCGGCCGCGGTGTCGAACTGGGTCACCGACACGGTGGCCGGTGTGCTGGCCAGCTGCTGCTTGGAGAACGCGTAGATCTGCGCGCCATGGAATCCGTTGGCGAAGAACGGATACTCGTTGGTGGTCAGGTAGATGCCGTTGGCGTCGGCTCCGATGTGCGGGAAGTCACCGAGGCAGGGCCCGCCGGCGCAGCCGTGGTTGGGCGTGCCTTCGGTGCCGTCATCCTGCGCCGGTAGCCGGTAGATCGTCCACGATCCGGTCGGGTCGGCCGAGTTGCTGACCGCGAGGTCGAGGTGGTTGGGGCCGAGGAACGCCCCGGTGACCGGGTTCACCTCCAGGGTGAGCACGACGTGGAACCAGCGCTGGGTGTTCGGGTCGAAATAGCACGACGGGTCGGTGACGAACTGACCTCGAATACCGGTGGTCCGGTTGATCGCCGGTGGGTACCCGTAGAAGCTGTTCTGGTCGACCACGCCGGTCAGGGGGGTTCCGGACTTGTTGTACACCCGCAGGACGTCATTGACGGTCTCCAGGACGAAGTTGCCGCCGACGCACAGACCCTGGTCGGGTGGTTCGAGCGAGAACTGGTTGCCGCCGTTCGCGAGGCGCTGGTCGCGGTGGTTCAGCCCGTCGAAATGAACTCCGAGCTGCGGATTCGACTTGGCCTTCTTGCTCGCTGCGGCGGCCACGCCACCTGGTGCCGACGGGGACAGACTCCGGTCGGTGACCGCCTGCGCGGCCACGGCCTGTTCCTCCTCGCCTTCCGGCTCGCCGGCGAACTCAGGAAATTGAATCGCGTCCGTGCCGGATGCGAGGGTCGGCATCGAGGCGACACCCGACGCGGCGATGGTACGGGTGGCCACCGTCGTACCTACCGCCGGGCCCGCGGCCACCGATAGTGCGGTGAAGGCCGATCCCGCAATCAGGATCTGCACCGCCACCCACCGTAAACGTGTGCTACGTAACATCCGTTTCTCCTTCCCAGGGCGTTGCGAGCCCGGAGATCCGCACTGGCCTGCGGCGTCGGTTGCCGACCGGCGCGACCAGCCATCGTGATCATGCGCGCAAACACCGGGTCCCGACAAGACGTCCACCGACGACAGATCCGGCGTGGCGGAATGACGCCAGGCCGGGCCGGCGGGCCAGCATGACAGACAGGCCGAAAGGTGCCCTTCTTCTGACCTGGCTGAGGGGCGCAGAACAGCGCGTGGCCTGGGCCCTCGCCCCTCTCCCCCGTGTTGCCAGATCCGGTCCAGGCTTGTCCTCTCTGGCGCTGGATTGTCTCGCGCTTTACCTTGCGAATACAAGGTTCTGACCGTACGGTCCTCATGTGGTCAGCACGTACCGGCCGGGACAGGCAGCGGCCTTACTCGGCGTGAGCGTCGACACTGTGCGCCGGTGGGCGGATACCGGTCGGCTTCAGACCAGGCGTACCGAAGGAGGCCAGCGGCTCATCGATGGCGCGTCACTGGCGAGCCTCCTCGTCGACCAGGCGCCAGGGCACGATGACGAAGTGATCGTCGGTCGGTCTGCGCGCAACCGGTTCCAAGGCATCGTCACCTCTGTCATCGCCGACGAGATCGTCGCCAAGGTTGAGATGCAGGCGGGGCCACATCGGATCGTGTCGCTGATGACCGCGCAGGCAGCCAAGGAGTTGGGATTAGAGCCAGGTGTCCTCGCAGTGGCGGCGGTGAAGTCGACCAATGTCGTGATCGAAGTATCTGCGCTTCCTGACCGCCCCTGAGAGGAGTCGTGGTGTCGCCCACACCGGGTTGACAAGTGACCCGCCGTCAAGCGCGGCACTGGCTCGAACGGTTTGGCCTGGCCGAACGGCCACGGTCGCTGTCGGGCGGCCAGGCCCAGCGAGTGGCCCTCGCCAGGGCGCTCGCCACCTCACCGCAGCTGCTTCTGCTCGACGAACCACTTGCCTCGTTGGATGCCCGCACCCGCATGCACGTGCGCGGCGACCTCCGCCGCCATCTCGCGTCCTTCGGCGGTACGCGCATCCTGGTGACCTGAGCCGCGATCTCAACGATACGAACCCGGACGTGCACCCGCACAGACAGTCTGCGACGTGCCGTGGGGCCCCGCAGCCATCGGGTCGATTGGTCTACGTCCGTAGTCCACTGCCATCCGTGATCCACACGAATTGGTCCAGTTCGTCTGGCATCTGGGCTGTTCAAAATGGTATGACGGTCTATACGCTCCCCGGTTGGGACTGGGGTGCCGGACGATAGTGGTCCAGGAGGGGAGGGCCGGCGTCCGCCGCGCCGACCCCGGACCTATTGCGAGGGCGAGTTGACGCTGCGGGAAGGCCCGGCGAATCGCCCGGCGAAGGCACGTGATCTGCGTATCGGCCTGCTCGACCTGATCGACTCTGCCGGAGTGGGTGAGCGTCTGCCCAGCGAGCGCGAGCTCGCAGCGCGCTGGGGTGTGGCCAGAATGACCGTGCGCAAGGCAATCGAGCGACTGATCGAAGAGGGGCGGCTCGAGCGGCGCCATGGCTCAGGGACGTACACCGCTCAAGCGCCCTATGCCCGCCTGTTCGGGCTCTCGTCGTTCACCGAAGACATGAGACAGCGTGGTTTGACTCCGAGCAGCAAGCTGCTCCGCCTGCGCAAGCTTCGGGCCACTACCGAGGCGGCGAGGCGTCTGCAGATCCCGGTGGGCGAAGACATCTTCAGATTCACGAGATTGCGGCTGGCCGACGCCAAGCCGATGGCGCTGGAGACGGTGCTCATGCCCGCCGCTCATGTGCCAGACCTGTCAGCGAAGGATCTCGCCGGGTCGATCTATGACGTCCTGTGGGAGCGCTATCGGATAACGACCGCCTCGGCGCGGACAACGATCACGCCAGTGCTTCCGAACGCGCGATCGGCCGCGGCGCTCGGCATTCCGCCTTCGCAACCATGCCTGCATATCGACATGACCGACCTTGACCACAGCGGTCGGACGATCATGGTGGCCGATTGCCTCTATCGAGGCGATCGCTACCAGCTCACGATCGATCTGGCAGCGCCGGCGTTTCCGACCACCAAGGCGGGCGTACGGCAGTAACAGCGGCAGTTGCGGGAGTCGATTCCCTTCAGGGTCCTGAGCTTCGTCCCGTCCACACCTCACGCGTCAAGGCCGCCGCACCCGCTCCACCCGCGCCAGTAGCTATGACCCCGCCCCGACGCCGCTGACCAGCCCGCCGAACCCGTCGCAACCGTCGCCTAGCCCCACCACCGCGGACGGAAGACCGCTCGCTTGCGGCGCCCGAGGTGGCTCCGCTTCGAGGACACCGCGGCGGGCGGCGGGCAGGGCCAACGGCGGACAGCTCCGGTGCAGGCCGGGTGTCGGTAGCTTCGCCGCATGCAGTTCTACGTACATGCTCAGGACCGACCGGGGGTCGAAACTGAGATGCTTCACCTAGCCGAGGCGCACTGGTCTTATATGGACCAGTTTGTTGACCGGCTCATTCTTCGAGGCCCAACCTTGTCTGACGACGGAGCTGAACACACAGGAAGCGTCCATGTCGTCGACCTGGCTGACCGTGCCAGTGCGGAGCGGTTCGCGACCGAGGAGCCTTACTGGCAGGCCGGTCTCTACCAACAGATCATGACAGTCCGAACAGTCGTCCTGCTCCACCGCGAATCCACCGCGGGCTCGCTCACATCAGGACCACCGAACGCACTGATAACGGGCCGGTGGCCCCCCGAACCCCGCGACGCCAGCGACACCGATCGGCAACTGCTAGGGGTCAATCCGGACAGCCGCTTGAGCTTCGTGGCCGTTCTCGTTGACGATGACCAATCCCACACAACGGGAATCGTCTCGGTCGTACGTGCCCTCCCCGGCGAGGCACTGACACTCATTCAGCCATTCGCGGACCACCTCGCGGGCGAACCCGTGGCTCTCACCGCACAACGCTGGAGCCGCGGAGGACGCTCATAGCAGGAGGTATCGGAGGCAGCGCCTATCAGCACCACGGCGGCCGCTCGTATGCACCTGCTGTGAGATGCCACCAGCGTTATCTCGTGACTTCGTTTCCTGTGGTGGCTGCTGTTGTGGCCGAAGCGCCGGCGCCGGCGGCGTACTTTGCCTCAAGCTCATCAAGCGCGCGAGATATTCGCTTGTCAGAGACCGGGAACGCGGTTCGCTGCGCCTGCGCGAAGTAACTGATGCGCAGCTCTTCCAGCATCCATCGCACCGCGGCGACGTCATCGTTCAACCGCATACCAGGCGGCAGCCCCGCAACGACCTCGTCGTACTCCCGCTCAACTTCCTGAACCCGCACGGTCAGATCGCGGTCGCGGGCTGGGTTGGCCGGCAGCTTGTCGAGCCGATAACTGATCGCCTGCAGGTAACGCACGATGTCCGGCAGGCGCCGGTAGCCGGTGGCGGTGACGAAGCCGGAATAGACCAATCGGGACAGGTGAGCACGGATGTCGGCCAACGAGTCGGCGAGCAGGCCAGACGGTGACTCGGGGAGGCGCTGCTCGATGTGCTGGACCGCCGCCAGGATCGGCTGGACCCGGCCGACAACGGCGAGGACGGAGGTGTTCAGTTCGGCCCGGACTTGCTCCCGCAGCCGGACAAAGCTCGCCTCGTCCCACGGTGGTCCTCCGAACTCGGCGATCATCAGATCGACGGCCGCGCCAGAACAGTCACCGAGCAGCGCCCCCACGCCGCTGTGGGGATTGCGAGCGAGGATCAGCTTGGCGGCGTTGGAGAGACGCGAAGAGATGTAGGCGATGGGTGCGGGCGTATCGAGCAACAGGAGCCGGCGAGCTCCTGCCCACATCGCCGCCGCTTGCTCATCCGCGGTCTCGAAGAGCTGCACACCAACTGTCGCGTCTTCGTCGACGAGCGCGGGATAGGCGCGGACTTCGTAGCCTTCGCGACGTTCCCGGACCACCTTGGGTAGAGTCCCCACCTCCCACGTACGCAAGCCGTGTCGTTCCAGCGCACCGGCGACAGCACTGAGGTTCGCCCG
>DATBRJ010000127.1:0-7923 GCA_036560395.1 Actinomycetes bacterium | reverse complement strand
CAGTGCCCTCCGTGACATACGAGTCTGGTTTAACATGATCCACTGACCTCCAAGTAGATCGGACGACATTGCAGGCCCACGTCCGGGCTTATCCGACTGGGTGGGGGGTGTCAATGGCTGGGCGATGGGGACCTCGACAGGGCCGGCACAGCCGGACCTGACCGGCCTGTTCGAGGACTCCATGCTGCCGATCGCTGCATCCGATCATCTGCGGGACCGCGCACCAAGACCGGCAGACATCCCATGTTGTGGGAGTGTCAAGCAGGGCGAGCAGTGCTGGGTCGGGACGAACGCCGGGGGACAGAATCCGACCATGGTGGAGAGGCGCAGACTGCCTGTCGCTTGAGCGCGCGCGGAGCTTCCTTCGGATGCCGTCGCTCTCCCACCGCCTACAGGAGCTCGGCGATGAGGTTGGCAGCGCGGGTGGCACCGTCGGTGGCGACTGGCCGGTAGTCAACGGGGCGGTTGATCTCGGCGGTGATGGCGTCGGCGATGGCAGTCGAGTCGGTGCTGGCGTAGTCCATGCGCCGGCCGGCTCGGTGGCGGTCCAAGCGGTGGGCGACGTGGAAGTTCTGCTCGAAATGGTGAGCGAGGGGGAAATAGAGGAACGGCCGCCGGTTCGCGGTCAGTTCCATGCACGTGCTCAGCCCGCCCTGTACGACCGCGAGGTCGCAGGCGGCGAGGTGCCGATACAGCTGGTGGACGTACGCGCGCACCTCGAGCCCGTCGGCCTGGGCCAGCGATGCGGGATCGATCCGTGGGCCGGTGACGACCACCATCCGTAGCGCCGGAATCTGCCGCTTGGCCTGCGGGAACGCCTCGATCACCCGGCGCAGCAGGTGCCCGCCGACGCCGGAGCCGCCGACGGTGACGATGCAGACCTGCTCGTCGTCGCGGTAGCCGAGCTCATGGCGCAACGTCTCGCGGTCCGCGAAGGTGGCGGGGTCGAAGCCGGTCACGTAACCGGCGAACGCGTAATGGTCGCGCGTCCAGTCGCGGATCGGGGGCAGTTCGGGTCCGAACGCGTCGGGAACGATGTCCTCGTCGTCACCGACGAAGATTGCGCGGTCGCGCACCCGCGGGAACCGCGCGATGTGCTCGATCATCTCCGCGTTGTAGTCGGCGGTCAGGAACGCCTCCCGTTCGCCTCCGTCGGGCATCGGCAGCCACCCGACGAAGTCGGTCAGCCAGACGTACGAGGCCCGCTTCTGCTCGGGGTTCTCGTGCAGGTAGTAGTCCAGCTCCCAGGCCTCGTCGCCGATCCAGAGGTCGTATTGCTCGTCGCGGACGACGTCGTGGAAGACCATGAAGTTGGCCAGCAGGATCTCGTCCATGCGGCGGATCGCTTGGAAGCAGTGCAGATCGTGCTCGGCCGACTCGGTCTCGATGTGACCCGACTCGTTCGCGAGGTAGGCGCTCGCCGGATGTATGTGTTCACCGCGCGCCTTCAACACCCTGGTTACCGGGTGCTGCGCCAGCCAGTCGATCTCGAGGTCGGGTTGTAGCTTGCGCAGCTCGTCGGCGATCGCCGCGTCCCGCTGCGCGTGCCCAAGGCCGATCGGCGAGGAGATGTACAGCGCACGTCTGCGACGGGACTTGCCGCGGACCCAGCGCCGCGGCGGCGCGGCGGGCTTGACGAATTCGCGCAGGAGCAGGTTCACCTTGACCGGGTCGCGTGCATGCGGGAAATGGCCGGACCCGTCGAGGACCGTGAGCGCGCCGTTCGCGAGCTCCGCGAGCCGTGCAGCGGATTCCCAGGGGCGTACCGCGTCATCGCGTCCGTGGATCACGAGCACCGGGCAATCGATGCGGGACAGGAGCTCCCGCACACCCTGCTCGTCCGCGAGCCGCGGCGCGAGCTGGGTCGCGACCAGCGTCTCGGCGTCGGTCTCGAGGCCCCAGCCGACCGCGTCCTCGCGCTGTTTGGTGGAGTGCGGCTCGGTGAAGGTCTGCGAGAAGAAGAACTCGAGGAAATCCTCGTAATGCCGGAGCCAGTAATGGCGGTTCCACCTCGCCCAGTCGACGTATTCGTCTCGCTGCTCATCGAAGTCCTGGGCCGCCCGGCTGCGCGGCATGACGGGGGGTAGCGGCAGTGCCGGGGCGACGAACACCATCCGGTCGACCCGCTCCGGATGGCTTGCGGCGAGCAGCAGCGACCGTTCCGCCCCCCTTGACAGCGACACCAGCACTGCCCGCTCCGTGCCGGTCGCGTCCATCACTGCGAGCGCGTCGGCGGCGTACTCTTCCTCGCGGTATGCGACGGGCTCGGATGGGCGGTCCGAGCGGCCGTTGCCGCGCCCGTCGAACGTGACCACGCGGCAATGCCGTGCCAGGTACGGGACCTGCATCTTCCAGTGCCGCGAGTGAATGATCGACCAGGTCGGCAGCAGCAGGACCGTTGGCTCGCCGGCGCCGAACACCTCGTAGTGAACCTTGACCCCGTCGCGTTCGACGTAGCCGTCACTGATCGGTTGGCACGCGCGCATCTTCGGTTCTCCTTCGCTGCACCGACTCTTCCTCGAGCTGACGGATGGCCGTGCCGATGCGACGCAGCGCCGACCGGATCGGCATGACATTCCGGTCGAAACCCAGCAGCAGCAGCGCCTCGGCGCCGATAAAGGTGGCGCCTACCAAGGTGCCTGCCTCCTCGGCGGTGAACGGGCCGAGCGGACCGAAGCGGCGCTCGGCGTCCCGGGCCACCTTGGCGAGAAGGGCGAACCACCCGCCGAGCAGCTCGCGGACTGCCGCTTGGATTTCTGGGTTGGACCAGCCTGCGGCGATCATCTCCTGCAGCACCCGCACGTAGCCAGAGTCCAGGTCGTCCTCGAGGTAGTCGCAGGCCCGCTCATAGCGCTTCCACAGCGGCACGTCCTCGGCGTACATACTTCTCTGGCGGTCCAGGCGGCGCTGGTTTTCCTCTTCCAGCAGCCTCAGGATGAGGCCCTGCTTCGAGCCGAAGTGGTAGTGCAGCTGGCTAAGCGGCACCTGGGCCTCCTCGGCCACCTTCCGGGTCGATAGGCCCGCGTAGCCGTCGGCCAGCAACCTGCGGCGGGCCGCCTCCAAGATCAGCGTGCCGGTGTCGACGACAGCGACGTCCACCACGACCGGCTCCCTTCGTGGAATTGGTCGATCGACCGACCTTGACAGTATCGCACCTAGTCAGGATACTCAAGCAGTGGTTCGGTCGAGCGACCGACTGATCAGGAAGGTAAATCAATGTCGACCCCGAACCGAAGCCGTCACGACGTCGTGATCGTGGGCGGACGGGTCGCCGGATCGGCCACGGCCATGTTGCTCGCCCGTCTCGGACACGACGTGGTGGTTGTGGACCAGGGATCTTTCGCGAGCGACACGGTCTCCACTCACTCGATCGCGCGCAGCGGTGTGGTCCAGCTTCGCCGCTGGGGTCTGCTCGATGAGGTCCTGGACAGTGGTGCTCCAGCTATCCGCGAGGTCACGTTCAATGCCGGCGGCGAGTCGGTCCGCCGTCAGATCAAGGACAAGGCCGGCGTCGACCTTGTCGTGGCGCCTCGGCGGTACGTACTGGACAGCCTGCTCGCTTCCGCCGCGGAACGGGCCGGCGCCGACGTGCGCTACGGCGTCACCGTGAACGGTGTACACCGCGACCAGCGTGGACGGGCGGCCGAGGTGTTTGGGCGTGATCGCGCCGGCGCTCCGATCGATATAAGCGCCCGATACGTCGTCGGCGCGGACGGCCTTCGATCGCGGGTCGCCCGCTCGGTCGACGCCTCGGTCCGCGAAGTACGCGGGGCCGCCGGTGGAGCCGCCCAGTACGCGTATTACTCCGGCATCCCATGGACGGGCATCGAGCTCTTCGTCGCCGCCAGGTCGTTTGCGGGAGTGTTCCCCACGCACCACGATGAGGCCTGCATCTGGGTATGCACTCCCGCCGCGGACGCAGCCGAGGTTCGTCGCCGGACAGTCTCCCGGATCGACGCTTTCCACGAGCTGCTCGAACGCTCGGCACCACTGCTGGTCGAGCGGCTGCGGCAGGCGCGCCGTACCTCCCCCGTGCGGGGCATGCTCCGGCAGCCCAACCAGCTGCGCCGGGGGTACGGTCCCGGCTGGGCTCTGGTCGGAGACGCCGGTTATCACCATGACGCAGTCACCGCATACGGCATCAGCGACGCCTTCCGCGACGCTGAGCTGCTGGCGGTCGCCCTAGACCAGGCATTGTGTGGTGTCGCCGAAGAGACCACCGCGCTCGCCCGCTATGAGCAACTTCGCGACCGAGCACTCAGGGAGACCTTCGAGATCACCTGCCGTCTGGCGACCTATCCGCCCGTGCCGGCGTTCATCGAACTGCAAAAACAGCTGGCCGCCGCCATCGACAAGGAGGCCGCGGCGCTGGCCGCTCGGCCGGTCCCTGGCGAGCGCCTAGCCGCGACTGCCTAAACGCACCCGCCAGCGCGGAAGGAGGCGATAGGACTGCTCGAACTCGGCACACAACAACCTCAATCGGTCCACGTCCAAGGAGATGCAGCAACATGACGACCACCAGCCAGCTCAACGACTCGATGCGCAACGGGGTAGACACGGCCACCCTCTTCGCCACCCTCGACGCGGTGAAGCAAGCACCCGAGGCGGCCAGATTCCAATTCCGCGCCCACAACGAGTGGCTCAGCGGTACACACAATCGGGGCACCATCGCCGACTTCTTCGGTGTCGGTGAGGAACGATCGCACGAGCGCACATTTGTCTTCGACGCCGACCACCCGGCCGTCCTAGTGGGGCGGGACCAGGGACCGACCCCGGCCGAGTTTCTGCTCCATGCACTGGCCGCCTGCCTCACGTCCGGCCTCGCCAACATCGCTGCCGCCAGAGGGGTGAAGCTCACCGAGGTTCGCTCGACCGTCACCGGGGACATCGACCTCAACGGCATCCTGGGGCTCGACGCGGGTGTTCGTAACGGCTACGAGCAGATCACCGTGCGTTTCACCGTCAAGGGCCAGGCCCCGGCTGAAAAGCTGCGGGAGATCGTGGAGCAGTCACGCGCCAGGTCGGCGGTGTTCGACGTCATCACGAACGGGGTGCCCGTGATCATCGACGTGGACACCACCTGAGGCCCCACTGCGCTAGGTGGAGTTGTTGGGATGTTGCTCCAACTGGGCAAGTTGGACAGATCTCCTTGATCGATTGCGTCAGGCTCGCCAAACGCCCGCGACGGGTGAGGCCGGCGAAGCCGACGGACGGTACAGCGACTGCCGCTGAGCAGGTGCCGCTATTCCAGCCCGACAACGGGTTAGGCATCCATACCTCCGCCGTGGCGCCTCGCCGTCCCTTTCGGGGAACCAGTCTGTTCACCCCTGCCATTACTCACGACGGGGGATCCAAGCCCGACAGGTCGGTGCCAGGGTTGTGGGCAAGGCGCCCGGCCCTACCAGCCCGACCTCTGCGGTGGAAGCTCGAAAGGAACAGGGTCATGGCCAAACCGTGGGCCAAGATCGCCATGGCCATCCAGTCCCTCGTCTCACTGGTCATCCTGGGGCTCGTCGTTGCCAGAGCCGTCAACGTCCTCGCCTGACCACCGATCATTCGGCCCGCCCGCCGGGACACGCCGCCGCGAGTAGATCGGCTGCTCGCTGATTCCGAGGTCCCTGGCGACGTCGGCGACCTAGCGGCTCGCCTCAACGAGATCAACCACCACCCTGCGCCGGAACGCGGGCGGTTAGCCACGTCCTCCCAGGCCGTCCTCCTCCAAGATCGATTGGCCTAAGATCCGGCATCCCACTTCCGGAGAACCGGGACACAGCGATGACCGGCGCACCCTCGACGGGCGGGAACGAGCAGCCATTGACACGGAGGGGAGCCAGATGAGTGCGTTAGCCAGGCAGATTCACGATGGACGGGTGTCTCGAACCGCCAACCATGGCTATGTGGAGGCAACCTTCCCAGGTGGAAACGATGGTGACCCGCTCGCCGTACCGGGCGCTTACCACGAGATCGAGAGCGAACTCGCTGTCACTTCGTTCACCCTCGAAGTCGACGGTGAATTGTTCGCCCTCCGCCCCGCCAAACACGGCGGTACTGACTACATCTGGTTGAGCGGGCCGAACAAAGACTACGGATGCAGTTCGAGCACGACACCGAATAAGTCGCTGGAGGAGCACCGGGAGACCATCCGCGTCTTTCTTGCTCAAATTGACCCCAAGACCGGCTACATCGAGGACGACTGAGGTCCGAGCTCCATCCACATTAAGACCTGGATGGCACGGGCATAGGCACGGTCGGCGGCAGAAGCGCGAGGTCCATGCTTGGGGCGCTCACGGACGAGGAGGCAGCATGGCGGGCACATCGGCGCTCGAGGGGATCGAGACACCAAAGGCCTCCGTGAGCGACGCCTATCACGGGGTCACGGTGACGGAGGACTACCGGTGGCTCGAGGACGCCGGGTCGGACCAGACCCGGTCCTGGACCATGGCCCAGGACCGGCGCACTCGCAGCTATCTCGCGAACCTTCCCTTCTACGGTGCGATCCGTCGGCGGGCGGCGGAGATCCTGAAGGCGGAGTCGGTCAGGTACGACGCCCCCGCCCGCGCCGGATCGGCGTATTTCGCGCTCAAGCACCAGCCCCCGAAGCAGCAGCCGTTCCTGGTGGTGCTGCGCAGCCTCGACGACGTGTCGGACGAGCGTGTCCTGGTCGACCCAAACGAGATTGATGACAGCGGCTCGACCACGATCGACTGGTACCAGCCTTCCCCGGACGGCAGCCTGGTTGCGGTGTCTTTGTCCTCGCGCGGCACCGAGGACGGCACCGTGCACGTCTACGACGTCACGTCGGGTGAGCTCAGCGGGGTCACGGTGCCCAGGGTCAACGGTGGCACGGCTGGCGGTTCCCTCGCCTGGGCTGGCGACTCCGCTGGCTTCTGGTACACCCGCTACCCATCGCCCGGCGAGCGCCCGGAAGACGACGCCGACTTCTATCAGGAGGTTTGGTATCACGCACTCGGCGACTCGCTTGAGAACGACCGCCGCGAGTTGTCGGCCGTGTTCGCCGACGACCGGATCGCGGAGAACTTCCTCAACGCCTCCCCCGACGGGCTGTGGGTGATGGACCGGGTCCAGAAGGGCGACGGCGGCGAATGGCAGGTGTTCGTCCGCGCACAGAGGGGTGCTGACTGGTGGCTGGTCGCCGACGTCGACGACAAGGTGGCCTATGCGGCTTTCGGTCCTGGGGCGCTGTACCTGCTGTCCCGGTTGGACGCTCCGCACGGGAAGGTTCTCCGGCTGCCGCTGCAGGCTGGAGCAACCGTCGCGCACGCTGTCGGAGTGGTGCCTGAGGCGGGCGTCACTATCGAGGGGCCGGCCCTGACGTCGCCGAACGCCGAGTGTGGTCTGGCGGTGACGGACACCCGGATATGGCTGCTGGACATCGACGGAGGCCTGTCGTCGCTGCGGCTGTTCGACCTCGACGGCATGCCGGCCGGGCCGGTCGGGATACCGCCTAACTCCTCGGTCGACGGCCTGATCCGATTGGACGGGCTTGAGGTTGCCTACGCGACCGAGTCGTTCACCGAGCCGCGGTCGTGGTGGCGTGCGTCCGGGCAGTCAGCACGCTGTACCGCCCTGGTGACTAAGACCCCGCTGGACTTCTCGGGATTCGAGGTACGCCGAGAGTTCGCGACCTCCGTTGACGGCACGCAGGTGCCGGTGACCCTGATCGCCCCGCAAGGCACGCCCCGCGATGGCACCGCGCCGGTGTTGCTCACCGGGTACGGCGGCTACGCCATCTCCCTCAAGCCTCGGTTCGACCCGAGTCGACTGCTCTGGCTGGAGCAGGGAGGAGTGCTCGCGGTCGCACACACCAGGGGCGGCGGGGAGTACGGCGAGGACTGGCACCACGCCGGTCGGCTCGCGGTCAAGCAGAATGTCTTCGACGACTTCGCCGCCTGTGCCCGTTTC